>DATBDB010000152.1:0-21774 GCA_036270155.1 Gaiellaceae bacterium
CGACGGGACCGCGCAGGAGATCGTGATCGAGCCCGAGCTCGACCTGTTCGCCTAGACCTTCTGCCAGACTTCGCACCTCGACTACGGGGTCTTTTTGGCTGTTTTAGGCGGGCCTTACAGTTTCTTTAGACGTTCTCTGGAACCGGCTTCCTCATGCTTGCCGGCGTCTTGATGCTCGCGGCCGTCTGGGTGGTCGTTCTGCGCTACATACCCAAGGGAGGCTGGCTGCTCGCCGGCCGCATGCTCGCCCCCCTGGCCCGCATCACCGACGCGCCGCGCATGGCCGCGAACGGATCGCTCTCCCACCGGATCCAGTTGGAAGGCCGCAAAGACGAGTTCCGCGACCTCGCCGACGTCTTCGACACCATGCTCGCGCGGCTCGAAGCACACGTGGCCGAACAGCAGAGATTCGCCGCCAACGCCTCTCACGAACTGCGCACGCTGCTAGCGGTCACCCAGACACTGCTCGACGTCGCGCGCAGAGATCCGGGCAACGAGAACGGCGAACTTGTCGATCGTCTCCACGCCGTCAACACGCGAGCGATCGACCTCACCGAAGCATTGCTCCTGCTCAGTCGCGCCGACCAGCGGTCCTTCGCCGAGAACACGTCGACCTGTCGCTCGTAGCCGAAGAAGCCACGGAAACACTTCTCCCACTCGCAGAAAACCGCGGCCTCACCATCGAGACCTACAGCGACATGACCCCGACCCTCGGCTCACCTGCGCTGCTGCTGCAGTTGAGCACGAACCTCGTGCACAACGCGATCGTCCACAACCTTCCCGGACAAGGCGCCGTGTGGGTCACGACCAGCGTCCAGCGAAAGAGTGTGGTGCTCACCGTCGAGAACACCGGCGAGAAGCTCACCCCACAGCTCGTTGCCGCGCTTGACGAGCCGTTTCAGCGCGGAAGTAGACGCATACGCACCGACCACGCGGGTGTCGGCCTCGGCCTGGCAATCGTCAAGAGCATCACCGAAGCACACGAAGGAGCCCTCACCCTCACCCCCCGCCACGCCGGCGGGCTCCGCGTCACGGTGCAACTACCCGCCGCGCCACCGCACACTGGCGCAGAACTGAAAAGCAGCCGGCAAGGCACGAATCCACGCTGGCCCAACGAGACGTCGCACTAGTTGACTGTTCCTCTGGGCGGTGTCGACTGTTCCACCTGTCGGCTGACGCAGTTCGCTGCGCACACAAGCTTGTACGCACCGAGATGACGCCGCCGGGACCGCAAACGGCCCACTTCGCCCTCTACGACCGCCTGTGCGGGAGCTGAGCGAGACGGATCAAAAGGCCCCGAAAGGACCGGTTAGACTGACGGCGAGCGCGTAAGGACGGTTGTACAGGTGGGTCGAGTGGACGGCGACGGCGTCCCCGACGAGGGGGGCCCGTACGGAGTCGCGGGCGACGTGACCGAGCGTCGGCACGCCGCGACCGAGCAGGCTGCGCTGCGGCGGATCGCGACGCTCGCCGCGGAGGGCGTGCAACCGACAGAGCTCTTCGCGGTCGTCGCCAGGGAGATCGCTCATGTGATCGACGTGCCGCTCGTGAGGGTCGTCCGGTACGAGGCTGACGAATCCGTTACCGAGTGCGGCCTCTTCTCGGCCGAGGGTACGAGCACCCCGTTTCGCAGTCGCTTGCCGCTCGAAGGGACCAACGTCCTTCGACTCGTGCGCGACACGGCCAAGGCAGCTCGCGTCGACGACTACACCGGGCTCGAAGGCGAGATCGCTGAGAGCGCTCGCACCTCGTGGATCCGCTCCGCGGTCGGTAGCCCGATCGTCGTCGCAGGACGCCCGTGGGGAGCGGTGGTCGCCTCGAGCCCGGAGCAGCTCCCGAACGGCACGGAGCAGCGACTCGCCGATTTCACCGACTTGCTCGCGACGGTGATCGAGAACGCCGAATCACGCGAGGCGCTCGCGAGGCTGGCCGAGGAGCAGGCCGCGTTGCGCCGGGTCGCGACGCTGGTGGCACGAGGAGCGCCGTCGCAGGACGTGTTCACGGCCGTCACCGAGGAGTTGGGGCAACTGGTTCCCGTCAACCAGGCGGCGATGAGCCGCTACGACTCGGACAACATGTTCACCACCCTCGCCATCTGGAGCAAGGGCGTGCCCGCCTTCCCGGTGGGAGGGCGGGAAGTCCCCGGGGGAAACAACGTCATGTCGATCGTGCTTCGAACGGGCCGTCCGGCTCGGCTCAACGTCTACGCCAATGCGTCGGGCCCCATCGGCGACGCTGCCCGTGCGGCGGGCTACCAGTCGTCCGTCGGTACGCCGATCATCGTCGAGGGCCGCCTCTGGGGCGTCATGACCGCCGCCTCGACCCGGAAGGAGCCGCTGCCTGCGGACACCGAGGCGCGGCTCGCCTCCTTCACGGAGCTCGTCGCGACCGCGATTGCGAACGCGGAGAGCCGCTCTGGGCTGGCACGGCTCGCAGAGGAGCAGGCAGCGCTGCGACGAGTCGCAGAGCTCGTTGCACGGCAGGCGTCGCCGGGGGAGGTGTTCACCGCCGTCACGGAAGCGGTCGGTCCACTTCTCGGCGCCGACCTGACTGCGATGCATACCTTCCCCGACGACCAGGCGGCGACGACGATCGCCGGGTGGAGCGGTGCCGGTCCGATGCTGCCGATCGGGACGCGACTGCCGCTGGACGGCGACAGCGTCGCGGCCCGCATCTTCAGGACGGGCGCACACGCGCGAATGGACTCGTACGGCGAAGTCGAGGGCGAAACCGCCGACGTCGCGCGCGGTCTGCTCCTACGCTCGACAGTCGGCGCGCCGATCCTCGTCGACGGGAGGCTCTGGGGCGCGCTGATCGCGGCGACGCGCGGCTCGGAGCCGTTTCCCGAGGATGCGGAAACGCGGATCGCGGCCTTCACCGAGCTGGTGGCGACTGCGATCTCCAACACGCAGGCGAATGAAGCACTCGCACGCCTCGCCGACGAGCAGGCGGCGCTGCGCCGGGTGGCGACGTTGGCCGCGCAAGGTGTGGATCTCGCCGAGATCTTCTCCGCCGTCAGCAACGAGATCGCTCGTCTGGTCCGCTCGGGGGGAGCGGTTCTCAAGTTCGAGGACGGCCCGGCAATCGTCGTCGCCGGCCTTTCGAACGGCTTCAACATTTCGATCGGGGCACGGTGGGAGCTCCAGGACGGGATGGCGGCCGCCGAGGTGTATCGCACCGGGCGCTCTTCCCGAGTCATTCAAAAGGGCTACGCAGCGGCGCCTAATCCCGTCGCGGCAACCGCAAGTCGGTTGGGCATCTTCTCGACCGTTGCGAGCCCGATCATCGTCGAGGGCCGTCTTTGGGGCGTCATGACCGTGTCCTCGTCAGACGAACCGCTGCCACTCGACGCCGAACAGCGCCTGGAGAAGTTCACGGAGCTCGTCGCGACTGCGATCGCGAATGCGGAGAGCAAGGCCGAGCTCGCCGCCTCGCGCAGGCGGATCGTCGCTGCATCGGACGAGGCCCGTGGCCGGATCGAGCGAGACCTCCACGACGGCACGCAACAACGACTGGTCTCGCTTGGCCTGGCGGTGCGCGCCGTCGAGGCCGATCTCCCGCCGGACAGCCCCGTTCGGCCCGAGCTGTCCCACATCGCAACCGGGCTGGGCGATGCAGTGATGGAGCTGCAGGAGCTGTCGCGCGGGATCCACCCCGCGATCCTGTCCCAGGGCGGTCTCGGCCCGGCGCTGCGAACGCTTGCGCGCCGCTCGGCGATTCGGGTCAAGCTCGACGTCACAGCGGAGACGCGCCTGCCCGCAGCGATCGAGGTCGCGGCCTACTACGTCACATCGGAAGCGCTTGCCAACGCCGCGAAGCATGCGCAGGCATCACGCATCGACGTCTCGCTTGCTCCACGAAACGGCACGCTGATGCTGTCGATTCGCGACGACGGCGTCGGCGGAGCCGATCCCGGTCACGGTTCCGGCCTCGTCGGTCTGACCGACCGCGTCGAGGCGCTTGGTGGCTCGATCCGCGTCCGGAGCCGGCCCGGAGAGGGAACCCAGATCTTCGTCGAGCTGCCGCTCGAGCCGGAGGTCGCCAAAAGCCACGTTGGCTGATCTCGAGGGCTCAAGCCACCGGGTCGCGGTCGACACGCAACGCCGCAAGCTCGCCGGGAAAGTGGCAGGCGGCCCACTGGCGCGGGGCATGCTCGACGAGTGGAGGCTCCTGCCGCCGGCAGATGTCCCTGCCCCGGCCGACCGGACAACGTGGCTCGAACCGGCAGCCGCTCGGCTCGGCCGAAACCGGCGCCGGCTCGCCGCGGAGGACGATCCGCTTCCGCCGTCGCTCGCTCGCCGGCTCGGGGATCGGCACAGCGGATAGGAGCGACACGGTGTAGGGGTGCAGCGGCCGGCGGAAGAGCGTCTCGCGATCGGCAAGCTCCACGACCGCGCCCAGGTAGAGCACCGCCACGCGGTCGCAGAAGTACTCGGCCACGACGAGGTCGTGGATGATGAAGAGGTACGTCAGGTGCAGTTGCTCCTGCAGGCGCCGAAGCAGGTTCAGGACCTGCGCCTGGATCGAGACGTCGAGCGCCGAAATGGGCTCGTCGAGAATCACGAGCTCCGGGTGCAGGACGAGCGCTCGTGCGACGCCGATCCGCTGGCGTTGACCACCCGAGAACTCGTGCGGCTTGCGACGCATTTGCGTCGGCGTGATACCGACCAGCTCGAGCATCTCCGACGCGCGCTCCCGGCGGTCGTCGCGACTGCCGATCCCGTGGATGACGAGCGGTTCCTCCACGATCCCGAGCGCTGACATGCGCGGGTCGAGCGATGCGTAGGGATCCTGGAACACGATCTGCATCTTGCGCCGGACGCGCCGCATTTCGGCGCGGCTGAGCGTGAGGACATCGGTTCCCTCGAGCAGTACGCGGCCGCCGGTCGGCTGGACAAGCCGCAGGATGCAGCGCGCCAGCGTCGACTTGCCGCAGCCGGACTCGCCCACGAGGCCGAACGTCTCGCCCTGTCGGACGTCGAAGGAGACGGAGTCGACCGCACGGATCACCTCCGGCCCGTCGTGGCCGCGCACGGTGCCGAGCCGGAACGTTTTCTCGAGCTTGGCCACCCAGAGCAGCGCCTCGTCGGGGCCGCCGCGGATTCCGGGCGGGAACGCGGCCGCGTCGGTCGCGGCCGTCATGTGCCGCCTTCCGAGGCGTGACTCGGGACGGCTCCGCTCCAACGCTCCTCGGCGAAGTGACACTCTGCGACGCCCGGATCGGCCGGGTCTCCGACGGCTACCGGCGGCGGCACCTGTGTGCGACAGACGTCGAGCCCTCGTCCAACCGGGCAGCGCGGCTCGAACGGGCAGCCGGGCGGAAGGTGCACAAGGCTCGGCGGGACGCCAGGGATCGTGGGCAGCGGACCGCGCCGCAACCGGTCCGGCCGCAGCACGGAGCTGAGCAGCGCCTCGCTATAGGGGTGGGCCTGGCGGGCGAAGAGATCGTCCGCGTACGCTCGCTCGACCAACCGGCCGGCGTACATGACGAAGACGCGATCGCAGAACTCCGCAACAACGCCGAGGTTGTGCGTGATGAGCATCACCGCCGCCTTGCGCTCGGCCACGAGCCGCTCGAGGACGTCGAGCACTTGTGCCTGCGTCGTCACGTCGAGCGCTGTCGTGGGCTCATCCGCGATCACGAGGTCCGGTTCGTTCGCGAGCGCGATCGCGATCAGCACGCGCTGGCGCATGCCGCCCGAGTACTGGTGTGGGTAGTCGTCGAGGCGCCGGTTGGCGTGCGGCACCTCGACATCCCGCAGCAGGTCGACAGCGTTGCGGCGAGCGGCGCGCTTGCCAATCGGCCGGTGCCTGAGGATCGCCTCCGCGATCTGCGCGCCGATCGTCTTCACCGGGTCGAGCGCCGTCATCGGATCCTGGAACACGAGAGAGATCTCGCGGCCGCGCACCTGCTGGAGCTGCCGATCCGAGAACGTTGCGATGTCGCGCCCGTTGAGGACGACGGAGCCGCCGACGACGCGGCCGGGCGGCTCGATCAGCCCGACGATCGACAGCGCGAGCGCCGACTTGCCCGAGCCCGACTCCCCCACGACGCCGACGCGCTGGCCTCGCTCGATCTCGAACGACACCTTGCGCACCGCCTTCACGACTCCATCGTGCGTGTAGTAGTTCGTCTCGAGGTCGCGCACCTCCAGCACGAGGTCGCGCGCTGCACCCGTCATTTCGCCATCGGTACGCGAACGCGGGGATCGACCACCCCGTACAGGACCTCGACCATCACGTTGACGAACACGTAGAGAATCGCGCTCAGGAGGACGAACGTCTGGACGACCGCGAAGTCCTGGCGCAGGATCGAGTCGACGATCAGGCCGCCGACACCGGGCCAGTTGAACACCGTCTCGACGAGCACCGAACCTGCGAGGAGCTGCGCGAGCAGGAGCCCGGCGGCAGTGAGTGTCGGCAGGAACGCATTCGGCAGAGCGTGCTTCTGGAATGCGGGCCGGCGTCCGAGGCCCTTGCTCCGCACGACGACGAGGAAGTTCTCGCGCGAGATGTCGAGCAGGTTCGCCCGCAGCAGCCGCACGAGAAACGCCCATGGCGCGAGCCCAAGCGTGATCGCCGGCAGGGCGATGTGACGGAGGGCGTCCCACGCTGTCCCCCACTGGCCCGCGATCAGGGCATCGAACGTGTAGAAGTGCGTGACCGTCGGCGGCGGAGTCGTATTTGGCCCGAGCCGACCGTCGGGACCGGGAAAGATCTGCCAGACCTGCGAGAACAGCAGGAGCGCGATGAGCCCGAACCAGAAGGGCGGCGTGCCGAGGCCGAGGAACGAGGCGGTGCGGACGCTGCCGTCCAGCCACGGGCGGTGGCGGTAGGTCGAGAGAACGGCGAGCACGACCGCGAACACGAACGCGAACAGGAACGCGTACAAGCCGAGCTCCATGCTCGCCGGGAGCCGCGCAAAGATCTCGTGCCGCACCGTCTCCCCCGCCGAGTACGCGAAGCCCCAGTCCCCGGTGACGATGCCCTTGATGTAACGCCAGTACTGCACCCAGAGCGGTTGGTCGAGGCCCAGCGCCTTCTCCTGCTGGTTGATCGCCTCCTCGCTCGCCAGCGGCCCGACGATCAGCCGCGCCGGGTTCCCCGGGAGCACGCGCATGAAGAGGAAGGCGATGAGCGACGCGCCCACGATCGAGATCAGGCCCCCGACGAGCTGGCCGGCGATTCTCCTGGTCACCGGCGCGATGCCCTCCTAGACATACGCCTCCTAGACATGGGCGTAGCTGCCGCGCGGGTCGAGGATGTCGCGCGTGCGGTCGGCGATGACGCTCGCCGCGGTGACGGCAAGCAATACGCCGAGCCCGGGGAAGACGCCGATCCACCACTGGCCGGTGAGGAAGTACTGGAAGCCGTCGGTGATCATCGTCCCCCACTCCGGCGTCGGCACCTGCGCGCCGAGCCCGACGAAACCGAGTGCAGCGAGCGTCAGGATCGCGTAACCGAACACGGCGGCCGCCTGGATCAGCAGCGTCGACACGACGTGCGGGACGATGTGGCGCGCCATGATCCGCGTCTGGCCCGCACCGAGCGCGTGCGCGGCCTCAATGAACGGCAGCGATCTGATCCGCAGCACCTCGCTGCGGAGGAGTCGTGCGTAGTAGGGCAGCGAGGTGAGCATGATGCCGAGCGCCGCGGTCTCCAGCCCGGCGCCGAGGCCGACGGTGACGGCCATCGCAAGGATGAGTGGCGGGAACGCAAGGATCGCGTCCATGATCCGCATCAGCGTCGCGTCGACCCAGCCGGAGCTCGCGCCGGCGACGACGCCGGCGACTCCACCGAGGATGGCCCCGACGACGACGACGGCGACTCCGACTGCGAGCGAGATCCGCGCGCCCTCGTTGAAGCGCGCGAAGACGTCGCGGCCGATCGAGTCGGTCCCCATCGGATGAGCCCGCGACGGCGGCAGCAGCGATGCGCCTACGTCGACCGCCGTCGCATTCTTCGTCCAGATGAGCGGACCGAGGACTGCGAGGAACACGAGCAGGCCGAGCGCGGCGACCGCGGCGGCGAGCGCCGAGTCGTGCGCCACAAAGGAGAGCACGCGTTGCACGCCGCGGCCGGCCGCGCGCACGCGCGGTCCCCTCTCGGGGCCCTCCGCGAACGCGACCGGAGACGCCACATCGTCCCCCGCTACTCCCTGAACGCCTGCGGATAGTGGCGGCGCGAGAACTCCTCGGTGAAGTAGCCCTCGCGGATGTCGTCGCGCACGGCGCTCGGATCGCGCTCCGAAGGCGGCCCGTAGCCGCCCCCGCCGCCGTTCAAGAGCTCGATCGTCGCGCCCTTCGACACATGCAGCCGTGTCGCCTTCCCGAAGTACGTGCGCGAGCCGTCGGGCATCCGCAGCGCCGCGTTGTTCGCCCGCGCGGCGAGGCCGCCCTCGAGCCCCCACGGGGCAGTCTTCGTCCGTTCGACCGCGGACGTCACCCACATCTCCTCCAGCGCCTGGAAGAAGAGGTCGACGCCAAGGCCGCCACGATGCCGGCCGGCGCCGCCGGAGTCGGGCGCGAGCTCAACCTTCTCGAGCAGCCACGGGTTCTTCGACTCCCACACCTCGGTCGGGGAGAAGCGTGTTGCCGCTTCGGCGTGATGAATGAGGCTGTTCGCGCCGTCACCATGAACGCTCGCTCCCTGCCCGACCGGATGGGGCGACCCGTCAGCCCAGGGCTCTCCGGTGTCCGCGTGCACGCCCCACCAGACGAGCGCGCAGATGTCGCCGCCGCTGCACGCGGGGACCGCGGCCGGCAGCGCCTTGGAGAGGGCGTCGTAGATCACCTCGATCGCCTGCAGCGCCGGCCAGCCGTAGAGGAAGCACGGCGAGGGCGCGGTGGGATGGAACATCGACCCCGGCCGCGCGACGACCTCGATCGGCCGGAAGTGACCTTCGTTCGGCGACTCGCCACCGCCGGCGAGCATCGAGATCGCGACGCGACTCGCCGAGACGGTCGATGCGATCGGGCAGTTGACCGGGCCCGGCCGGGCGTCGGGCGCATTCGAGTAGTCGAGCCGAACCGTCGAGCCGTCCACCTCGAGCGCGACCTCGAACGGCACCGGCTCGTCGGTGATCCCGTCGTTGTCCATCAGCCCCTCGCCGACGTATCGGCCGTCAGGGAGCTTCTCGAAGTAGCTGCGGACGATCGATTCGCCGTGGTCGAACATTCGCTCGACCGACGTCCGGAAGGTGTCGAGGCCGTAGCGCTCGACGAGCCGGAGCATCGCGGCCGCACCGGTGCGCACCCCTACGACCTCGGCGTTGATGTCACCGGCGACCATCTTGGGCACACGCGAGTTCGCCACCGCCATCCGGTAGATGTCACGCACGAGCTCGCCGCGCGAGTAGAGCTTGACGCCGGGGAAGATCGTCCCCTCTTGGAAGACATCGACGGTGTCGGTGGAGTAGGGCTCCTTGCCGCCGATGTCGAGCCAGTGGCCCTTGATCGTCGCGTAGCCGATCAACTCCTCGTCTCGATGGAAGATCGGCAGCACGACCGCCGCATCCTGCGGATGCGAACCGGTGCCGTACGGATTGTTGTAGAGGACGATGTCGCCCCGCTCGAGCGCATCGACGCCGCCCACTGCCTCGACCGCAGCCTGGACGCAGAAATTCATCGTGCCCATGAAGAGCGGCAGGCTCGGCGCCTGCGCGAGAAGCCGGATCTCCCTGTCGTAGATCGCGACAGCGAAATCGAGCACCTCGTAGATGATCGGCGAGAACGCCGTGCGGATCAGCGCGCGTTTCATCTGGTTCGCCGCGGAGTTGAGCCCATGGCGGATCACCTCGGTCGTGATCGGGTCGGCGTCGACGGCGCCGGTCGACGTGCCCTGGCCGGCGCGGTAGACGATCGCCTCGGCGGTCTGCATCAGCGCGCCTCCCGGTTGTCCGTGATGAAGAGCGCGTTCGTGCCGTCCACCGTGGCCACGAAGCCGGCGTCGAGGTACGTCGTCGCGGTCTCCTCGAAGATCATGGTGGGACCGACGACTGTCGTCCCGGGCTCGAGCCGATCGCGCTGCAGGATCCTGAAGTGCGTCCACTCGCCGAGCGTGAACGAGTAGGCATCGCTCATCGACGCGCCGCGCGCATCGCTGGGCGACGACACATGCGGATGCTCGGATGCACGGCGGGGGAGCGAGGCGCGCACCGTCGCCCGAAGCGAGACGATCTCGACCTCCTCGTCCATCTCGTGCCCGAACGTCTTCGCGTACTCCCGGGTGAACGCGGCGCGGATGTCGGCGGGCGCCGCCGTGATGCGACCGTCCTCGTTGGACGCGAGCGCGATCGTGATCGTGTGCTCCTGGCCCACGTAGCGCAGGTCGGCCGCGACCTCGCGCACGATGCCCGCTGTGCCGTTCGTGTGCGCCGTACGCGCGGCGACGCTTTCGAACAACCCCGCGACCACCTCGTTCGCGTCGTCGACGGTGCCGCTCACCAGCTTCATGATCCGAGTTCGCGCCACGCTGCGCGTGAGGTCCGGCCCGAGGAGCCCCCATGCGGAGAAGCTCCCGGCATACGGCGGGACGACAATCCGCTGCAGCTCGAGCTCCCGCGCGAGCAGCGTCCCAAAGAGCGGCCCGGCGCCGCCGAACGCCACGAGCGTCGCGCGTCGCGGGTCCTGCCCCTGCTCGACCGTGATCTCGCGGATCGCGTTCGCCATGTTCGCGGCGGCGATCGTGATGATCCCGCGCGCGACGTCCTCGATCTCGAAGCCGAGCTGCCCGGCCAGCGGCGTCATCGCGGTGCGCGCCGCCTCCCGGCCGAGCCGAATCCCGCTCGCGAGGAGGCCCTCGCCGAGCATCCCGAGCAACAACGCGGCGTCCGTGACGGTCGGGTGCGTGCCACCGCGCCCGTAGCAGGCGGGGCCTGGATCGGCGCCTGCGCTGCCCGGACCGACGCGAAGGAGTCCCCCGACGTCGACCCACGCAAGCGAGCCCCCGCCGGCACCGATCGAGCGGACGTCCACCCAGGGCGTCTGTACGGGCAGGCCGACGATCCTGCCCTCGTACATCACCTGCGGACGTCCATCGGTGATGAGGCAGGTGTCGAAGCTCGTCCCGCCGACATCAGCGGTGATCACGTTGCCGAGGTCGAGCGTTCGCGCTAGCTCGGCGGCACCTTCGGCTCCGGCGACCGGCCCGGAGAGGATCGTCTCGAAGGGCCGCTGCTCCGCCTCTCGAAAGGTCATCGCGCCGCCGCCGGACCGCGTCACGAGCACGTCGCCGGTGAAACCGCCCCGCGTCAGCTGTTCGTCGAGCGCGCGCAGATAGACCGACATCCGCGGCCGTACGTACGCGTCGATCACCGTCGTCGTCGTCCGCTCGTACTCGCGGTACTCGCCCGAGACCTCATGGGAGAGCGAGACCGCGCCCTCAAAGCCGGCTTCCCGCAACGCCTTTGCCGCGGCGAGCTCATGCGCAGGATTCGCGTACGAGTGGAGGAACGCGATGGCCACGCTCGTCACCCCCTCAGCCTGGAAAACGGGAACCGCCGCACGGACGTCTTCCACGTCGATCGTCGTGTGCACGCGCCCGTCGAAGAACATCCGCTCGGTGACCGGGACGCGCAGACGCCGCGGCACGAGCGGCGGCGGGTGCGTCCAGAAGAGGTCGTAAGGATCGTCGCGGTCGCCACGGCGCACCTCGAGGATGTCGCGGAAGCCGCGCGTCGCGAGCAGCCCGACAACGGCGCCGGTGCGAGTCAGCAGCGAGTTGAGCCCGACCGTCGTGCCGTGGAGGAAGTATTCGGCCGCGCCCACTCGTCCTTCGGGAACCGCGGAGGTGATCGCGGCCAGCACACCCTCCTCGGGCGCGGATGGTGTGGTCGGCTGCTTGCCGACGCGAATCTCGCCCGAGTGGTCGTCGTAGAAGATGAGATCGGTGAACGTGCCGCCGACGTCGACGCCGATGCGGGTGGCCATTACTCGCGTCTCCTACTTGGACCACGTCGCGAAGTCGACCTCGTGCGAGTAGAAGTAGTGCTTCACACGCTTGTTGAGGACCGAGACGTACTTGTCGCCATAGACCGGGATCTTCGGCGAGTCCGCCTTCCAGAGGACGTTGATCTGGTTCCAGATCTGCTGGCGCTTCGCCTGGTTGAACGTCTTGCGCCCCTTGCCCAGCAGCGTGTCGGCCTTCTTGATGCAGATCGAACTGAGGTTGAACCCGATCCCACATTTCAGGTCGTAGCCGAGGAAGTAGCCCGCCTCGATCACACCCGGACCGTCGAGGCGCACGTACGAGTGCGACTTGTGCTGCTCGAGCTTGTTGATGTAGTCGCTCGGCGACAACTTGTTGATCGTCAAGTGGACGCCGACCTGCTGCCAGATGCCCTGGACGATCGTCGCCACCTGTTCGTCGATCGAGTTGCCGGCCTGGATGTCCATCGTCACGTCGACCGGCGTCTGCACTCCCGACTGGGCGACCAGCGCCTTCGCCTTGTTGAGGTCGAACGAGCGCGGCGACTCCAGGCTCGCCCTGAACTCGGGCATCGCCGGCGGGTAGGCGCCGTAGTAGAGCGTGCCGTAGCCGTAGGCGACCTTCTGCAGGATCTGCTGGTACGGCACTGCATGCGTCATTGCCTCGCGAAACTTGACGTTGTCGAACGGTGCCTTGTCGTTCGGCAGCCCGATCTGCTCGGCCGACGGCGTGTTGTTCGCGATCACGTTCAGGCTCGAGTTGCTCGTCAGGCTATGCGCCGACTGTTTCGAGAGTCCGAGCGTCACGTCCGCTGAGCCATTCCGCGCCTGGAGCACGAGCGTCGGGTCCGACGAGATGAAGTTGACGATCACCTTTTTCGCCTTCGGCTGCTTGAAGAAGCCGGGCGTCGCGACGAGCACCGCCTGCTTGTTCGGCTCGTAGGACTGCAAGGTGTACGGGCCGACGCCTGCGACGTGGCCGGACATCCACGTGTTGACCTTGCCTTTCTTCACGCCGCCGTGTTCGTCGACGACGCTCGCGTCGACGACAGAGGCGGCCGGCTGCGCCCAGTCCTGAAGCACGTTCGCGTCGGGCTGGTTGAGCGTGATCCTGACAGTCGTCGGGTTGAGCGCCTCGATCTTCTTGATCAGCGGCGGTGTGTAGATACCGTCGTAGATGAAGTACGCGCCGCAGGCTGCCATCTTGATCGATCGCTCGAACGAGTACTTGACGGCGTTCGCGTCGACGGGCTTGCCGGTCAGGAACTTGACGCCACTGCGAAGGTGGAACGTGTACACAAGCCCTCCCCTCGTGATGTCCCACGACTTTGCGAGGTACGGGACGATGTGACCCGCGTCGACCTGCGTGGTGCCGTTCGGCCCTGGTCTCGATCCGTACTGCGTCAACCTCGGGTACACGGCTTCGGTGATCGTGAGGTCGGTGAAGCCGCATTCCTCCGCTGGGTCCAGCGTGGCCGGGCCGACAGGCATGTTGATCACGAACGCGGATGACGCGCCGGACGCTTTGTTGGACTTGACGGCGCCGACGCCGAAGATGGCCGCCAAAAGCAGAAGCGCCCCCATCGGCGCAAGCGATCTACGCCGTCGCATGACCCGTGCGCTCGTGACCATCCCCCGATCCGTCCTCACACGGTTCTAGCGATCGGCCGCTGCGCAGGCATCCCGGCGAACCACCAAGTTGAACTGGGGGCTAGCCAGTAGACGGCGTTCGCAGCACGAGCGCGAGCGCCGAACCGGCTCGGTTGACCGGCTCGCCGGCAGCACGTCACGCCCGTCTGGACGGCTGAAACTGTGCCGCTCGGACAGGGCCGGTGGAGGGCCTGCTCTGCGACAACTTCATATGGAAACCATCGGTTTCGTTTCGAAATACGCCCATCGACAGCTCGGTGGCGAAATCAACGGTCGGCAGCCTGTCCGACCTTCTAAAAGCAGAAGGAGCAGCTTTATGTCACCACGCAAGTTCTTTCCGGCGGCGGCAGCCGTCCTCAGCGCATGTGCCCTGGCCGGACCGGCCGTTGCGGGCGCCGCAGTCAACCCGTTGACCCCGGCGACCGCCGCCGAGCAGGTCGGGGCGACGGCGGCGCTGAACGGGTGGAACGCCGGAGCGACCGCAGCCATCTCCGGCTTGCAGGCGGGCGCAACCGCCCTCGCCACACTCCCCACCGTTCCGACCTCCGGCCCCATCGTCGGCGGGCTGATTCAGTTCCCGACGATCATGAACTACGGCCCCACCGGCCCGCTCGGGCCTCTCGGCGCCGACGGCCCTCTCGGCACCAACGCCAACCTGCCGACCGGCTTCGGCGCCTGGAACCTCGGGCCTACCGGCCCGCTCGGCCCCGCCGGCCCGCTCGGCTAGCCCTGACCGGCACCTCGCCGCCGACCAGGTTTTCAACCGATTCAACGCGAGAGGCCGGCACTGATGCCGGCCTCTCGCATTCGTTTCCTTAGCTCCGGGGGTGCAGAATCACTTTGGTGTAGCCGTCTGCACGCTGGTCGAACTTCTCGTAGGCCTGCGGCGCCTGCGCGAGCGGCAGCTCGTTCGACACGACGAAACTCGGCTGGGCGCGGCCGGCGAGAATCAGGTCGCGCAGCTGGCGGTTGTAGTGCTTGACGTTGCACTGCCCGGTGCCGAAGGACAGGCCCTTCTCGAAGGCCTTGCCGATCGCCACGAGCAGCATGCCCTGCCTCGCATGCTCGTCTGGCCCACCCGGATCGGAGGGGACGTAGAGGCCCGGGATGCCCAGCCGTCCGGTCGCACGGACGGCTTGGATCAGCGAGTTGAGAACGCCCGCGGGCGCCTCGCCGTCACCTTTGTGAGCGACCGCTTGGTAGCCGACCGCGTCGACGCCCTTGTCGGCGCCCTCACCGTCCGTCTGCTCCTTGATCTGGTCGACCGGATCGTCCTGCTCGAAGTTGATCGCAATCGCGCCGATCTGCTCGGCCTTCGACAATCGCTCGGGGACGCGGTCGACGACGAAGACGCGCGACGCACCCCGGATCAGTGCGGAGTACGCGGCCATCAACCCGACGGGGCCGCCGCCGAACACGGCGACGGTCTCGCCCGGCGCGACATCGGCGAGCTCGCAGGCGTGGTAGCCGGTGGGGAAGATGTCGGCGAGCATGATGAAGTCGCTCTCGTGCTCGGTCCCGTGCGGCAGCTTCAGGCAGTTGAAGTCGGCATAGGGCACGCGCAGGTACTCGGCCTGGCCGCCCCTGTACGGGCCCATCGCCACGTAGCCGTACGCCCCTCCGGCGAAACCGGGATTGACGGTGAGGCAGAAACCCGTGTAGCCGGCGACGCAGTTCTTGCAGAAGCCGCACGCGACGTTGAAGGGCATGACCACCCGGTCGCCCTCCCTGATGGACACCACGCCCTCGCCGACCTCCTGAACGATGCCGAGGTTCTCGTGGCCGAAGACGATGCCCGGCTCGGCCGCGGTCCGGCCTTCGTACATATGAAGATCCGAGCCGCAGATCGCCGCCGACGTGATCCTGACGATGACATCGTTCGGGTGCTCGATCCGGGGATCTTCGACCTGCTCGACGGCGACGCTGAACGGCTCTCTGTAGACGACGGCTTGCACGTTCCATCCTCTCCTTCTCCGCCCTCAGTCTGCTTCGAACGCTCCCGCACCTGCCTCTGCAACGGCCTGGTCCTGGTCGATTGAACCTCCGCTCACGCCGATCGCGCCGACCACCTCTCCCCCTCGCTCGAGAGGAATGCCGCCGGCGAAGATGATCAACCGTCCCTGGTTGCTGGCGTGAATTCCGAAGAGCGGCTCACCGGGCAAGCAGAGCGGAGCGAGGTCTTTGGTCGACATGTTGAACGCCCGCGCGGTGTACGCCTTTCCCTGCGCGATGTCGATGCTTCCGAGCCACGCTCCATCCATCCGCTGAAACGCGACGAGGTTGTTTCCGTCGTCGACGACCGCGATGTTCATCGGAACGCCAATCGCTTCTGCTCCTCGCCGGGCACTCGCGATGACATGGAGCGCCTGATCAAGAGTGACGCCCTCTCTCGTTTGGGTGGGCCTTTCGGTAGCCATTCACGAACCTCCAGTGGTAATGGCGAGTCGCGCTCGGTTGCCCGTCGAGTGACGGATGGCCCGCCGGCCTCAGGGCGAGCCGATGACCGAGTTCAGTGCCGTACCATTGTCAACCTGGACGACGGTTGCACCGTTAAACACGGCATCGACGACCGTCGGCCCCTTGCTGAACGTCGTCCCCGGGATCGGCGCGAAGTCGACGGACGGCGGCAATCCAACCAACCCCAACTGGGAGAGGAACGCCGAGAGGGAGAATCCCGGGCCGGGGGCCGTCGGCGTCGCCGCGCCCGCTCCCGCGATCGGCGCTGCCAGCGCCAGCGCGCTCAGGACGGCAGTCACCGCCGCGACAGATCGTTTCGATGGAAGCATTCCGTCACTCCTCTCATTGCCGCCTCGGACAGCGTCCTAAGCGGGCGTTCGGTGTCGCTCTAGCCACCGATCATCGGCGGCGCGGCAGGCCTGCCCTACTGTCCGAGCGACCCGTTGGGGCTGCCCTGGGTGCCGCACTCAGTCTCGGATGACAGCCTTGGTCCGCATCAGGAATGTGAGCACCACCCCACCCGATCAGCTGGACCTTCTCGCGCACCAGTTCAACGAGGTCGTCGCGCCGAGCCAGGCGCTCGAGCAGCGGCGGCGTGGAGAAGAGGACGGAGACGTCCTGGGTTTGCAGCACGAACGCGGCCTGATCGATCAGGTGCTCGGCGTACGCGTTCGCCTCGTCGGCTTTCCCCGCGGCGATCAGCTTCCTCACCCAACGCGGGTCCAGGTCGATCGTGAAAGCCACGCCGCCCATCGCGGCCGCCTGGCTTCGCATCAGATCGGACGGTCGGCGGCTGCTGCCGCTGTCCGTCGTGGTCAGGTCGAACGAGACGAGTGGACAGTCGGTTCGCCCCCCGCCTCGGCGCAGCATGAAAGAAGTTTCGTTGTCACTTCACGCCGAAAAGAGGGGAGGGGATCCCGGCGACCCTGCAAACACACACGGCAGACGAAGACCGCAAGCTGAAAGCGCGCCAGCGCGAGCTCTGGGCGCTCGGCGACTACCACCGGGTCGCGACCGACCTGCTGTGGGAGTTCGGGCGCGAGCTCGTCGAGGCGTGCGGGATCTACTCGGGTCAGCACGTGCTCGACGTCGGCGCGGGAACCGGCAACGTGGCCATCCGCGCAGCCGAGAAGGGCGCGCAGGTCGTCGCGTCCGATCTCACGCCGGAGAACTTCGAGGCGGGCCGCCACGAGGCGCGCGCCCACGGAGTGAAGCTCGAGTGGGTCGAGGCGGACGCCGAGGCGCTTCCGTTCAGCGACGGCGAATTCGACGTCGTCACATCATCGGTCGGCGCGATCTTCGCTCCGCGTCATCAGACAGTGGCAGATCAGCTGGTACGGGTTTGCCGGACGGGCGGAACGATCGGGATGACCTCGATCGTCCCCGCCGGCTTGGCGGGCGACTGGTTCGAGATCATCGAGCGGTACTCGCCGCCCGCGTCCTCCGACGCGCTGTCGCCGCTCCTCTGGGGCGACGAGAGCCACGTTCGCGCGCTCTTCGGCGACCAGGTGGAGTCGCTCGACATCACGCGCAAGAAACTCTTGATCGAGCGTTTTACCGATCCGGTCGACCTCGGTCTCTTCATGAAGGCGAACCACCCGCTCTTCGTGGGGCTCTACGAACAGCTCGCCGACAAGCCCGCCCGCGTCGCGGCCCTGGATCTCGAACTGGCGGAGGCGGCGACGCGCTGGAACCACGGCGGCCCGGACGGTCCGGCGATCTACGAGATCGAGTACCTGCTGATCGTCACGCGCAAGCGCAACTAATCGTCGTTCGCTAAGCAGCGTCGGCGATGTCGAACTGGGACAGCCGCCGCATCAGCTCGCCGAGTTGGGCGCGGATTTCCAGGTGGATGAGCCCGCCGTCGACGAAGCACTCCGGCGCGTGTGGGACCGCGAGGTCGCATTCGATGACACGAGCGCCTGCGATGCCAAGCACCTTGCGCGTGTCGGCCTGGGCCCAGACGCCGCCGAAGGAGCCTGTGGTCGCGCCGATCACCGCGACCGGCTTGTCGGCCAGCGAGGCAGAACCGCGCGGTCGTGATGCCCAGTCGATCGCGTTCTTCAGGAGGCCGGGGATCGAGCCGTTGTACTCCGGCGTCGCGATCAGCAGCACGTCGGCCGCGCCGATCGCCTCCCGCAGGGCTTGCACGGGGGCTGAGACGCCGTCGTTGTCCAGGTCCTGGTCGTAGGCCGGCAGCTCGCGGAGCCCGTCGAACACCTCGAGCTCGACCTCGTTCGGGAGAAACTCGCGGGCGGCGTGCAGGAGCTGCGAGTTGTAGGAATCAGCCCTGAGGCTGCCGCTGATGCCGAGAACGCGCACGATTTCGCTCTGCCTCCTTGACGACAACATCGAGATCTGCGGACCGAGAACCGCATCTCTGGTCAGGATGGCGAACGACGCCTCCCGCGTCCTCACCGCCAGTGACCAATATCGGGTGCCGACTGCCCGGAAACTCGACTTACCGCTAGCCGTAGCGGCTCAGCCCGCCGAGGTGCCAACCGTTTCGAGGCC
This sequence comes from Gaiellaceae bacterium, assembly GCA_036270155.1. Classification (GTDB taxonomy): domain Bacteria; phylum Actinomycetota; class Thermoleophilia; order Gaiellales; family Gaiellaceae; genus PALSA-600. The sequence continues at coordinate 18,549 of DATBDB010000152.1, forward strand.
GGACGCCTGCCACGCCGCGATCCCGCCCGTGAGATCCAAGACGGCGAAGCCCTCACGGTGCAGAAGGCTCGCCGCGATCGCCGACCGGTATCCCTCGGCGCAGTGCACCACGAGCCGGCGGCCACTCGGCAGGCGGTCGAGACGGTCCGTGAGCAGCGCAAGTGGGATGTGGACGCTCGCGCCGATGTGACGACTGCGCCACTCCTGCTCCGTCCTCACGTCGAGAACGAGCGGCGGCTCGCGCGATGCGAGTTGGGCGGCGAGTACCGGTGCGGTGATCCGTCCGATGGCTGCAGCGCGGTCGGGCCGCAAAGCGATCGCCCGCGCGCCACCGTCGAGGAACCCCTCGACCGTGATGCCGACCAACTCGAGCAGCGCGGCCGCTTCTTGCTCGCACCCGGGGTCCGCGACGACCACGACCGAGCCCTCGCGCTCGAGCAGCGTTCCGCACCAGGTCGCGTAGCTGTTACTGGCCAACCCGACGTTGACGGCGCCCACCAGATGGGCGCGGCCGAAGGCGAACGGGTCGCGGGTATCCACCACCGTGGCTCCTTGGCGTTGCAGCTCGAGCACCTCGTCGACCGTCATCGGCCGAACGTCCCGCGCAGCCGCGAACGCATCAGCGGAGGTCAGGCCGTAGACGACCGTGTCGACCACGCCGCGGACGAAAGGCTCGTCGAGCGGCGCGTGACCGTGAAGCAGCCGGTGGTAGACCGGGCCGTAGAGCAGGTCCAACGCGAGCTCGACGTTTGTGCCGGCTCCGATCTCTCCCGACTCGATCGCGCGCTGCATGATCTCGCGAGCGCGTTGCCGGCGACGATCGATGAACCGCGTGCGGTACTCCTCGGCGAATCGGTCATCTATCTGCACCTTGGCGAGAATCGCCGCGACCACGCGTCCGTACGGCCGGTCGTTGAGCAGCCTGACCCAGGGGCGGAGCAGCGAGTACAGATCCACGCGCAATGACCCACTGCCCGCACTCTCCGGGTGCGCGGCCGTCCACTCGTGATAGATGGCGTCGAGCGCAAGCGACTCCTTTGTCGGCCACCAGCGGTAGATCGTCGCCTTGCTGACGCCGGCACGCATCGCGATCGCGTCCATGCCGACCGCGTCGAGACCCGACTGCAACAGGAGCTCCCCTGCCGCCTCGAGGATCGCCTTGTGAGCCCGCTCGCTGCGAGGCCGCCCGCGACGTGCAGGCTCGACCGCCTGCGCCGTGCTCATGGGTGCCATCCAACGTCGGTCATCTCAGCGCACGATCTCGAGTGCGAGCTGAGCCGAGCACCCACGCTCGACCAGCTTGGAGATCTGGTGCCAGTCGACGAGCCCAGCGAAGACCTCGGCGAGCGTCGGCGAAAGGCCGAGGCGCCGGAGTTGCTCTGCGCGCCACGCGTTGACGGCGTGCTCCTCGCCGTGGCCATGGTCCACTTCCTCGGCGTGCATCGCCAAAGGTTCCAGGCGCTCCGCACTCCCGAATCGCCTCGAGCGGTCGTCCGCAACCTTCGCCTCGTCAAGGGTCGGCGCCGCAGTTCGCAGGTTCCTGCCCGCTGCAAAGGGAAGCCTGCGATACCAGCGGAGCAACGTGTTCGGCACCAGATTCGCAGCGGTCCAGCTCAAGGAGCTCGCCTTGACCACAACGACCGAAGCTACGCGAAGGCCGGCACCCGGACGCCTGTTCGTTGGGGCGGTTCCCCCTGTGCGACCGGCCGGCCAGGTGAGACCGGCCGCCGGACCAGGCCCGGACGAGCGGCCGCCGCCGGAAGATGAACGCCGCCCAGGTCTCGGAAGGAGTCACATGACCGACCAGCTCCGCACGCGTCTGCGCGGGAATCCCGTCGCCACGGTTTCGGCAATGGTTTCGCTCGTGCTCGTCCTCGCCGGCAGCGTGTATGCCGCTGCGGCCTATGCCGCCAAGCCTCCGCCGAGGCCGAACACCAAGGCAGTACATAAACCCCAGACGATCCGCGTGGCAGGTCCGGCCGGCCCTCGCGGCACGACCGAGCCCGTCGCCCCTCGTGGCGCGGCCGGCCCCCTCGTTGCAGGCTCGGCCGGAACGGCTGGGGTCGCCGGCAGCGCCGCGGTGCAGATCCGTGCGGCGAGCACCGGCTCGGTCGCGGCTCCCCACGGCGCGACGACGAGTGTGCCCCTGACCGGGGGCTCGTGGACGCAGGCCGCGGGCGATCTCGACCTCGTGGTCGGCAGCGTGACGCTGCAGACACCCTCCGCATGCACCGGATCGTTCGGCAACGCCCTCGTGATCAACGTCGACGGGACAGCGACGACGTTCGCGCTTGCGCCGACAACGCCGCCGTCGACCACCGTCACGTTGCCGATCGCGGTCGCGGGGATCATGGAGCCTGCAGCGTCGACCGCACACACGGTTTCGGCCGCGCTCGACAACACCTGCACGAAGAGCGGTGAAGACTTCACGGTCAACGACGTGAAGTTGGATGTCGTGAAGTTCGACTAGCGCTCGCGCCTCCCGAATGCAACCGATGCGCCTCCAAGAACCAGCGTGGTGACGACGAGCGGCAGGACAGCGGCGTAGCTGCGCGCGTGAACGACCACCAGCGCCCCGGCGCAGGCTCCCGCGAGCAGACCGACCAGGATTCCGGTGAGTCGGGCCCGCTCGGGCGCAGCAGGTTTCCCGGCCACGAGGTCGGCCGCGAGCGCGATGATGGTCGCGGTTGCGGCGGTCGTGAAGACAGCCTTCACGCCCAGCGATCGCACGGCATTGCTCTGGATCCCCATCGCGAGCGCCGAGAGCACGACAAGCAGGGCACCGGCGCCGTGTGACGGACGGCCGGACGTCGCCAGCCAGACCGCTAAGAAGCACGCCTGCGCGACGACCACGACGGTGAGCGCAACCGACACGCGGCGCGGCCACAGCGCAGGGCCGCTCACCGGCTCGAGCAAGAACTGCGAAAGCACGACACCGGCCACGAACATCGCGAGGGACACACCGGCGTAGGTGGCGTCCGACGTTCCCGCCCCTGCCACGCTGAGCCCCAGGAAGACGAGGTTGCCGGTCATGAACGCCGTGAAGATCTTCCCGAGCGCGAAGTAGCTGATCGCATCGACGGCCCCCGACGAGAACGTGAGGCCGACGAGCAGCAGGTCGCGGACGCGTTCGGGCGTACGCGTCACGCGACTAACGAACGATGACTGGCTTGTCCCTGGGGAACGTGGCGATCGCGTCCTCTTCGAGGTTCAGGTGCGCGCGGAC
>DATBDB010000153.1:0-8637 GCA_036270155.1 Gaiellaceae bacterium
CGACCGTCTTCGTTTGCCGCACCCTCGATCTGGTACGACGCAGTCGCTGCACCCCAGACGAATTCGGCCGGGAACGACTTAGTGAGTTGGCTGGACATTGATTTCCTCTCGGATGGCAGGTGCGGGAGCAGTGACGTGGCAGCGCGCGCTCTGGGCTGGTTGCGCGGTAATGAGGTCGGGAGTGATCTCTGAGCAGATGCCGATGCGCAACGGGCACCGCGCGACGAAGCGGCACCCCGCGGGCGGATCGACGGCAGCGGAGGCAACGCCCTTGCGCACTTCGATGCGTTCGCGCACGGGCACTGCCGGATCGGGCACGGACGCGAGCAGCAGTTGCGTGTACGGGTGGAGCGGGCTCTGCAGCACGCGCTCGGCGGGCCCCTGCTCCACGATCTGCCCGGCGTACATCACGAGCACGGTGTCCGCGACGTAGCGCGCGCTCGCAAGGTCGTGTGTGACGTAGAGGAACGCGAGCCCGTGGTCGTGCTTGAGGTCGGCCATCAAGTTGAGGATCCCGATGCGGATCGAGACATCGAGCATCGACGTTGGCTCGTCGGCGATCACCACGGTCGGCTGCACGGCGAGTGCGCGCGCGATCGCGACCCGTTGGCGCTGACCGCCAGACAGCTCGTGTGGGTACTTGTCCGCGACCTTCTCCGGCGGGACGAGCCCGACCTGTTCCAGCAATGCGAGCACGCGGGCTTCGACATTGCTGCGCGTTGCGGGCCCGTGAATCCGGAGTGGGCGCGCGAGGTGGTGCCGGACGGTCTTCACCGGGTTCAGCGAGCCGAACGGGTCCTGGAAGATCATCTGCACCTGCGAGCGGTACCCGAGCACGTCGCGTCTGCGCCGTTCGTGGGTCACGTCGTTCCCCTCAAAGAGGATGCTCCCGCGCGTCGGGTCGTGGAGACGGACGAGCAGGCGTGCAACGGTGCTCTTGCCGCTGCCGCTCTCTCCGACGAGTGCGGTGATCGTTCCGGGACGCAGGGCAAAACTGACGTCGTCGACCGCGTGCACGCGGCTGCGGTCGAGCAGCCCGTTGCCCGCGGGAAAGTGCTTTGTCAGGCCGCGGACTTCGAGCGGCGCATAGATCGGCGTCGTCGTCATCCGCGCTGCTCCACCAGGTGGCAGGCGACCTGATGCCCGGGTGCGACGTCGTGCAGGAGCGGGCGCACGGTCGTCTGAAGCGTGTGCAACGGCGACTCCTCGTTCGTGCAGTGCGGGCAGCGGGGGTGGAAGCGGCAGCCGGCCGGTGGCGACCCGAGATCCGGCGGTGTGCCTGCGATCCCGGTCATCCGTTCGAGTGGCCCGGTCAGCGACGGGAACGAGCGAATCAGCCCGAGCGTGTAGGGGTGTTGCGCGTCGGTGTGAAGCCGGGCCGCTGGGCCTTCCTCGACGATCTCGCCCGCGTACATGATCGCAATGCGATCGGCGACCTCGAAGAGCAACGAGAGATCGTGCGTGATGAACAGCACTGCGAACTCGAGCTCGCTCTGCAGGTCGCGCACCTGCTGCAGGATCTCGCGCTGCACGACGACGTCGAGTGCAGTCGTCGGCTCGTCCATGATCACGAGCTCCGGATGTAGCGCAAGGGCCATCGCGATGATCACGCGCTGGCGCATCCCGCCGGAAAGCTCATGTGGGTAGGAGCGGACGCGGCGCTTGTCGATGCCCACCCGGTCGAGGAGCTCGGCCGCACGGTCGAGCGCGGCGCGCTTGGACACGTGCTCGTGCGCGCGCATCATGTCGACGAACTGGTCTCCGACGCGCATCACGGGGTTGAGCGCGTTCATTGCGCTCTGGAAGACCATCGAGACGTTCTGCCAGCGGTAGCGCCGCAGCTGCTCGGAGCTGCGCACCGTCAGGTCGTCACCGCGGAAGAGGATGCTGCCGCCCGCGATGTGCGCCGGCGGGCGCAGGATCTGCATCAGCGTGTTCGCGACGGTTGTCTTGCCGCAGCCGGATTCACCCGCGAGCCCGAGGATCTCGCCGGCGCCGATCGTCAGGTCGATGCCGTCGACCGCCACGACATCGCCGTAGGCGACCGTCAGGCCGCGCAACTCGACGAGCGCTTCGCGCTCCGCTGCCGGTTGCTTGGCCTCGTGTGCCACAGCCGTCACTTCGACCGCCTGAGATTGCGCAGGCGGGGGTTGCTGACCTCGTCGATCCCGGCGAGCAAGAAGACGAGCGCGACGACCGTGAGCACGAGTGCAAGACCGGGGAAGAGGAACGGCCACCACTCACCCTGGAGCACGGTCGAGTTCGTCTGCGCCCAGTAGAGGACCATGCCCCAGCTGACGTGCGTCGTGTCGCCGAGGCCCAGGAACTCGAGGCCCGCGTCGACGAGCAGAGCGATGTAGAAGACGAGCACGAAGGCGGCCGCGATGCGGCTGATCATGTTCGGCATCAATTCGCCGAAGACGATGCGCCATGTCGACTCGCCGGCCACCTTGGCCGCCTGCACGAAGTCGCGGTTCCTCAGCGACAAGGCCTGCCCGCGCAGGATGCGTGCCTCGAACGCCCACAGCGTGAAGCCGAGGACGAGGATCATGGTCGTCATCCCGCGCGACTTCAGGTAGCCGGAGATCACGACGAGCAGCGGGATCGTGGGGATCACCAGGAAGACGTTCGTCAGGAAGTTGACGATCTCGTCCACGATTCCACCGCAGTACGCCGCGAGGATTCCCAGCGTTGCCGCGAGCCCGGTTGCGATCAACGCGGCGGCGGCTCCGAGGATCAGCGAGCGGCGTGTGCCGAGCACGACCTGGGAGAAGATGTCGCTGCCCTGGTCGGTCGTGCCGAAGAGGTGGTGCCACGACGGCGCCTGCCGCGTCGCGAGGATGTTGAAGTCGGTCGGGTTGCTGACCGAGATCCACGGTGCGATCACGGCGACCACGATCATGAACGCGAGCACGAGCAGGCCGAACCGCGACTTCGGATTCGCGAGCAGCAGCGAGAGCCACCCGGGGATGCGCACCCGGCCGCGTCGGCGCGGTGCGAAGACGGTGAGCGGCGCGAGCTCCGGCTCGGCGATGGGCTGGAGCTGCGACATCAGCTCGCGCGCACGCGCGGGTCGAGGACGAAGTTGAGGAGGTCCATGATGAAGCTGGACGCGATCACGCAGATCGCGAACACGAGCAGCAGTCCCTGCGTCAACGGGTAGTCGCTCCCGAGTGCGGCCTGTTGCAGCGTGAGGCCGGCGCCGGGATAGCTGAAGACGTACTCAATGAACACGAGCCCGCCGACAGCCCCGGCGAACTGCGCGGCGAATCCGTTTAGCGGGGGGAGGATCGCGTTTCGCCCGGCATACCGCGTCATGACGCGCCGATCGCGCAGGCCCTTCGCCTGCGCCATCGCGACGTACTCCTCACTGATCGTGTTGATCATCACCGTGCGCATGTTCAGCACCCAGCCGCCTGCGAAGGCGCTGACGATCACGATGATCGGGAGCTGCGAGTGCCGGAACGCGCTCGACAGGAACGCCCAATCGAAGCCTGGCACGAGTCCGCTGTCGTAGCCGTGCTGGATCGGGAACCACTTCAGCTTCAGCCCGAGGAAGTACACGCTGAGCAGCGCAGTGAAGAACGAGGGGAACGCCCCCAGTGCCATCAGCGTCGGAACGACGACCGTGTCGACGGCGCCGCCGCGCCGCCACGCGGCGATCATCCCGATCGTCGTGCCGAGCCCGAACGCGATCAGGAACGCCACGCCGACGAGGAAGATCGAATACGGAAGCGTGCGGCCGATCACGTCCGAGACCGGCGCCGGGTAGTTGGACGTCGAGATCCCGAAGTTCAGGTGCGACAGGCGGTGCAGGTAGACGACGTAGTCGTGCCAGATCGTCCCCTTGCCGCCACCGAGGAGCGCCTGGTAGGTCTGGATGATCCCGGGGTTCGCCTGGATCTGCGAGGGCGAGAGGTGCGCCAGCACGCCGGCGATCGGGTCGCCGGGCATCAGCCGCGGCAGGAGAAAATTGAGGGTCAGCGCCACCCACACGGCGAATGCGTAGAAGACGAGTCTGCGAAGGAACCAGCGCACAGTTTTGGTGGTGCCGTTGTGTGGTGCCGAGTATGACCCCGGGCGGGACCGAAGTCCCGCCCGGGCGCCCCCAAGCCCGCGTTACGGCCCGGCGTGACCGCCGGGACAGATGCGGGTGAACGACAGCAGGTTGTCCGGATAGGTGGAGAAGATCGGGTCGCCGTAGAAGTTCTTCGGCGAGTTGAAGCAGTGGAAGTACTTGGTGCTGTAGGTCGACCACCGCGGCCCGATGAACAGCGGGACGATCGGCATGTTGTCGAGGAAGATCGTCTCGAGCTGCGTCGCGATCGTCTGCTGCTTCTTCGGATCGAGTGTGACCTTCCACTGGTTGAGCAGATCGGTCGCCTGTGCGTTCGCGGTGTGCGACCAGTTGCCCGTCGTCGAAGCGTCCGTCCCGGAGGGGATGAGCGCGTTCTGAGACAGGTTCGCGTTGAAGTAACCGTACGGGGAGGCCTGTGAGCCGTTCTGCCAGAGCAGCGTCGGATTCTTCGTCGCGAATGCGTTCGGGAACCAGGAGCCCCAGTCCGGCTCGAGCTTCACGTTCGAGTCGATCCCGATGTCCTGGAGGTTCTTCGTGATGATCTGGTTCGAGGCGACCCAGTCCGACCAGCCCGAGATCACGTGGATGTCGAGCGAGACGGCGTTGCCCTTCGGGTCGTAGAGCTTGCTGCCCTTGTAGGTGAACCCTGCGTCGGTGAGCAGCTTCTTGGCGGCGGTCGGGTTGTAGGCCGCCATGGCGTTCGCGCGCGCCTTGACCTTGGGGTCGGCGACCCACTGCGGGAACAGGCCGTTGAGCCCGATCGCGTCGGTCGGCGGTGCGTAGCCGTACTCACCGAGCTTGGACACCGTGTTGCGATCGATCGCCTGTGAGAGCGCGTGCCGGAAGGCGACGATGCTGTACGGGTAGACGTTGTTGTCGAAGACGAGCGAGACCGGGTAGGCCGTCGTCGCGTAGAACGCGTGGAAGTGCGCCGGATCCTTCGACGTGTACGCCTTGTCGACGCTCGGGATGAAGTTGTGCGTCCAGTCGACCTGGCCGCTCTGCGCGAGCGCGAGAGCCGAGTCGTTCGAGGATGCCTGCACGTACTCGAGGCAGCCGATCAGCGGCTTACCGGCTTGCCAGTAGTGCAGGTTCTTGCTCAGGACGTAGTCCTGCGTGGTGAAGCGCGTGATGCGCGTGAACGGGCCTGAGCCCACCGGGTTCGGGTTGGTGAACGTCGACGGGTCTGCGACCTTCGACCAGATGTGCCGCGGGATCACGAACACACCGTTCAGGGTCGCTGCGATGAACTGCGAGTCCGGCGTCTTCAGGCTGATCACGACGGTGTAGGCGCCCTTCGCCTTGACCGACGCGATGTTCGTCTCGGGCCGTGTCAGGCCGACGACGTCCATCACCTTGTTTTGCCGGCCGGCCGTGAGGCTGTAGACGACATCGTCCGACGTGAGCGACTTGCCGTCCGACCACTTGACGCCCTTCGCGAGGTTCAGCGTCAAGGTCTTGTTGGCGTTGCTCCACTTCCAGGTGCGCGCAAGCCACGGCAGCGTCGGCTTCCCGCCCTCGGGCGAGACCGTGAGCCCTTCGTACACGGCGCCTCTGACGAACTGCCCGCTCGGCAGGCCGGTCGCCGTGAACGGGTTGAAGTTCTTGGTGAATGCCGGGTCACCGGATCCCGTCATTACGAGGCACGGATGGCCGGCAAGCGGAGCGGCCTGCTTGGCGACCCCGCTCGGGCGCGCCGCGGCGACCGCGACGACGACGAACGCTGCCAGGACGACGGCGGCGCTTGTTGCGGCGATCACCGAGACGCGGGTGGAGCGTGGGGACATGGGGGACATTGCCTTCCTTTCCTGCCGCCGGGGGCGACTGAGGGTCGAACCGGGACTCATTACCGTAAATTTCCGGGAACGGTTAACACGCCAAGCAGCCTCGTGTCAAGCGTTTCCCTACCGCAACACGTATTTGTTGCCGGGAATTGCCGGAACCGTTTCCGAGTGCTTCAATACGCCCTCGATGGCCCAGGCCGACACCCAGCGCGAGCCCCCCTTCCGCGGCCGGGCGACGATCCGCGACATCGCGGATCTCGCAGGCGTCTCGATCGCGACCGTCTCGCGCGTGCTCAACGACCGCCCCGACGTGGCGCCGGAGACGCGGGAGAACGTCCTGCAGGTCGTCCGTGAGCAGGGGTTCAGCACGAACCGCGGCGCCCGAGGCCTCTCGAGCGGCCGCACCGGGATGATCGGCCTGACGTTGCCGCTCGTCGCCGACGCGTACTTCGGGCCGATGCTGAGCGGAGCCTCCGAGGCGCTCTACGAGCGCGATATGCGGATCGTCCTCGCGCCGACCTTCCACGATCACGACCGCGAGATGTCGCTCCTCGATCGCCTGATGCGCGGAACGACCGACGGCGCGATCTTGATGCTGCCGGAGGAATCGGCGGAGGAGCTGCGGATGCTGCAGCGCCAGGGATTCCCGTTCGTGGTGGTCGACCCGCGCGAGGCGCCCCCCGAAGGCATCGCGTGCGTCGCCGCTATGCACGCGTCCGGCGCGAAGCAGGCGACCGAGCACCTGCTCGAGCTCGGCCACCGCCGCATCGGCGCGATCGCCGGTGCGCAGGGCTGGTATGCGACCGAGGAACGGCTGCTCGGCTTCCGCGCCGCGCTCGCAGGCGCCGGGATCCTGCTCGACCCGGAGCTCATCGTGTACTCGGACTGGCGAATCCCTCAGGGCATGCAGGCTGCCGAGCAGCTGCTCGCGCTCTCGGACCCGCCGACTGCGATCTTCGGCTTCAACGACAACGTCGCGATCGGAGCGCTGCACGCTGCACACCGGCGCGGCCTCTCGGTGCCGGACGACCTCTCGGTCGTTGGCTTCGACGACACCGAGCCGGCACGCATCGTCACGCCGCAGCTCACCTCGGTCCGGCAGCCGCTCGCCGAGATGGGCCGCATGGGCGTGAGCCTCCTCGTGCGGCTGATCGAGGGCCAGCGCGTCGATGCGCTCCGGCTCGAGCTCGCGACGAAGCTCGTCGTCCGCGACTCCACGGCTCCGCCGCGGGCGTAGGCGGGTGCGCGTCGCGGTCGTCGCGGCGTTCGTCCTCGCCGGCCTAGCGGTCGGTTCGACCTTCGCGCTCGGTGGCGGGCCGCGCAATGCCTACACCGTGCGCGGGCTCGTCTCGGATGAGCACCGGCGTGCCTTGCAGGTCGATTCGCGGCTCGTGAACGCGTGGGGTCTAGCCGCCAGCCCGACCGGCCCCTGGTGGACGTCGAACGAAGCGAGTGCGACGAGCACGCTCTACTCCGGGGAGGGACGGAAGCAAGTGCTCACGGTCGCCGTCGAAGGCGGCCCGACGGGGATTGCCTACTACGGCGGCAAGGGCTTCCGTGTTGCAGCGGGCGGCAAGTCGGATCCCGCGCGGTTCATCTACGCGTGTGAGGACGGGATGCTGCGCGCGTGGACGCCCACGGTGCCGTCGGGTTGGTCGACCGAGGCAATCGTCGTCGTCAACGAGGCCGCGGAGGCGGCGGTCTTCCGCGGGGTCGCGATCGACGGCGATCGGGTCTACGCGACCGACTTCCACAACGCGCGCGTCGATGTGTACGACGCGTCGTGGCGTCGCGTGCGTCGCGCGGGCGCGTTCGTCGACCGGTCGATTCCCGAGTGGGACGCGCCGTTCGGCATCCAGGCGATCGGAGGTCACCTGTTCATCACCTACGTCGCGCGTGCCCCGGTCAACGGGAACGATTCGCCGACCGGCGGGTACGTCGATGAGTTCGACCGTGCGGGTCGTCTCATCGCGCGCGTCGGGCGCAAAGGTGTGCTGAACGCGCCGTGGGGACTCGCGCGCGCTCCGCGGTCGTTCGGCCGCTTCGGGGGCGACCTCCTCGTCGGCAACTTCGGCGACGGACGCATCAACGCCTACCGGCGGAGCGGGACGCGCTGGACCTACGACGGAACGCTGCACAACGCGAAGAAGAAGCCGCTCGTGGTGAACGGCCTTTGGGCACTCGCGTTCGGGAACGGCGGCACCGCCGGTCCCACGGACACGCTCTTCTTCGCGTCCGGCCCGCACGACTGGCTGGGTGAGACCGAGCTCGGCGTGCATGGCCTCGTCGGGTCGATCAGCGTCGCCTGAATCGCCTCGCGCGGTTAACGGTCGCGGCCGCGGATAGGCGTCCGCCATGCCCATCGCCAGGTCGACCGACTGGGACCTCGAGCTCACGGCGGCCACCGCGCGCAGCCGCAGGCGTCGGAGGAAGCACGGGCAGCGTCGCCGGTTTCTCCGCTCTGCGGTCGCCTTGGTCGCGGCCGGTGTCGTGGCGGTGCTGCTCGTCGCGGCAACGTTGACGCCGCGCGTCGTCGCAGCGCAGTGCCCGCTGCTGCGGCCACTGAGCCTGGGTTCCAACTCGTTCGTCACGGCCTCCGACGGCTCGTTGCTCGGCGCGATTCCAAGGACAAGAAACCGGCAGCAACTATCGCTCGCCCAGATCTCGCCGTGGTTGGTGAGGGCCACCGTTGCAATCGAAGATCGCCGCTTCTGGCAGCACGGGCCCCTGGATTACGTCGCGATTGCGCGGGCCGCGCTCGCGGACGTGCGGGCA
>DATBDB010000154.1:0-4703 GCA_036270155.1 Gaiellaceae bacterium
CCCTGGTTGAAGTAGATGCCGTTGATGATCCCCTCGACCGCCTGGTCGAGCGCGGCGTCGTCGAAGAGGATGTTCGCGGCCTTGCCGCCGAGCTCGAGCGTCAGCTTCTTGCCGGTTCCCGCGACGCGGCGCTGGATCGCCTTGCCCACCTCGGTCGAGCCGGTGAACGCGATCTTGTCGACGTCGCTGTCGACGAGCGCCGCGCCGGTGCGGCCATCGCCCGTGACGATGTTGACGACGCCCGGCGGGAGTTCCGCCTGGCGGAGCACGTCGGCAAAGAGCAGCGCGGTGAGCGGCGTCGTCTCGGCGGGCTTCAGCACGACCGTGTTGCCGGCAGCGAGTGCAGGCGCGATCTTCCACGACAGCATCAGCAGCGGGAAGTTCCAGGGGATGATCTGCCCGGCGACGCCGATCGGCCTCGGCTTGCGGTTCGGGAACGCGTACTCGAGCTTGTCCGCCCAGCCCGCGTAGTAGAAGAAGTGCGCCGAGGCGAGCGGCAGGTCGACGTCGCGCGACTCCTTGATCGGCTTGCCGCCGTTCAGGCTCTCGAGCACCGCGAACTCGCGCGAGCGCTCTGCGAGGATGCGCGCGATCCGGAAGAGGTACTTCGAGCGCTCGGAGCCGGGCAGCTTTGCCCACGCGGGGAACGCCTCGCGCGCTGCGGCTACGGCCTTGTGCACGTCTACTTCGCTCGCCTGAGCGACCTCGGCGAGCGGCGACTCGTCGCGCGGCGAGAGCGTCGTGAAGTGCTCCTTCGCCGCGACCCACTTGCCGCCGATGAAGAGCTCGTAGCGGTCCTGGAGCTTGACGATGTCCGTGCTCTCAGGCGCGGGCGCGTACGTCCAGTCCTTCGGGACGGGCGAGCGATCCTGGCGCTTCTCCACATCAGTCATTCGTGAAGTAATCCTTCGACTGGTAGCGGCCGGTCTTCTGGGTCCGCAGCTGCATGAGGATGTCATTGACGAGGCTCGACGCGCCGATGCGGTACAGATCGGGCGTCAGCCAGTCCGGGCCGAGCGTCTCGTGCACCTGCACGAGGTACTGGATCGCGTTCTTCGAGGTACGGATGCCGCCGGCCGGCTTCATGCCGACCTTGCGCCCGGTCTCTTCGTGGACGTCGCGGATCGCCTCGAGCATCACGAGCTGCACGGGCAGCGTCGCCGCGCCCGGAAGCTTGCCGGTGGACGTCTTGATGAAGTCGCCGCCGGCGGCCATCGCGAGCAGTGAGGCACGGCGCACGTTGTCGTAGGTACCGAGCTCGGACACCTCGAGAATCACCTTCAGGTGCGCATCGCCGCACGCCTCCTTGATCTTCACGATCTCGTCGAAGACGGTCGAGTAGCGCCCGGAAAGGAACGCGCCGCGGTCCATCACCATGTCGATCTCGTCGGCGCCCATCGCGACAGCGTCCTCGACGTCGCGCAGCTTTACGTCGAGCGGCGCCTGGCCGCTGGGGAAATACGTCGCGACGCTCGCCACCTTCACGCCGGAGCCTGCGAGGCGCTCCTTCGCGGTCGCGACGAGGTTCGGATAGACACAGACGGCGGCGACGGACGGGACATTCGGGTCGCTCGGATCGGGGCGGATCGCCTTCGAGCAGAGCGCGGAGACCTTGCCCGGCGTGTCCATTCCCTCGAGCGTCGTCAGGTCGCAGCAGCGGAGCGCGAGCTCGAGCGCCCAGACCTTCGAGTCCTTCTTGATGCTCCGCTTCGCGAGCTCCGCCGCACGCTGCTCGACACCGACCTGGTCGATCGAGCCGATGCGGGGCAGCCGCTGCTTGAGCGGCAATTCGAAGCCGCGCGGGAGTGCCGGTGCCTTGGCCACGGTTTGCAGTGTAGACCGGAGGATAAGGTCGCTCAGTGGACGAGATTCGGGCCGAATCCTGGGCTCACCTGCAGGAGCTGCTCTTCGCCGACTCCTGGCACGACACGCTGAAGCGGCACCGCTCGGACTACGTCTTCCGCGGCGAGGCGATGGGGAACACGAACCTCGTCACGAGCCTGCAGCGGCTCGGCGGTGCCTACGGCGACATCGAGCGGCACCTCCTGCGCAACTTCCGCAAGTACGCGCCCCGGGCCGCGGTGCACGCTGACGAGCTGTGGCACTGGATGGCACTCGCGAAGCACCACGGCCTCGCGACACGGATGCTCGACTGGACCTACTCGCCCTACGTCGCGCTCCACTTCGCAACGGCGGAGGCACTCGAGTTCGACCAGGACGGCCTGATCTGGATGGTCAACTTCGTGGAGACGAACAAGGAGCTGCCGAGGCAGCTGCGCGCCGCGCTCGACGACGAGGGCATGAACGCGATGTCGGCCGACCTGCTGACCGCCGTTGCACCGAGGCTCTCCGACTTCGACCGCCTCGGCGAGGACTTCGTCGTTTTCCTGGAACCGCCCGCGCTCGACGAGAGGATCGTCAACCAGTACGCGCTCTTCTCGGTCATGCCGTCCCCCCACGCGCGGATGGACGAGTGGCTCAACGTGCGCCCGGGGCTCGCGCGGCGCATAGTGCTGCCGGCCGAGCTGAAGTGGGAAGTGCGCGACAAGCTCGACCAGGCGAACATCACCGAGCGCGTGCTGTTCCCGGGGCTCGACGGCCTGGCGACCTGGCTGAAGCGCTACTTCTCGCCGCGGCTGCCGGGCTGACTGGTGTCTGACACCACCTGGCCGTTCGAACCGAGCGGGCGCCTCGAACTGGTGTCAGACACCTTTCCGGGGCTCGAGACGCCTGCGTACTTCGAATGGGTGTCAGACACGAATCAAAGGCCGAGCCGCTCCAGCATCGTCTGGTTGCGGCGCCACTTCGGGGACGCCTTCACCTGGATCTGCAGATAGACCTGGTGGCCGACAAGCTTCTCGACGAACGGACGCGCGGCGCGGCCGATGTCGCGCACGACGCTGCCGCCCTTGCCGATCAGGATCTGCTTCTGGCTCTCCGTCTCCGTGTAGAGGCGCACGTGAACGAGCTTCTCGTCCATCTCCACCACTTCCGCGGTGATCGCGTGCGGCAGCTCCTCCTTGACGCGGTGCAGCGCCTGCTCGCGCACGAGCTCCGCGATGCGCGCCTCGAGCGGCATGTCGGTGTCCGTGCCGGCAGGGTAGTACATCGGTCCGTCGGGAAGCAGCGAGATCAGGTCGCTGCGCAGCTCCTCGATGCCGTCGTTCGAGAGCGCGCTCACCGGATGCAGCGCGTGGAACGGGCCGAGCGCGGCAGCAGCCTTCATCTGCGTGACGACATGACCAGGCTTGAGCCGGTCAATCTTGTTCACGACGATCACCACCGGAACGCCGAGCGCGAAGACACTGCGCGCAACGTGACGGTCGCCAGCGCCGATCCGCTCGCGCGCGTTCACGACGAGCAGTACCGCGTCGACGTCCGCGTCCTTCATCGTGTCGTTGACGGTGTCCTGCATCCGCTCGGTCATCATGTCGACCGGCTTCTGCCACCCCGGCAGGTCGACGAGGATGAGCTGCGCATCGTCGGTCGTGTGCACGCCGCGAATGCGATGCCGCGTCGTGTGCGGCTTGTCGGAGACGATCGCCACTTTCGTGCCGGTCAGCGCGTTGACGAGCGTCGACTTCCCCACGTTCGGCCGCCCGGCGACCGCGACGAAGCCCGATTTCATCCGGGGAAATCCCAGCCGTCCGGCAGCAACTCGGACGCGCTGGTCGTCGCGATCGTGCCGTCCTCCCGGCGATACTCGACCAGCGGGACGCGCCATTCGTGGAGCCACTGGCGGCAGCCGCCGCACGGCGACGCACTGATCCCGACCACGGCGATGTCGCCTGGGCGATACCCGGCCGTCGACGCCGCGCCGATCGCCGTCTTCTCTGCGCACTGCGTGAGCGGGTACGCCGCGTTCTCGACGTTCGTGCCGGCGAACTCCGTCCCGTCGTTCATGCGCGCGACCGCCCCGACGAGGTAATTCGAGTACGGCGCATACGCCTGCTTGGCGATCTGCTCGGCTTTCTCGACGAGTTGGCTCACGAGAACACCTGGAAGACGACGAGTGTTGCGAGTGCACCCACGAGTGCACCGTAGGTGACTTCGAGGGTCGAGTGCACGCCGGACTCGACCCGCGTCTGTGCAACGAGGAAGGCGAGCACAAGCGCCAGGGACGAGACGACGAAGCGATGGCCGGCGCCGGTGACGTACGTGATCGCCATCCAGCCGGCGAACGCGAGCGCCGCGTGACCCGACGGGAGACCGCCGCGAAGCGGTGTGCCGCGGCCCGTGTAGGCCTTCGTCGCGACGACGATGATCACCGTCAGCATCAAAGCGACGATCGTGATCTCCGCCGGGGCCTGGCGCAGCCGGTCGAGCAGGTGGGACGAGCGGTCGGCGACCTTCCCCGAGAAGACGAAGTACCCGACGATCAGCGCGTTGATCGAGGCGATCAGCACCGCGCCCGCGGCGATGTCCTTCGCGATCTTCGCCATCGGGTCGAACGAGGTCGTTGCAATGTCGATGCTCGCCTCGATGCCGGTGTTGAGCATCTCGGCGATCAGCACGAACGTGATCGAGATGCAGAGGGCGATCAACTCGAGCTTCGTGACGTTCACGATCAGCGCGGCGACGATTACGACGAACGCGACCGCGAAGTGGATCCGCATGTTCCGCTGCGTGCGAAGGACGTGGATGATCCCTTCGGCCGCGTTGTTGAACGAGTCGAAAACGGTCGGGGCGCGACGGGCGCTCAT
>DATBDB010000155.1:0-9846 GCA_036270155.1 Gaiellaceae bacterium
GTGACCTTCTTGCCGGCTTGCGTGAGCGTAATCGTGAAGCCGGGGCCGACCGTCCCGTTGAGGGTGGGCGTCGATGCGATTGCCATCGGCGTAAAGAGAGCCGCAACGAGAGCGGCCAGTGCTACGAGCTTCAAATTCGACTCCTCGTGAGTAGGAATAAGAGAACCGTGCGATTGACGGCGCTCATTGTGCCGTCAACACAGGCTGGACGTATTTGGAGCCAACGGCGCTCCAGGGGTGGCAGTAAGTCGCTTCGAACGTTACGGTTGACGTGATGGATCCCGACCGGGCCCGTGATCTCCTCCAAGCCGAGCGTGAACGGATCGAGCGCGCGCTCGCGCGCGTCAAGCCGCAGGACGACGGCGAGCCGGCTGACGAGTACGACCCGGCGAATCTCGCGTCCGACCTCTACCAGGACGAACTGGATGAGACGTTCGCCGATGACCTGCACGACCAGCTCGCCGCGCTCGAGCGGGCCGAGGCTCGCCTCGCCGCCGGCACCTACGGCCTGTCGGTCGAGAGCGGACAGCCGATTCCGGACGCGCGCCTCGAAGCGCTTCCCACGACCGACCTGACCGCAGACGAAGCTCGCGCGCGAACCGACCGCTAGTCACCCGACGCCAGAGAAGAATGAATGGCCTGGGCTAGAACTGGCGGCCGCGGCCGCTGAAATCGAGCCGATACGCCGACATCGGCGCCGGATCCGGCTTCACCCAGCCCGGATGGAACTCGGCGCGGTGCGCGTCCATGGACTTCTTCATCAGCTTGGGCGAGGCAACGCTCCAACTGGCGGTGCAACCGTCGATCTCGCAACTGAGTTGGACGGGGGCCATCGCACGAGCAGCGTAGCCTGCTTCCGTCCGAGGCCCGGAGAAACGAAAAGCCGAGGGCTAGCCCACCCGCGTTGGGTCTGGCTGCATCCAGTGGTCCAAGCACCAGGTAAAGAACGCGTGCCGGAGAACCTCACCGTCGGTCGCGCCGAAACCGCCGTTCGACCTGAGGGCCTCGAGTTGCCGGTACTCGTCGTCTGTGAGCTCCACCTTGACGGAGGTCGTGGTGATCGGGAAGCCCGGCCAATCGGCGACGTACGTCGGATCGCGCGAAAGCTCGCGCTCCGCGCGGATCTCCTTGATCTTGAAGTCATCGACGACTCGCTGGTTCGCGAATCGCCGTGTCTCCGGCAGGAGCCACTCGACTCGCTCATCGGCCGTTGCCGCGCGAACCGCCAAGCGCAATGGCTTCAGTGAGAAGTTCGACGTGTTGAAGACGTCGGCTCCGCACACGGAGACGACAACCAGACAGTCGAAGTGCGCGACGAGCTCGACGAAATCGCCGGCCTGCGACGTGTTGCGTTCGACAGACAGCCGGCCCGTGTCGGCATCGATCTTGGTGTTCATCCACAAGTTGAACGAGTCATGCACGTCGTCAGGCGTGAGACCGTACTCCCGCTCGGCCTCGGCCAAGATGTCCTGACAGTTCGTGTGCGTCTCGTATCCCCACGCGTACTCGAACAGCACGCCGGTGCAACGGGGAAAGCTGATGTCGTTGATGCCGGCGGTGTCGGCGATGATCGTGAACATCGGCCGCTCGCGCGGCGGCGCCGACCACAACATGTCGCCGGTGGTGGGGAACATGCCGTGCAACACCCTCGTCCTCCCGCAGTGGAAGAACTCACGGTAGTCGTGAAGGTTGAACGCGTTGAAGTCCGCGCACTGTCCGCCTTCCAGCTGCTCGACGCGGACGACCTCGCCGCGGTGCACCTCGACCGCCTTCCCGCTCCCCGGCTCGAGCACGTGATCGAGCCGGATGCTCATTCGGCGGGCTCGGGGAGGTCCAGCAGGTCGGCGCAGAAGCCGAGAAAGCCGTTGCGGAGCACCTCGGCCCGGCTCGCGCCCACCCCTTGGGCGACGAGCCGGTCGAGGAGCTCCGCTTGCTGCTGATTGATCTCGACAGCGACGAGCTGTCCGCTCACACGGATACCTCGGAGGGTGCACCGAGCTTCTTCGCGAACCAGTCGCCGATGATCTCGAGCCCAAGGGTCGGGTTGTCGTGCTGGCAGTGGTCGGCTCCCGTCTCCTCCGGATTGACGAGGCGAATCTCGGCGTCGACGCCCGCCGCCCGGACACCCTCGTAGGCGAGGTCCGCCTGCTCGTTGCCGAAGAAGTCGTGCACGCCGTGCACGATCAGGTACGGGCATGTCATCTGAGCGATCACGGGCGCGAGTGCGAACGGCTCGAACAGGGTGAGCACCTCGTCCCACGTATCGACGCCCAAGATGTACCGGAAGTGCTCGGCGGCACCGCTCTCCGGATTCTCCGCCCGCACCTCGGCGCCGATGTCCCACTCGGCTCCGTGTGACACTGCGGCCGCGATCCTCGGCTCGCAACATGCAACGCGGGTCGCGTAGTAGCCGCCGAGGCTCGTGCCGCACACGCCGATGCGCGAAGCGTCGACGTCACCACGCTCCTCGAGGTAGTCGATCACCGCACCGATCGGAACTTCGAAGTCGTGACGCGCGTGCAACTGCTCGCGCCGGAGTGTCGCTCCCTGGCCGGGCCCGTCCATGAAGAAGCAGGCGACGCCGCGCGCAGCAAGCCCCTTCGCGACCATGAAGTAGACCTCTTCCTTGGTCGAGTCGAGACCACCGAAGGCAATGACTGTCGGCCACGGCGCGTCTCCGTACGCCGGCTTCATGAAGTAGCCGTGCAGGTGCTTGCCCTCGAACGGGACCGCAACGACCTCGATCGGCGGGTCGAAGAGCGCGGCAGCCGACTGGAACGACCGCTCGCCCTGGTCGTAGGTCTGCAGGCGCCGCGGATCCTTGGCGCCGAGCATGAACTCGGCCGACCGGAAGTAGTTGCTGGCGCGAAGCCACGCAGCTCTCGCCGTCTGGGTGTTGCCGGCGTCCTTCGCCGCCTGGGCGTAGTCGCGCGCGCGCTCGGCCACGCCGAGCCAAGCCGCGTACCAACTCTCGTTGTCGTGCGGCCGGATCTTCTCGGCGGTCTGGAACACCTCGCTGATCGCACCGCCACCCTCTTGCGCCTCGCCGAGCGCACGCCGGAACTGGTACGAGAACCACGGGTCCTCGGGCCAGTGCTCCCAACCCTGGTCCTGATACTCGCCGGGGCTGCCGGCTCTGTCCTCATGTGTGGTCGTCATCGGGCGCGTTCTCCTTTGTCGTCATTGAGCAGTGCGTCATTGAGTTCGAATGGAAAAACGATCAGCCGTCGTCGACGGCAAAGGCCTCGCGGATCTCCGCTGCGTTCAGGCCGGCTCCGAGGCAAGCGAGCAACTTGATGCGGGCCGCCGCAGGCGACAGCAGCCCGGCCGGGATGATCGGGGTCCGACGCAGATCGCGCTCCGACCCCGCGAACCCGTAGGTGTCGTGCAGGATCGCCCCGCGCTCGGGACGCACCGTCGCGATCACCGGGACACTCTCGGCGGCGATGCTCAGCTGCTGCAGCAGCCGGGGCGGAAAGTGGCCGGCCCCCAGGGCGACCGCGATCAGCCCGTCAATCTCGCCTCCGAGGAGTGTCCCGATCATCGCGCCGTCGCTCCCGAGGCCGGCGGAGACGATTTCCACCCGGTGTTCGAGGCTCTCCGGCGTGATCGAGGGCCGACGGGGCGGGTACTGGTCGATCGTCACCCGCCCCTCGACGACACGACCAACCTCCCCGTGGGGAGAGGAGAACGCGACGAGGCCCACCGAGTCCGCCTTGCGGATCGACCGCGCGGCGTGGATCCGTCCTGCAAACGAGACGAGGACTCCGAGGTCGTCCGCCTTGGCCGAGCTTGCGACCGTGACGGCATCGAGAATGTTCGCCGGGCCGTCCGATCCGAGCGTCGTCGCAGGGCGCATGGCGCCCGTGAACACGATCGGCAGACGACCGCCGTACAGCACGTCGCACAGGAACGCGACCTCCTCGAGCGTGTCGGTTCCCTGCGTGACCACGACACCTTCGCCCGACTCCGCGGCTGCGATCGCGAGTTGCGCGAGCGAGAGCGCATCGGTGAGCGAGAGGTGCGAGCCCGGCAGAGACATGGGGTTCTCGGTCCGCACCTCGATCCCCGTCAGCGAAGAGATCTCGCCGACGAGCTGATCGGCATCCAGCGTCGGCACTGCGTGGCGACCCGCCATCGCGATCGTTCCACCCGATGCGATCACGCGCACCGTGCGGACCGTCTCGTCGACGATCACGGAGCCGCGCCCCGCATCACGGCGAGGGCAACATCCGACGCGTCGTCGGGCCGCGTCTGCTCCCGCGTATGCTGACGGCGCAACGGCGCAGGCGTCAAGCTCCGCTGGAGGAGCGCAGCCCCGAGCTCAGCGAGCACTGCGAGGCCGGCCACCCAGTACGTCGCCGCGATGATCCCCGACAGCCGGTAGCTCGGCTCGTTGACGATGATCACGCCGAGGCCCTCCCCGCCCGCGAGCGCCGCGAGCGGCGCCGTCGAGATCACGAAGACAGCGCTCGTCCGCAGGCCGGCGAAGACGAGCGGGAGTGCCAGCGGCAGCTCGACCCGGAACAGGATCCCGAGCTCGCGCATGCCCATCCCGCGCGCCGCTTCGACCGCGTCGCGGTCTGCACGGTCGATCCCGACATAGGTGTGCGTGAGGATCGGAGGGATCGCGAGGACGACCAGCGCGATCACGATGTTCGTGAACCCGATCCCGACGACGACGAGCAGAATCGCGATCACCGCCAGTGTCGGCAGCGCGCGGCCGACGTTCGCCAGATTGATCACGAGGAAACCGCCGCGGTGCCAGTGGCCAAGCAGCAGGCCGAGCGGCATCGCGATCAGGCAGGCGATCCCGATCGCCGCGCCGGAGAGCTCCAGATGATTGACGGTCTGATGCAGGAGCAGCCCGATGTGCTGGCTGATGAACGGGAACGAGTCGAGGAAGGCGCTGGCGATCATCGGGCGTTGCTCACCGCCAGACGGCGCAAGCGCGTCGTCAAGGGCGTCCGGTCGCGCTGAACCTTGTCCGCAGCGACCCAGGGAGCGACCACACGCTGCAGCACCACGAGCAGTCCGTCCATCACGAGTGCCAGCGCCACCGCAAGCGACGCCGCGGCGATGAACTCCGTCTTGAAGTTGCCACGCTGCATCGCGTCGAAGATCGGCATGCCGAGGCCCTTGTCGGTCACGAAGGCCGCGATCGTCGCGAGGCTGATCGTGGTCACGACCGCGACCCGGAGCCCCGCGACGATCGCGGGGATGGCGAACGGGAGCTCGATCTTCACGAAGATCTGCCGAGACGTCAGGCCCATGCCCTGCGCGCTCTCGAGGACGTCAGGCGGCACACTGCGCAGCCCGGTGACCATGCTCCGAAAGAGCACGAGCAGCGTGTAGGCGACGAGTGCGATCTCGATCGTGAGGATCCCCAGCCCTGTCAGCGGAACGAGGATCTGGAACAGCGCGATCGCAGGGATCGCGTAGAGGATTCCGTTGAGCAGCGTCACCGGCGAATCGAGCATCCGCGTGCGATAGGTGAAGACGGCGAAGACGAACGAGATCGCAAAGCCGATCGTCACGGCGATCGCGGTGAGCTCGATGTGCTGCAGCAACGCGGGCAAGAAGAGGCTGTGCACGTGGGAGCTGAACCACCCCCAGCAGAAGGTGCCGTTGTTCGTGTCGCAGCTCGGCGCCTGGCCGAAGTTCGGGATCACCGGCTGGCTGTCGGCCAGCCTCTGCAGACCGCTCACGCCGCGACCTCCACGCGCAACAGGCCGCTCACGCAATCGAGGGTGAGGATGCCGAGCGGCAGTTCGAACTCGTCGAGCACCAGCGCTTCGCGCGCCCCGTCGGTGAGCATCAGCGAGAGCGCATCCCGGAGCGTCGTGGTCGTCGAACAGCGCGGACCGGCGAAGTGACCGCCGGGCACCGCCTCGAGCTCGACGTCACCGGCGCGGCGGAGCGCGAGCCGCTTCAGCCCGCGGTCTGCGCCCACGAATCGCTCGACGAAGTCGCTGGCCGGATGCGCGAGGATCTCCTCGGGCGTGTCGTACTGGGCGAGCACGCCCCCCTCGGCGAGGATCGCGATCCGGCTGCCCATCTTGATCGCCTCGTCGATGTCGTGCGTGACGAAGATCACCGTCTTGCCGACTTCACGGTGCAGGCGGAGGAACTCGTCCTGGAGACGGCTGCGCGTGATCGGGTCGATCGCTCCGAACGGCTCGTCCATCAGCATCAACGGCGGGTCGGCGGCAAGTGCGCGGGCCAGCCCGACACGCTGTCGCTGACCCCCGGAGAGCTGCGTCGGATAGCGCTCGGCATCGGCGGCATCGAGACCGACGAGCTCGAGCAACTCGACGACGCGATCGCGGATGCGCGGCTTCTTCCAGCCGAGCAGCTTCGGGACGGTCGCGACATTTGCGCCGACCGACATGTGCGGAAAGAGGCCGACCTGCTGGATGACGTAGCCGATGCCGCGTCGCAGCTCGGTCAGGTTGAGCGAGCGCACGCTCGTCCCGTCGATCGTGATGTCGCCCTCGCTGATCGAGATCAGGCGGTTGACCATCTTCATCGCGGTCGTCTTGCCGCCACCCGACGGCCCGACCAGGACGCAGATCTCGCCGGCCGGGATCGTCAAGGAGAGCTCGCTCACCGCTGCTTGCGGACGACCTGGGTAGCGCTTGGTCGCCCGGTCGAAGACGATCTCAGCGGCGGAATGACTGATGTGCGGGTTTGTCATGAGCTCCATCGGGACGGGCCTGTCGGAGGGTCGCTTCCGACAGGCTCGTCCCGAGGTTGAGGATCACTTCAGGCCGTTTGCCTTCAGGAATGCACCGGCGACAACGGCGGGGTCGAGCTTTTTCACGTCGACCGCGGAGTTGAGCTGGATCATCGCGTTCGTCGTGAGCTTCGCGTCGACCGCGTTGAGCGTCTGCTGGAACGCGGGGCCTTCCGCCTTGAGCAGCTTGTCGCTGACGATCGGCGCGACGTTCTGGAACCCGAAGATGTTCTTCGTGTCCTTGAGAATCGTGAAGTGGTACTGCGTCAGCTGACCCGCCGTCAGGAAGACGTCGGCAGCATCGACCGAGCCATGCGCGAGCGCCGAGAACAGCAGCCCGAAGTCGAGGCCCTTGAACTTGATGTTCGTCAGCCCGTAGGCGCCCTTGAGACCGAGGAGGCCGGTCCACAGGGTGCGGTTCTCCGGAGCATCGCCATACGTGACGCCGCTCGCGTTCGTCCCGATCTTCTTCAGGTCACCGATCGTCTTCAGGTTGTACTTCTTTGCGTACGACGGCAGCACCGCGACGGCGTTCGCGTCGGAGAAGGGCGTCATCTTCAGCAGCTTGAAGCCCTGCTTGTTCTCGATCTGGTTGGCGACGTCCCACGCCTGCTGCGCCGTCTTGACGTTCTTGCCCTGCTGATGGCCGACGTAGGTGATGACGAGCCACGTGTACTCGGGATAGAGGTCGATCTTGCCGCTCTTGAGCGCGGCGTCGGCGACCGCGGCACCCGAGAAGCTGTCGTTCAGGTTGACGGTGTAGCCCTTCGCCTCGAGGGCCTGCTTCCACAGCTGACCGAGCACCTTCTCCTCGGTGAAGCTCTTCGCTCCGAGGTTGATCGTGGGCTTGCCCGTTCCCGGCAACGCGTGGGCTTGACCCCCGCGCGAGGTTCTGGCTGCGCCCACGGCGACGATCGTCAGCGCGACGAGCACGGCAACGGTGACGCTGCTTCCGAGGACGGTGGCCCTCCGGTGATTCATGCGCAATCTCACAGCTAGTTCCCTTCTAAGTAGACGGAAGAAATGAGCTGGGCCAGACCCAGCGAGGCGACCCGTACGAGAGCTGCCTGAGGACGTCCTCTCAGCGCCTCCTTCCTGCGACCCGTCCAGCGACGACGATTGCTCTCATTGCCGCTGTGTCCTCCGGCGCTTCTGATTCGCTCCCCGCCCCGTCTTGGGGGATTGGGCGACGAGCTCGTGGGATTCGAGATAGATGGCGGTCAGATGGATCTCCATGTACTTCCGCGCGGCACGCTCGTCTCGTCCCTCGACGGCAGCGAGGATGGCCTCGTGCTCTGCGAGAGCGCGTCGCGTCCGGTCGCGTGCGTGCAGCACGCGCAGCGACTGATCCTGATGGAGGTCACGCAGGTCGGAGACCAGACGTTCCTGAACCGGGTTCTTCGTGGCTGCGGCCAGCAGTGCGTGGAATTCGACGTCCAGTCCCGCCCACTCGGTCAAGTCGGTGGACTTCTTCTGCGCTGCGATGTTCCGGCGCAATAACTGCAGGTCGGCTCCGGTGCGGCGCACAGCGGCAAGCCCAGCGGCGGGGACCTCGAGGTTGCAGCGGACCTCGTGCAAGTCGTCGCTCGAGTAACCACCGAGGAGCGAGAACCCGACCTGACGTGGCTGCACCGCCGTGATGAACGTCCCGCTGCCGTTCTTCGACTCGACAATGCCCCAGGCGCGCAGCGTGCCGATGGCCTCGCGCACCACAGGCCGGCTGACGCCGAACGAGCGTGCGAGGTCGTTCTCGGACGGCAGCTTGTCGCCGATCGAGATCGTCCCCCTCACCACCCGGTCGAGGAGCTGATCCCGCACGGCGTCCGCAGCGTTGACGCGATCGATCTTGTCGAACATCACTGCTCGATCACGACCTGTCTGACAGCTTCATAGCCAAGCCGCCATCCTGACGGACCGCCTTTACAAAGTCAAGTGCCTTTAACGTGCGCCGGCGCCGGCCACGAACCGTCCGGTTCCGGGCCCGGCGACTGGCCGGCGATTCTCGGCGACGAGCTGCCCACGCAGGTACGTCGCAACCGCGCCTCCCACCAGCGTGCGGCCCGCGAAGGGCGACCAGCCGGCGCGCGAGATCACGTCGCCTTCCGACACCGTCCAGCTTCGATCGGGGTCGACGAGCACGACGTCGGCGTCCGCCCCCACTCGCAGCGACCCTTTCGTCGGCCACAGCCCATACGCGCGGGCGGGCGCCTCGGCGTACGTCTCTGCGACGAGCTCGTAACTGATCTTGCCCGCATGCGCCGCATCCAGGAGGACCGAGAATGTCGTGTCGATCCCCGGCAGTCCGAAGTGGACGTCCCAGATGTCACCGCCGGTCTTCTGCTCGGCAGTCGACGGCGCGTGGTCGCTGGAGATGTGATGGATGCGCCGCTCGGCGAGCGCGTCCCACATGCGCTCGAGGTCGCGCGAGCTGCGCGCGCGCGCAGGAGGCGTGAACTTCCGGAAGGGGCCGAGCTCGAGCAGTTCCTCCTCGCGGAGCAGGAAGTACTGCGGGCAGCTCTCGATCAGGATGTCCGCGCCTTCCGCACGCTCGCGCTCGACCAGACGCAGGATCTCAGGGTTGCTCGCGTGGGCGACGACGACGGACGCCCCCGTCCAGCGCGCGAGGAACGACGTCACGAGGGTGGCGGTCGCCTCGGCCTCGCGGTTTCGCCATTCGCACACGATCGCCGGGTCCCGCCGGCCCGCGGCGCGGAGGCTCTCCTCCCAGTAGCCGGTGATCGATTCGTCCTCGCAGTGGACGAGGCACAGTGCTCCGACGGGAGCCGCCCTGCGGAACAGCTCGAGGAGGTGCGCGGCATCGAAGCCGGGCACGCCGTGGGTCGTGCAGGTGAAGGCCTTGAGGTAGGTCACCCCTGCCCGCCAGAGCGCCGCCGCCTCGTCGATCCGGTCGGGCCACGCGTGGGCGGCGAGGCCGTAGTCGACGACCGAGCGGTCCCGCAGATGCTCGAGCTTGGCCGTCAGCTCGTCGACCGTCCGAACCGGGCGCGCGTGCGTGTGCTCCACGACGGTCGTGACCCCTGCGCACGCCGCAGCCGTCGTGCCCGTCGGGAAATCCTCGCGGGTCGCGTCGCCCGGGTCCATGAAATGGA
>DATBDB010000156.1:0-7312 GCA_036270155.1 Gaiellaceae bacterium
CGCGCGCTCGCCCATGTCGGTGCCGACGAGCCGCACCTCGCGCTCACCGTTCTTGCGCAGCGCGTGGAGCAGCGCGGCCGTCCCCGGCGCGCCCGACGCCGTGACCATGACGGTGATCGGCTTCACCAGAGGTCGATTCTGTCGTCGCGCAGGTGCTCGAGGCGCGCGGCGCGGTCGGCGTCGAGGAACGACTGCATCGTCGCGCCCATCGTCGCGCCCTCGAACGCCCAGATCTCCGGGTGAATGAGCAACTGCAGCCACTCGAACTCTCCATCCGCGAGCTGGTCGTGCGGACAGCCATGGCGCCAGTGCTGATTCGAGTCCGAGCGGTAGTGCTCCGGATCGTAGAACGTCTCGCTCATCGCGTTGACCGCACCCGGAGTCTCGGCCTGCATGAACTCGGGATCGGGGTTGTGCCAGGCGACGACCGGATCGAACCGTGCGTCGAGATCGACCTGCGGGTACACCGCATGGTGCGCGACGCGATGGCCGAGCTCGCGCAGGCGTGCGATCGCCTGCTCGCCTTCCTTCGACGCGAGGTTGTAGAAGACCGAGCGCGTCATCAGGAACCACGTCGACCACACACCTTCTTCCGCTTCCACTTCGGCGACGGCGATTGCCGAGGCGAGCGAAAGGTCGACGTCGTGGCGCAGGATCAGGCCGCCGGCCTGCGGCGCGCGGTCGAAGCCGGCAAAGCGATAGCCTCCGACTTTCGCCGCGCTCAAGAGCTCGCGGTAGTGGGCGAGATCGAAGGCGCAGCTCATCGGCGCGCCAGCACCCAGTGAAACGTGACCTCGCCCTCGGGCTCCGTGATCGTCACGGGCTCCTCGCGCACGAGCTCGAAGCCTACGTCGCGGAGCAGACGCACGTTCACGTCCGGCGCATGGCCGGAGAAGAACATGGGCACGCCAAGCCACTCGCCCTCCCACTCGGGGAGGTCGCTCGCGCCGAGCGTCGCCAGCACGTGACCGCCGGGCCGTAGCCAGCGATGAATGCGCTCGAAGAGCGCTGGAAGCAGTTCGCGTGGAACGTGGTTCAGCACGTAGAAGGCCGCGACCGCGTCGAGCGAGCTGTCGTCGAACTCGATCGTCGTCAGGTCGCCATGTACGAACTCCGCGCTGGGAACGCGCTCGCGCGCTCTGCGCAGCTGCTCCTCGGAAAGATCGACACCGGTGAGAAGCGTGCGCGCCGCAAGCTCGCGCGTTTCGCGCGTGCCGTTTCCGCAGCCGAGCTCGACGACCCGCGCATCCTCCGGCAGCATCGCGAGCAGCGAGTCGAGCCAGTCGTGCCGCGGATCGTCGGCCACCCGCGCCGACCAGTCCTCCCACGTATCTGCCATCGCGTCGTATCCCGCGGCGACGAGCTGGGTGCGCGGGTCGGTCATTCGACTTCCACGTCGAGAAGCCGCGACGCCGCCTCTGCGCGGTCCAGCGCTTCGAGGTTCGTGTCCGCGGTCGCAATCACGTAGCCGCGACGGTCGGCGTCGAGCCGCACCGGCCGGATCGTCTCGCCCACCTGCAAGTAGACGTCCGCCTGCACGACCCCCGGAAACGCGAGCACCTTGTCGAGGGGGCCGATCCGCTTCACCCGCCCGGTCGGCAACGGGCCGGGCTCCGCGGTGAAGAACCGGATCGCGAGCGGCTGCTTGAACTGCGCGTGCACGAGCTCGTCGGGCAGCTCCTCGCCGAGCGCCATCCGGATCTGCACGTCGACGAGATCCACGCCGACGGCGAACCGGACGAGGTCGGCCATCTGCCCGCCGGGGATCCGCGCCGCGCACTCGACCACCTGCACGCGCCCGTCGGGCAAGGCGATCAGCTGCGGGAACGCGATCGCGTTGTGCAGGCCGAGCGCATGCACCGTGTGCACCGCGACCCGCTCCGACTCTTCGAGTTGCGCGCCGAAGGTCGTCGCCGGGTAGACGTGAATCCACCCGACTCCGAACCCGACACCGGGCGGCCGCAGGCGATCGGAAAGCGTCAGCGGGATCGCGTCGTTGCGGCGCGCGATCACGATCCCGTTCATCTCGGTGCCGTCGATGTACTGCTCGAGGATCGCTTCGCCCGTCGGCGACGCGGCCAGCGCCTCGTAGAGATGCGCGTCGATGTCGTCGACCGACTCGACACGGAACAGGCCGCGCTGGCCGCCTGAGTCGGCGGGCTTCAGCACCGCGGGGAAGCCGACCTCGTCGGCGGCGCGCCGCCGTTCGGAGAACGAGCGGATCGCGGCGAACCGCGGCTGCGGGACACCCGCGTCGGCGAGCCGCCGGCGCATCGCGACCTTGTGAGTCAGCAGATGGGCGGTCTCCACCCCGATCCCGGGCAGGCCTCGTGCCTCGGCGACCGCGGCGACCACCGGCACCGCACGGTCCGCGCTGACCGTGAGGACGCCGTCGAGCTTCAGACGCGCTGTCTCCTTGATGACCGCCGCGGCGTCCGCAAAGTCGACGACCTTTGCGATGTCGGCCTCCTTGAGGCCCGGTGCGTCGGGATCGCGGTCGACCGCTGCGACCCGCAGCCCCATCTCCTTCGCCTGGAGGATTGCGCGGCGCTGGTGGCGCCCGGCACCGACGAAGAGAACGGTCTTCACGAGCGAGGGATGCTACTTGGGAGCCAGCGCAACGCGGACCAGCTCCAGTGTCGCTTCGACATCGACGGGGAATCCGGCGCCTACGTGCGCCGTGATCCCGTCGAGGATCAGGCCGAGAAACTGCCCGATCGACTCGACGTCCAGATCGGAGCGATAGACGCCGTCCCGCTGGCGCTGGGCAATGTGCTCGGAGACCTGGCCTCGGAGCTCGGGGTTGCGCTGCATCCACTGCTCGCGCAACGCGGGGTCGGTCCGGAGCATGCGGGTGATCTCGAAATAGACGCCGACCCACTCGGGCTTCTCGGTGCCCATCGCGCGGATCACGCTCTCGTACCCCTCCGCGAGCCAGAGCCGCGCGACGCGTTCCTGGTCCTCCGAGGCAAGGGCGTAGAAGAGGTCCCACTTGGTGGGGAAGTAGCTGAAGATCGCGCCACGGGAGAGCCCGATCGAGTCCTCGAGACGGGCCACCGTCGCGCCCTCGTACCCGTAGCGGGAGAACGCGGTTCGCGCCCCGGCCAGGATCTGACCCCGGCGCTCCTCGCGGTGGGCTTCCGTCACCTTGGGCATGCCTCTACTTTACAAAAACGTACGGACGTACTATATTCGTCGGCCATGAGCTCGCGCACCCTGCTGGCGCTCGTCGTGGCCGAGGTCGTTTCGACCACCGGGACGGCGATGACGTTCGTCGCCCTCCCGTGGTTCGTGCTCACGACGACCGGGTCGGCCTCTCGCATGAGCGTCGTGCTCGCGGTGGAGATCGCGCCGATGGCACTCCTCGGCATCCCGAGCGGCGCGGTGATCGGCCGGCTGGGCGCCCGCACGACGATGCTGCTTTCGGATCTGCTGCGCGCGCCGCTGATCGCCCTCGTCCCGCTGTTGCACTGGACGGGACAGCTCTCGTTCCCGGCGCTGCTCGTGATCGTCTTCCTGCTCGGCACGTTCACAGCGCCGTACATCACGTCGCAGCGCCTGATCATCCCGGAGCTCTTCGGCGACGACGAGACGCTCGTCTCGAAGGCGTCGGCGCTCTTCGGCGCGGCGACGCAGCTGCCGATCGTGATCGGCCCCGCGCTCGCCGGCCTCCTGATCAGCCGGCTGGGCGCTCCCGCCGTGCTCGTCGTCGACGCGGCGACCTTTCTCTTTGCGTTCGTCTGTGTCGGCCTGCTCGTGCAGGGCGGGCGCCGCGCAGAGCCGGACGAAGCGGCCCGTGGCGTGTTCGCCGGCATCCGCTACCTCGCGCGCGACCGGCTGCTGGGACCGATGACGCTGACGTTCATCATCCTCGACGGCGCCGCCGGCGCCATTGCCGTCGCCGTCCCCTTGCTCGCGTACACGCGGTACCAGCGCGACCCTGCGGTCGCCGGGTGGATCTTCACGAGCTTCGGCGTCGGCGCGGTGATCGGCTCCCTGATCGCGATGAAGCTGCTCGACCGCTTTCAGCCGCTCAAACTCGCGAGCGCCGCGATCGTGCTCGCCACGCTGCCGCTCTGGGCGATCGCGGCGAACATCTCGTGGCCGCTTGTGTGCGCGGCCGTCGCCGTGTGCGGCTTCTTCGTGCCGATGGTCAACGCACCGGTGATGGGGATCCTCTCCACGCGGCCGCCGCTGGCGCTGCGCGCGAAGGTGATGACCGCGGTGATGACGGCCAGCGGTCTCGGCAGCCCGCTCGGGCGGCTTGTCGTCGGGCCTGCGTTCCGCGCGTGGGGCAACGCGGGCGTGTGGGTGGTTGTCGCCGGTGGCCTGTCGCTCGGGACGGTGCTCTGGTTTGCAGCGGTGGCGCGCGGCTCGGCTGGTGAGGCCGTAGTCGCTGTCACACGAAGCTAACCTGTGCCGGAATGTTGGAAGGAAAACGGATCTTCATCACCGGCGGCGCCGGTTTCATCGGGACGACGCTGGCACGGGAGCTCGTCGATCGCAACACGATCGTCGCCTTCGACAACCTTCACCGCGACTCGCTCAGCGGGCTCGACCTCGCTCAGCACGAGAACTTCGAGCTCATCCAGGGCGACATCCTCGACGCGGAGCACCTGCGCGAGGCCTCCCAGGGCGCGACCCACTTCGTCCACTGCGCGGCGATCGCCGGTGTCGACACGGTGCTCGCAAGCCCGGTGCGCACGATGCGCGTCAACGTGATCGGCACGTACAACGCCCTCGAGGCTGCACTCGCGACGCTGCCGTCGCTCGAGCGCTTCGTCGACTTCTCGACGAGCGAGGTCTTCGGCACGCATGCGCTGAACGTCGAGGAAGGCCAGGTGTCGACGATCGGCTCGGTCGGCGAGGCGCGCTGGACGTACGCCGTGTCGAAGCTCGCGGGCGAGCACATGGCGCACGCCTACCACGACGAGCTCGCGCTTCCGACCGTCACGGTGCACCCCTTCAACATCTTCGGTCCCGGCCAGATCGGCGGCGGCGCGATCCGCGCGTTCATCGAGGCGGCGCTCGCCGACCGCGACCTGACGATCCACGGCGACGGCGCGCAGATCCGCGCGTGGACGTACGTCACCGACATGGTCGCCGGCGTACTGCTGTGCCTGGAGCACCCGGCCGCGGTCGGCCAGACGTTCAACATCGGCAATCCGCGCGCGGCCGTCACGATCTTCGACCTCGCGCAACGGATCAAGCGCATCAGCGGCGCGTCGGGCGAGATCGTGTTCCAGCCGCTCCACTACGCCGACGTCGAGCTGCGCATCCCGAACGTCAAGAAGGCGCGCGAAGTCCTCGGCTGGGAGCCGCAGGTGGAGCTGGACGACGGTCTCGAAAAGACGATCGCTTGGTACCGGCAACGGCAGCCTGCCGTCGCTTGAACGGGCGAAAGCAGCACTGAGTGAGCGAAGGCAGTCCTAACATCCGCCTCGGGTGGCCCGACGTCGGCGAGCTCGAGCTCGCCGAGGTTGCCCAGGTCTTCGAGAGCGGGATGCTCACGATGGGCCCGAAGGTCGGCGAGTTCGAAGCGGAGATCGCCCGGCTCTGCGAGGTCGAGCACGCGCTCGTCGTCACCTCGGGCACGGCCGCGCTCCATCTAGCCGTGCTCGCGCTCGGCCTCGAGCCGGGGGACGAAGTGCTCGTCCCGGCGTACACGTTCCCAGCGACGGCGAACGTCGTTGCGCTCTCGGGTCTGACGCCGGTGCTCGTCGACGTCGACCCGGAGACGATGAACATCGATCCGTCGAAGGTCGACGTCGGGCCGCGGACGAAGCTGCTCCTCGGCGTGCACCTGTTCGGTCGGCCGCTGCCGTTGCATGAGCTGCCGGACCTGCCGTTGCTCGAGGATGCGGCCGGCGCGCTCGGCGCGAAGTACCGCGGCCGCGCGTGCGGCGGCCTCGGGATCGCCGGCTGTCTGAGCTTCCACCCGCGCAAGGTCGTCACGACGGGTGAGGGCGGGGCGGTGACGACGAACGACGCATCGTTCGCCGCCGCGGTGCAGACGATGCGTAACCACGGCTGGCGGTCGCTCTCGCCGCCCGACATGCCCGCGCCGGGCCTCAACTACCGCCTCGCCGACATCCTGTGCGCCGTCGGCATCCCGCAGGCGCGGAGACTCGACGAGCTGATGGCAGAACGCACGCGCGTCGCCGACGGCTACACCGAACGCTTGCGTGACCTGCCCGTCCTGCTCCCGCACGCCGATGACGGCGACGTGCACGGCTGGCAGGCCTACGTGCTCCAGGTCGACGATCGTGACCGCGTGCTCGCCGAACTGCGCGCCCAGGGGATCGAGGCGCAGATCGGCACCTATGCGCTCCACCAGCTCGGCGCATACGCCGACCAGGGCGACTTCCCCGGCGCGGCGCGCGTCTTCGAGCGCGCGCTGGCCCTGCCGTTCCATTCGAAGGTCTCCGACGGGGATCTCGATCGCGTCGCCGAGGCTCTCGGCCGGCTCGTGCGCCAGTAGCGCCGTCGTCGGCATCCGAGCCGAATCGTCGGCCTCGAGGCCGTCGGGGGCGTCCGACCGACGCGACGCTTGACAAACTTGTAAGTAGTCACTAATCTAGGAGCATGGTTGTCACAACGGAACGGAAGTCGAAGGAGGAGCGGCGCGAGGACATCCTCGATGCGGCTATCGCCGAGTTCGCGGCGAAGGGCCTCCACGGGGCCTCGACCGATGAGATCGCCCGCCTGGCGGGCATCTCGCAGCCCTACGTCTTCCGGCTCTTCGGCACCAAGAAGGAGCTCTACCTGGCCGTGATCGCACGGTGCTTCCGCCAGACGCTCGCGCTGATGCAGCGCGTGGCGGAGGGCAAGCGGGGCGAGGAAGCTCTGCACGCGATCGGCACGGCCTACGGTGAGCTCCTCGAGTCCGACCGTCTCTACCTGCGAGCCCAGATGCAGGCGTATGCCGCCTGCGAGGATCCCGAGATCCGCGCGGTCGTCCGCGCCGGCTACGGCGACCTCGTGACCTACGTCGAGCGCGTCTCGGGCGTTGGGTCGGAGGAGCTCGCGCTGTTCTTCGCGGGCGGCATGTTGATGAACGTCCTCTCCTCGATGGATGCCCCGGCAGAGGACTGGGGCCGGCGGCTCGTCGAGGGCTGCAAGAAGTCAGAGTAAGCGTCCCTTTTTTTCGCACGGAGGTAAGTGATGGCTCACAAAACAAGCATGTGGTGGACGTTCGCAATCACGTCGGCCGCGCTCTTCATGGTCACGCTCGACAACCTCGTCGTGACGACGGCGCTGCCGGTGATCCGCACCGACCTCCACGCGTCACTCAGCCAGCTCGAGTGGACGG
>DATBDB010000157.1:0-58114 GCA_036270155.1 Gaiellaceae bacterium
ATCGTCGCCTTGCCGGTCTGCAGTGCGGTCATCGCCGTCGTCTGCTGGGCGGCACTCAGGTTCGGGTACGCGTTCCCGAATGTCGTGCGGACGTACGCGTCGTACCCCGGCAAGAATGCGCGGTAGACATCGGCCGGCGTCATCGGGATCTGCCACCCGTGACCGGTGTCGGCCGGTGTGAAGAACGGCCCGTTGAGATAGAAGCGATGGCCCTGACCCCAGCTCCCCGCGAGCTGGCCGTCGATGTAGTTCCCGACCCCTGCCTCGCGCGCGCCCGGCCCGAGGTTGTCGGTGGGCCAGATCGTCTCCGCCATCGCGGTGACGTAGTCGAACTCCCACTGCGTGAAGAACTGCAGCGGGAGGGGCGCAGCCTCTGGGGCCGCCTCCGCCGAGCTGATCTGCAAGAGGCTGCCGGCGGCAACCCCGGTTACACCTGCAACCGCGCCGCGGCGCAGCAGGCCGAGTCGCGTCATCCGAGGGCCAGGCCTAGCCTCGCCGTCGTTCGCGGTTGTCGGTTCCTCTGACATTCCGACTCCGATCTCTCTGGCTTCCCCACCTCCGCCAGTCAGGACGCCGATTTCCTTGACTACTCCGCAGGTCGTTTCCCGCGCGCGGCCGTTTAGTCCTCACGTAGAACGAAAACGGCGTTACGAAATCGACGCAGTACGAAAGTCCAGCGGAGCGACTCCGAGACCGGAGATCACGCGTTGCGTAGCTCGTCGGCTGCTCGCTCGGGTACGACGGGATTCATGAGGGTGCCGCTGCCGACCTCGCCTGCGGCGACGTACCGCAGCGCGTCGGCGCTGCGGCCAGGTGGAGCGATGTGGACATGCAGGTGCGAACCCGGATGGACCCACAGCATGTAGGGAAACGGCCGGCCGAACAGGCGGTCGTAGCGCGGTAACACGTCGGAGAGCAAGGTCGCAAGACCGTTACGCGCGTCATCGCCGAGCTCCGGCAGGCCAGAAATGTGCGTGCGCGGCGCAATCAACAAGCCGTACGGATAGGCAGATGCGTACGGGACATACGCACGCCACTCTTCGCTCTCGTAGACGAGGCGCTCGCCGGGCTCCTCCGCGC
Source organism: Gaiellaceae bacterium (assembly GCA_036270155.1). Classification (GTDB taxonomy): domain Bacteria; phylum Actinomycetota; class Thermoleophilia; order Gaiellales; family Gaiellaceae; genus PALSA-600. The sequence continues at coordinate 1,081 of DATBDB010000157.1, forward strand.
ACAGGGCGCAGCCGTGTTCGGCGACCGCGGCTTCCCGCGCCGGCACGGGTGGAACGAAGGGGAACGCGTAGATCTGTCCGTGGGGGTGCGGAATCGTCGCGCCCACGTCGGCGCCGCGATTCTCGAAGATCAGCACGTAGTTGATCTCAGGACGCGCGAGCAGGTCAGCGGTGCGCTCCGCCCACAAATCGATCACGCGACGCACGCCGGCGGTTCCGAGCGAACCAAGCGAGGAGTCGTGCTCCGGCGAGTAGAGCACGACCTCAGATGCGCCTCGTGCCGGCACCTGTCCCGTGGCAGGTTCGAGCACCACGGGGTCGCCGGGCGCGAACATCGGCCAACGGTTCGGGAACGCCCTGACCTCGTACGGCACGGGAGCCTCGATCCCGCCGACGCAGAATGGACAGTCGTCAGGCGGTCGGTTCGGGCGGCTCTGCCGCTCACCTGCGATCCCCACCCACTCGCCGGCGAGTGTGTCGTAGCGGAGCTCAGAGCTCATCGGCCCAGCGCGACTCGAGGAGCGCGAGCGCCGCAGCTGCGCTGAGACCGGGCGCCAGCAAGTCGGCGACCCCGACCGCCGGAAGGGCGCGCAGGGCTTCGAGCACCTCCGCTCCATACTCGCGCAGCGCACGCTCCAACGACGCGTCCGGGTCGTAGCCTCCCGGGTTGCGGAGGTAGTCGGCAACGGTCGCGAGCGCGAGCTTCGACGGGACCGCCTGCAGCATCGCGTTTGCGATCAGTCCAGCGCACCTGCCTTCGAACAGGGTGGCGTCGCGGTTGCGCAACGGCCCGAGGAACAACCGCGCTGGGTCGAAGTCGTTGACCGGGTAGTTGTCCCAGATCAAGAGCTCATGGCCGAAGGCTTCGGTCGCACCGTCCAACTGCGTACGCGTGATCTCCTTGGGGACGACGTCCGGGCCTGTCCAGTAGACGATCGTGCCCTCGTCGAGCTCGCCGCCGAAAGCCTCGCGGTAGGGCGTTGGACCGACGCCGGCGTAGCCCATCGGGCATACGACGAGCGGTGCCCCGTCGAGATACGCGGTGCGGAAGCGGTTACTGAAGTCGGCCTGCGCCGCGCCCGACGGCATGACCGAACCGTCGTAGCGCCGCTCGTCGGCAGCGCACTTCAGGTCGTGCTCGATGTCGTCCCAGAGGAGTTGGAAGGTGCGCACGCCGATCGAGCGGAGCTGATCGCATTTGGCCATCAACGTCTCCAGCTCGCGGTGGTTCGAGTAACAGATGTCGAGACCCGGCGCGATCGCGTACGCGAACTCAACACCGTTCTGTTCGCACGCGCGCACGAGCTCGGCGAGCTGCGCGAGCTCCGCATCCGGGTACGGCTCGCGCCAGAGCTTGCGATGGTATGGGTCGTCCTTGGGCGCGTGCACCCACGTGTCGAGACCTTCGACGCCGCAGAACGCGACCATGTCGAGCCGTTCGGCATGCGTCCAGGGCGGGCCGTAGAACCCCTCGATGAGGCCTTTGATCACGCGCTGATCGCGTCCTTGTCGATCCAGATCTGTGCGTCGGGATGGTCGTGCGCGATGCTGGCCGGCCAGGACGGGTCGAACCCGTCGAGCTCCAACAGGCGTGCCGCCGCGGCGCGCTTGCCCGTGCCATGTAGGACGAGCCGCACCGTGCGCGCCTCGGCGATCGTTCCGAGCCCGACCGAGACGCCGTACAGCGGCACGTCCTCCAGCGAGTCGAACTCCGAAAACGTGGCCAGGTTGTCGAGCCGTGTCGTCTCGGCCAGACGGATCACCGACGTGCGTCCGCTTCGCGCTCCCCCCGGCGGCACGAACGCGACGTGGCCGTCCGATGCGCCCGAGGCAAGGAGAAACAGATCGACGCCGCCCGCAGCTGAGATGCGCGCGTCGTACGCGCCGGGATCGTCGACGTCCGGGAGCCAGACCTCCGCCGCCCCGAGCGGCTCGGCGATCTCCTCGTGCGCGAAGCGTGTGCAGCTGTAGTGGGCGCCGGGCGGCGCGCCGACGTACTCGTCCATCATCACGACCACCAGCCGGTCGAGCGGCCGGCCGTGCGCCGCAAGAGCGCGATAGGTGGTGCGCAGGCTCCGCCCGCCGGGACACCCCAGAAGGTACGCACCCTGGCTGGCGTCGTAGCGTGCAAGCACCTCAGCCGCGAGCACCTCCCCAAGCTCGTCCGCATCGGCGAAGACGCGCACCTCAGCGGGCACGCAGCTCCTCGCGCAGCCGTACCTTCGCAGCGTCGGTCGCGCCCGCCGCGTCGAGCGCCGCGAGCGCGGCGCCGAGCACCGGCTCGTCCCGCGCCGGGACCGGGCGCGCGCCGAGCGGCAATCGCTCCGTGACGAGCTGGTAGAGCAGGCCGTCGCCCGCCTGCAGCATCCCGCCGCCGAGCACGACGTCGGCATCCCTGACGGCGAGGTCCTTCAGTGTGCGCAGCGTCATGAGCACGATCTCCGTGGCGAGCAGGTCGACGAGCGACCACGCGACGCCGTCGCCGTTTTCGGCCGCCGCGATCACGGCGGGCGCAAGCTCGCCGAGCCGCGACATCGGCAGGCGTTTGTAGTGAATGTCCGCGCCGACGTCCTCGACCTTCGCGGCGTCGAAGTGGCTGCGGACGATGTCGGTGAGCACCGTCGGGTCGCCGCGTCCGTCCTCGCCGCGTGCGGCGAGGCGCAGCACCTCGCGCCCGAGCATCTCCGCCCCACCCCAGTCGCCGGTCTCCCAGCCGAGCGAGGGGTAGCGCACGATGCGTCCATCGGCGCCGCGCCCGACGACGTTGATGCCGGCGCCGCAGATCACCGCGACCACATCGGAGGCGTCGCTGCCCGCGCGAAGCAGCGCAAACGTGTCGTTGTCGACGACGAGCTTCCTGGCCCAGCCTCTGCCGCGAAGGGCGTCAGTCAACGCCTCGATGTCGGCCGGCACGTCTGCGCCGCAGAGGAAGAACACGCCGTGGTCTGCCGGCTGCTCGAGTCCCGCCTCCGCGACAAGCGCCCCGATCACGTCGGCGACACCCTCCGCGCCGACCGCATGTGAGTTCGTACCAGGCCCGCGCACGTACGACAGCAGCTCGCCGTCGGTGGTCGCAGTGAGCAGGGCGGTCTTGGAGTTGCCGCCGTCGACCCCGAGGATCACGCCCACGCGAGGTACTCCTTGTTCGCGTCGATCATCAGGTCGGCGAGCTTCTCCGCCTGGCGGTGCTGGCCGATCAGCGGATGGGCGAGCAGCGCCCGGAAGACGCGTTCGCGGCCGCCACACAGCGCCGCCTCGAGCGCGAGCTCCTCGTAGGCCGAGACGTGGGAGACGAGGCCGCGCGCGACCGCGTCGAGCTGCGGCATCTCGAGCGGCACGACGCTGCCGGTGTCGACGCGCGCAGGCACCTCGACCACGGCCTCGTCCGGGAGAAACGACAGCGTCCCGCGGTTCCGCACGTTGACGACGTGGCGGTGGTTCGTGCTCCTGCCGAGCAGGCTCGCGAGCAACTCGACGGCCGCCTCCGAATAGAACGCGCCGCCGCGGCGCGAAAGCAGTTCGGGCTTCTCGTCGACCGTCTCGTCCTCGTAGAGGCGCAGCAGCTCCTGCTCGATGCCGTGCACCTCCTCGGCGCGCGACTCATGTGTCTTGTGATGCTCGACGAGGTCGTCGTGGTCGTAGAAGTAGTGAAGGTAATAGGACGGGACGACGCCGAGCCGGTGCACGAGATCCGGGCTCAAGCCCGTCGCGGGCGCGACGCGATCGACGTGCTCGCCCGTGAGCGCCGGCAGCACATCGGTGCCCTGGACGCGCACGGCGAGCTCCCACGTCAGGTGGTTGAGACCGACGTGGTCGAGCTCGACACTGTTCGGGTCGACATCGAGCACCTTGGCGAAGTGGCGCTGGAAGACCATTGCGGCGCTGCACAGGCCGACCGCCTTGTGCTCTGCGTCGAGCAGCGCCCTCGTGACGATGCCGACCGGGTTCGTGAAGTCGACGATCCAGGCGTCGGGCGCGCGGGCGCGCACGCGTTCTGCGATGTCGAGCACGACGGGCACGGTGCGGAGCGCCTTCGCGAGCCCGCCGAAGCCGGTCGTCTCCTGGCCGATGCACCCGCAGGCGAGCGGCAGCGACTCGTCGACCATCCGCGCGGCCTGGCCGCCGACCCGGAGCTGGATCAGGACGGCTGCCGCGCCCTCGACGCCTTCCTCGAGGCGCGTCGTCGGCGAAATGCGAGCGGCATGGCCGCCGCGCTCGAGCATGCGGCGGCTCATGCCCGTCAGGATCCCGAGCCGGCGCTCGTCCGTGTCGATGAGCGCGAGCTCGGTGACCGGCAGCAGCTCCCGCATGCGGATCAGACCGTCGACGAGCTCCGGCGTGTAGGTCGATCCGGCACCAACGACTGCGAGCTTCACGGTGCTTCTCCCGGATCGACCAGGGCGTTGGCACGCGCGATGCGCGAGTAGTAGCGCCCACTGTCCTTGATAGTGCGGGCGAGTGTGTCGTAGTCGACATGAACGACACCGAAGCGCTGCGCGTAGCCGAGCGCCCATTCGAAGTTGTCCATCAGCGACCAGTAGCAGTAGCCCTCGACGCGAGCACCCTGCTCGATCGCGCTGTGCACGGCTGCGAGATGCGACTCGATGTAGCGGACGCGCCGTTGGTCGCGCACCCGCCCGTCGTCACCAGGCTCGTCGCCGAAGACCGCGCCGTTCTCGGTGATCACGATGGGCACGCCGTAGTCGTGGTGCAGGCGCAGCAGCAGGTCGGTGAACGACTCGGGCGTGATCTCCGTGCCGGCCTCCGTCATCGGCACACCCGCCGTTCCGCCGTCCGTCGTCGGCCCGCTGCCGATCGACACGACCTCCCACGGGTACGGAACGGCGTCCGGCGCTGCGCGCATCACGCGCCGTGAGTAATAGTTGACGCCAAGGAAGTCGCTCGGCGTCGAGATCACGTCGAGGTCGCCCTCTCGGATGAAGTCGAGTGGGCCGGCAATGGTCTCGAAGAGCTCGAGCGTGTCCTCGGGATAGCGGCCCTTGAAGACGCTGTCGAGGAAGAAGCGGTTGACGTAGCCGTCCGACTCGAGCGCAGCGGCGACGTCCGCGGGGTCGTCGCTGTAGGGGTAGTGCGGCATCAGCGAGTTCGTGATCCCGGCGACGCCGCCATGCTTCGAGGCCCGCAGCTCCTGCATCGCGCGGCCGTGTGCGAGAAGCAGGTGGTGGAACGCGGTGATCTCCTCGCGCACGTCGCGATGGCCGGGCGCGTGCAGGCCGAGGCGGTAGCCGAGCAGGCCGACGATCCACGGTTCGTTGATCGTGATCCAGCGGTGCACCCGATCGCCGTAGGCGTCGAAGCACGTCGCCGCGTACTCGGCGAAGCGTTCCACGGTGGCGCGGTTCAGCCAGCCGCCTTCGTCCTCGACCGATTGCGGAAGATCCCAGTGGTAGAGCGTGACGAGCGGCTCGACGCCGCGCTCCAGCACGCCGTCGATCAACCGGTCGTAATGCTCGACACCGCGGGGATCGTGCATGCGCGGCCAGGCGATCGAGAAGCGGTACGCATTGGCGCCGAGCTCGGCGATCAGGTCCAGGTCGTCGCGCCAGCGGTGGTAGCTGTCACACGCCACGTCGCCGGTGCCACCGCCATCGATCTTGCCGGGCGTGTGCGTGAAGGTGTCCCAGATCGACGGCACACGGCCGTCCTCGCTGACGGCCCCCTCCACCTGGTACGCGGACGTGGAGACACCCCACGTGAACCCTTCGGGGAACCGCCTCACAGGTTCAGCTCCAGTGCGTCCTCGCAGCCGAGCAGCAGCACCCCGATGCTCCACGCGTGCGACAGCGTCAGCAGCATCCCCTTGGCCTGGAAGCAATCCGTCTGATAGAAGCGCTCGCTCGCCATGCCCCGGTATGCGTCGAAGTCGCCGTCCTCTCGCGCAATGAACTGCCGGAAGCACGAGAGGTTCTCGCGCGCGGACTGCACGTAGTAGTCGTCGCCTGTCGCGCGACCGAGCTCGACGAGCTCCTTCAGGCAGATCAGGCCGAACGCGTGCAGATGCTGGTTTGCGGGCGATGCGTTATCGGCGCCGCGCGTGCGGAAGTCGTACTTCCCGAGCAGCGTCTTGTCGGAGAAGGCGACGTCGTACGTGTAGCGAAACGTCAGCAGCCAGTCGGCGGCACGCGTCGCGTTCTCCCAGTCCTCGAGCGCGACGAACGCCATCAGCGCGGCGTAGCCGTCCTCCGACGTCGGTGCGAGGTCGACGTCCTCGGGCGCGCCGTACCAGGCATCGAACGTCGCGTAGTACGCGCCTGCGCGGTGTGCGGCGTCGAGCTCGCCGGCGGCGACGAGCGCCGGGATCCACGCCATCCCCGCGGTGCCGTCCCACGCGACAGCGTCGCCGGTCTCGACATGGTGCGCGGCCGGGAGCGCGCCGTCCTCACGCTGCGTACGCACCGCGACGGCGATGTTCGAACGCGCCGAAGCTTCCCAGCGCCCACGCGCACGCAGCATGAACAGCGCTGCGTCGGCGAGCGTGCGCGCGTGCAAGCGCGACCGGTCGGGGTGCCAGCCGGTCGTCCAGCCCTTCTCGGCTGTCCATTGCGCCCAGTACGTACCGCCGGGCGTGAGGTTGGCGGCAATGTGGTCGAGCACCGACTCCGCCGCGCGCACGTAGTCGTCGTTTCCGACGCGGCGGCCGTGGCGCAGCAACGCGTACGCATACGGCGCGCCGCTCACCCACGAGACGTGCATGTTGTCGCGGTCTCCCCGGTCGCCGAACGCATCGCGGTCGAATGCCGCCGTCTCGAGCAAGCGGGGCGGGTCGGGCTTGTAGTGCCACCGGTACAGGCCCCAGGCCGCGAGCTCCGCCGCCTCAGCGACCGGGACCCAGCCGGGATCGTCGAACGGCGTCTGCAGGCGGCGCAGCACGCGCACGTGGTCGTCGTCGACGACGTCGTACTGGAGTTCGACGCGCTCACCCGGCTGCCAGCGGTGAGTGCGCACGTCGGGCGCGACCGCGGTTTCCGAGCCGTCGTAGCGGAGCGGTTCCTCGCGGTAGGGGAAGTCGAGCCAGATCGTCGGGTGGCCGTCTCGATAGGCGAACCCGACGCCGGATTGGCCGAGGGGGCCGACCTCGCTCGTCACGAGCCCGCCGCCGCGCGCGAACACCGCCGGCGTCGAGCAGCGGTCGGCGCGGAACGACCAGGCATCGGACTCCATCCGCTCGACGTCGACGTGGCCGGGCGTGAAACGGGGATAGATCCGTGTGCACTCCTCCGTGCGGTTCGAGCGGTAGAACAGGCCGGGCACCAGCCAGTTCGGATCGTCGGTCGCGGCCAGCTCCAGCTCGACGCGAATGCCGGCATCGACCGGCCCCGGTCCGAGCCACGTCACGGCGTTTCCCTCGAAGACGAACCCCTCAACAGGGGAGCCGTCCGGTGCGAGCGCCTTAAGCGTGGGCATTCCAGCCCTCCGCTGCTGTCGCGCCACCGACCGCTCGGGACTCGCCCGGCAGCAGGTCGAGCACGTTGTCGTCGACGTCGCCCTCCAGCACGAGGCCGAGCGCCGCGACCTCGCCCGTGTTGCGGAGTGTGCCGCCCTCCAGCGTGATCTCCGCGCGCGGCAGCTCGAGCAGCGGCGCGAGCGTGTCGGCGGTCGTCATTACGTAGCGGTTGCGCCCAGCGAGGTCGAGCACGAACACCTCGCTCAGCTCTGTGAGCTGCGCGGCGATCTCGCCGCTGCCCTCGGCAACGACACTCCCGTCGAGGTTGACGAGCCGCGCGGTCACGTCACCGTGGATTCGCGCGCGCACCTCGGACTCGCCGCCCCAGGCGCACGTCGCGAACTGCGCCGATGGATGACCGTCGCGGTAAGCGCGCGCCACGCCCCAGTACGCAGGCTTGGGCTCGGCGTGCCAATCGACCGCAGCGGTGCACCATGCGTTCGGGAACGATTCGTTGAACTGCCACGGGAGGACGCCGACAGAGCGCGCACGACGCATGCTCGCCTCCACGGCGTAGCGCAATCCGTCGTACTGCAGCCACTGTGACGCGCGACGCATCGTCTCGACGTCCCGGATCTGCCCGCCGAAGCATTCCTGCACCAAAGGCGCGTTGTTCCACCACGCACCGAGGTGCTCGTACACGGGATTGCTGCGGTCGGCAGGCCAGCGGTGCTGCTCGTCGATCAGCTCCTCGAGGGCGCGTCGATTGGTCATGCCCTCGACGCCGAACTCGCTGTGCAGCATCGACGTGCCGGCGTCGTAGAGCGCGTAGTGCGCGCGGAGGCCCTGATGCTCCCACGGGCCGTGCACGTCATGCTGACCATCGGGATCGGCCTCGATCAGGTCGAGGCGGTTGAGGAAGCGCGGCCCTGACGGTGTCGTCGGCAGCCAGCCGCGCCCCGGGTCGAGCTCGCGCACCACGTCGCGCAGCGCGCCGAGCACCGGATGGGAGTCGTCGAGCGGCACGTCGTCGCGTCCCTCCTCGTGCGTTGCGAGCTCGTTGCCGCCGCACCAGAGTGCAAGCGACGGGTGCCGGCGCTTGCGCGGCACGACCGCGCGCGCCTCGTCGACCATGAGCGAGACGAACTCGCTGTCCCGCGCAGGGACGCTCTCCATCCCGGAACTGGACTGCGAGAAGTCCTGCCACACGAGCAGGCCGAGCCGGTCGCACGTCTCGTAGAACTCGGTCGTCTCGATCAGGCCTCCGCCCCACACACGCAGCAGGTTGACGTTTGCGCGCGCCGCAAGCGAGAGCAGGCGTTCGAGCTTCTCCGGCCGGGGCACGCCGTAGTTGGGGTCCAGCGGGCACCAGTTCCAGCCCTTGGCGTACATCGGGCGGCCGTTGACGACGAACGCGTACGGCAGCGCGCCGGGCTCCGTCGGCACGAGCTCCACGGTGCGGAAGCCGACCTGCAGCGTGCGACCGTCGATCTCGACCGGGTACAGCTGCTGGTCGCCGAGGCCGTTCGGCCACCAGAGCCGCGGCTCCTCGACGCGCAGTACGACCTCGCCGTTCACCTCGACGATGCCCACGCCGTCGTCGAGCCGCACCTGCGGGAACAGCTCGGGCGAGCCGTCGACGAGCGAGACCGACCGCCAGATCCCCTGATGCACGAGCCGCGGGCAGAAGTCCCAGCCGTAATTCATGCGCGGCTTGTGCACGCGCACGCGGCTCGTCCGGCCGACCTGTGGCTCGCTTTCGGGCGCGGCGTGCACGACGACCGCAAGCAGATGCTCCGAGCCGTCGGCGAACTCGCTCAGGTCGACGTCGAACGGCCTGAACATGCTCTCGTGCCGCGCGAGCTCGCGGCCGTCGACGAGCACGGTGCAGGCGTAGTCGACTCCGTCGAAACGCACGGTGCTCTCCTCCGGTCGCACGGTGATGCGACGCCGGTAGATCCAATGGCGATCGGCGGCACACTCCGCCAGGCGGCTCTCGCGCTCGTGATACGGGCTGGCCGCCTCGCCGGCGCGAACGAGATCGTCGATGACGCTGCCCGGCACGCGCGCCGGCAGCCAACCCGGGGCATCCCAGGCCTTCTGCGGTCCGACGTGCCACTGCCACTCGTCGCCGAGGCAGCTCCGCAGCTGCCAGTCGTCGCCGTCGAGGCGCGTCAAAGCTCCAGCAAGTCGGTCTCCGCGACCGGCAACGTCGGGTCGCCTGGGATGCGGAAGGTCTTGATCTCGTTCGGCCCGAAGTCCGCGTCGATCGTGCGGCCGAGCAGGGGCACCTCGATCGTCGCGTGCGCGGCGCGCCCGCTCGTCTCGTACGCGCGCACGACGAACGCATCGCCCTCCTCGGCACGCTTGACGACGGTGACGACGACGTCGCCGCCATCGTCTGTCACATACGAGCCCTGCGAGGAGAGCGGCCCGTCGTGATAGCTCTCGAGCATCGCGAACGGCGGCTGGTTGAGCTCAGCGGCGAGTCGCACGACGCCGGCGGCGCGCCAGTCCCCTGCGTGCGGGATCAGGCGCACGCGGAACTGCTGCCGCCCCTGATCCATGTAGTCGAAATCGCCATCCGGCTCGAGCTCGCGCGGGTCATGCCAGGCCCAGACGGGCGAGCGCACGGCGCTGATCCCGATGTCTCCCCCGCGGACGTCGTAGCCGGACTTCGCATCGTTGATCACTGTGAGTCCGCGATCGTCTGCCGAGACGTCGACCCAGGACTGACCGGGATCCTCATGCCCGTTCGGCTCGCGCACCAGGTGGCCGTACGGCGTTTCGATCGTCGCGCGCGGCTGCTCGATGTTCGTCGGGTAGCGCAGCTTCAACAGCTTGAGCTCTTCGTGCCAGTCGAGGACGACGTTGACGTCGACGTAGGCCGCGTTCGCGGAGAGCGCGTAGTCCTCGCGTAGCTGGGAGTCGCCGAAGCGACTCTCGACTCGGAGGATCGCCCGCACGCGGCCGTTCTCGATCAGCCGCACGGAGGTGCTCTCGAACTCGGCGAGCTCGTCGTCGTACGCCGTCACTTCGTGACCCCAAGTATCGGAGAGGTCCTCGACGACGACCGCGTGGCGGGCCGCCGGCGCGGCGACGTCGGCGCCGCTCGCCTTGTGGACGAGCCGCGCGATCCTCCCCGTCTTCGGGTCGAGCTCGAGGAGCACGTGCTCGTTCTCGAGCGTCGTGTCGGTGGCGGCGAGCTGCGAGCCGTCGCCCGTCCCGACGTGAACCGTGTAGACCCGGTAGCCGAGTGGCGGGACGTCGGCGGGAAATACGAGCCGCGCCCGGTTGGCGCTCATCGTCGTCAGCGAGCGAGTCAACTGCAGCGGCACGTCGACGCCGTCCGCATCCACCAGCCGCACCCCGTCCTGCGTCAGCCAGTTGTACTCCAGCTCGACATCCGTGCGCAGCCGCCACGGGTGCGGGTTGAACACGATCAGCGGCCTGGTGTCCTCTTCATACGGGATCGCGATCTGGCGCGCGATCGACTGCACCGCCCGGTTGAATGCGAGGGCCGCGACCGACGACGCGTGGCCGATCTGGTCGCGCGCATCCTCGTAGGCCGGCTCGATCGATGTGCCTGCGAGCGTGTCGTGGAACTGGTTGAAGAGCAGCAGCCGCCAGGCCTCGCCGAGCTCCCGCAACGGATAGCTCTGCGCACCGAGCGCGTCAGCGACGGCACTCCATTTCTCCGCGCACTGCAACAGGTTCTCCGCGCGGCGGTTCCAGCGCTTGATCCCGGAGTGCGTCGTGTAGCAGCCGGGCGCGTGGTACTGGAGCTCCCCGCGCCACACCGGTAGCTCGTCAGCTGCGACGGCGTCGAAGAACTCCCGCAGCGAGCTGAGCTCGAGGCGAGGACCGTCGCCGTTCGCATTCAGCCGCGCGATCGAGTCGAGGTTCTCCTTCGTCGGACCGCCGCCGTGGTTGCCGACGCCGTAGAACACGGCGAGTTCCTCCGGCCCTTCGGGCAAGGTCGCGAGCGACTTCTCGACATGGTCACCCAGATCGTCGTGAGGTGCGCAGTACTCGTGCGGGATGCGGTAGGCAAGCACCCGCGAGCCGTCGGCGGTCTCCCACCAGAAGAGCGGCCCGGGCAGCGCGGCGTTCTCCTCCGGCTTGGGACGCAGGAACACGTACGAGTCCATCCCACTCTTGCGCAGGATCTGTGGCAGCGATGCGTTGTGCCCGAACGAGTCGAGGTTCGCCCCCGTCGTCGACATGATCCCGAACGTTTCCTTGAGGTAGCGCTGTCCGTACAGCCCCTGACGAACGAACGACTCGCCGCCCGGGATGTTGCAGTCGGGCTCGATCCACCAGCCTCCGACGACCTGCCAGCGCCCCTCGGCAATCCGCGCGCGGATCTGCTCGAACAGCTCCGGGTCACTCTCCTCGACCCACTGCAGGAAGAGCACGGAGGTGTGCGTGAAGACGAAGTCGGGGTACTCGTTCAGCCGGTCGATCGCCGAATGGAAGGTTGCGCGCACTTCCTGGTAGCCCTCGGGCCACTGCCAGAGCCACACCGGATCGATATGGGCATTCCCGATCATGTGCAGCTTGCGCCGCGACACGGCACTCACGACTGAATCTCCGACGACTCCGCCGAGCCAACGTCGTGTGCCCATTCGTCGACCGCGTCGAGCACGAGGTGCAGGAGCAGCACGTGCATCTCCTGCACGCGCGCGGTCGACTCCGACGGAACGACCAGAGCGTGATCGGCGTGCCCGGCGGCGGGTGTCCCCTCACCGCCGCCGAACAGCACCGTCCTTGCCCCTGCCTCGCGCGCGGCAGCGAGCCCGCGTACGACGTTCGGCGAACGTCCACTCGTCGTGAATCCGATCACCACATCTCCCTGACGTGCGAACGCGCGCACCTGGCGCGCGAACACCTCGTCGAACGCGTAGTCGTTCGCGATGCAGGTGAGCGCAGTCGGGTCCGCCGCGAAGGACTGCGCGGCCAGCGGCCGCCGCTCGCGCTTGAAGCGCGCAACCAGTTCCTCGGCGAAGTGCATCGAGTCGGCGGCGCTGCCGCCGTTGCCGAACGTGTAGACGCGGCCACCGTCGCGGTAGCACTCGATGAGCGCCGCGACGATCTGCTCGACCTGCGGAAGCAATCCTTCGATCGCCCCCGCGACTGCAACGTGGTCTGCGATCGACTGCCGCGCGTCAGCCATTCGGCCGCAATTCCCCGAGCGCTGCGCGGTCATAGACGATCGCCGCGGCGCCGACGACGCCGACGTGATCGCCGAATGCGGACGCGACGATGTCAGCCTTCTCGCCCGCGGGCTTCATCGTGCTCGCGCGCACGAGCTCGCGCACAGGGCCAATCAGCTGTTCGCCCGACCTGCTGACTCCGCCGCCGATCACGACGAGCTCGGGCTCGAACAGGTTGACGATCGACGTCACGCCACACGCGAGTGCTTCGACGGTCTCGTCCCACAACGCCTTGGCGCCGGCATCGCCGGCGCGCGCGGCGGCAGCGACCTCCTCGGCAGTGGAGAACGGGAGCCCCGCCTCCTGCGCACGCTCGGCGATCGACGTCCCGGAGACATATGCCTCGAGGCAGCCAAGGCGGCCGCAGCCGCGACAGCGGCGACCGTGCCAGTCAACCGTCACATGGCCAAGCTCGCCGCCGTTCCCCATCGACCCGCGATAGAGGCTCCCGTCGATCACGACGCCGCCCCCGACCCCGGTCGAGATCGTGAGATAGACCATGTTGCTGATGCCCGCACCGGCGCCCCAGCGATGCTCGCCTGCGGCGGCCGCGGTCGCATCGTTCTCGAGCGTGGCCGGTCGCCTGTAGGCCTGCTCCGCGAGCTCGCCGACGTGCACGTTCCGCCAGCCGGGAAGGTGCGGCGGCGCGATCAAGATGCCGCGCTCGGCGTCGAGCGGGCCGCCGCAGCCGATCCCGACGGCTTCGATCGCGCTCCATTCGAGCCCCGACTCGGTCACGGACTGACGACCGAGCTCAAACAGCCGCGCGAGCGTCGGCTCCGGCCCCTCGTCAGCGCGGCTCGGCGCGACCACGAACGAATGGACGATGCCGTTCCCGTCGACGACACCCGCGGCGAGCTTGGTGCCGCCGATGTCGAGGCCCAGCACCGGAGTCTCCGACTGCACGCGCACGCCGCCGGTACCCGCAGCGGGCACAACACCGACCGAGGATCCCATCTAGCCCTTACGCCCCTGGGTTGCGATCCCTTCCACGAAATACCTTTGCCCGAGGAAGAAGACGATGATCATGGGCAAGGTTGCGAGGACCGTGCCGGCGATGATCACCTGGTAATCGCCGTGGCCGCCGTTCGAAGGACCATAGAGGTCGAGCAGGTTCTTGAGGCCGCGCGGGACCGTGAAGTCGCTGTCGGCCCGCAGGTAGATAAGCGCCTTCTGCAGCTCCGTCCAGTTCGCCTTGAACTCGAACACCGCCGTGACGATGAGTGCGGGCTTGGCGAGCGGGACTGCGATCCGCCAGAACATCGTCCAGTAGTTGTCCCCGTCCATCCGCGACGCCTCGAACAACTCCCGCGGGATGCCCAAGAAGAACTGTCGCTGGAGGAAGATGTAGAACGCGCTCCCGAATAGGTTGGGCGCCCAGAGCGGGTACTGGTTCTTCGAGAGGAAGAGGAACGTGCCGGGGCCTGTGAAGTGCAGCTTGTTCCAGATCAGGTAGGTCGGCACGAGCGTGACGACGCTCGGCAGCATCATCGTCGCGAGCACGCAGCCGAAGAAGAAGTTGCGCAACGGGAAGCGGAAGTAGGCGAACCCGAACGCGACCATCGCACTCGAAAATGTCACGGCTACGGCGGCGAGCACAGCGATCCAAAGGCTGTTCCACAGCCACGACGCGTACGCCGCCTTGTACGCGACGTCGGAGACGCCGCGGAACACGTCGAGATAGTTCGACGGGTGGAACGGATGCGGGATCAGCCTGCTGTTGTGGTCGAAGAAGTCGTTCCGCGTCTTCAGCGACGAACTGACTGCCCACACGAACGGGTAGAGGAAGATGAACGTGCAGAACGCGAGCAGCGCCATGTAGAGCGCGCGCCCGACCGGGCTGCCCGTCGGCGGCCGCCACCAGCGCCGCCGAGGGGCGAGCGGCTCGACCGGCGGGAGCGGCTGAGCGGGGCCTTGTGCCTGGGCAGGGGTTGACGTCGTCATCGCCGGTCACCCTCGTAGTAGACGAACCGCCTGCTGACGATGATCTGGATCGCCGTGATCGCGCCGATGATCGCGAACAGGATCCATGCGAGCGCCGAGGCATAGCCGAACTTGAAGAACGTGAAGGCCTGCTGGAAGATGTAGATCGCGTACATCAGCGAAGCGTTCGTTCCGTACGGCGTCGACTGGTTGAAGAACGCCGTGTAGACCTGGTCGAAGGTCTGCAGCCCATTGATCGTGTTAATCACGACCACGAAGAAGATCGACGGGCTGATCATCGGCAGTGTCACGTCGCGGAAGCGCCGCCACGACGACGCGCCGTCCATCTCGGCCGCTTCGTACAGGTGCCGCGGCACGCCGACGAGCGCGGCGAGGAAGATGACGACGCTCGCGCCGACAGCCCACACCGAGATCATCAGTGCGAGACCCGGCTTGACCCAGTTCGGGTCCGTCGTCCAGAACGGCCCGGGGATGCCGATGTAGCCCAGGCCCCTGTTCAGCACACCGTAGGAGCCGTTGAAGATCAAGAGGTAGAGGATCCCGATCGCTACGCCGGGCGTCATCACGGGGAGATAGAAGATCGTGCGGAACACCCCGGCTGCGCGACCGACGCGCGCCAGCACCGCGGCTAGGCCGAGCGCGATGATCACGTGCGCGGGCACGGAAAGCAGCGTGAACACGAACGTGTTCCGCAACGCGGTGCGGACATACGGGTCGTGGTAGAGCGTGTGGTAGTTCGCCCAGCCGACGTTGTGCGTCGTCTGGATCACGCTGTAGTCGGTGAACGAGATGATGAGGCTCGCAATCATCGGGCCCGCCGTGAAGACGACGAAGCCGAAGAGCCACGGGCTGAGGAACGCGTAGGCAGCCCACGTGTCGCGTGAGGCAAACCCGGCGAACCAACGCCGGGCCCTCACACGAGGGCCCGGCGTGGTTGCAGTGGCAGTGGCCATCAGGAGGCCGCTGGTCCTGCTACTTGGTCGCGGCCTTGATCGCCGCAACCGACTCCTTCTGAGCCTGGTCAAGCGCCTGCTTCGGCGTCTGCTGACCGGCCAGAACACGAGTAATCGCGTCGTTCCAAGCCTGCTTGAACTCGGCGCTCGCGGGCGAGGCCGGGATGTTGAACGAGAAGCGCTGAACGTCCAGCACCTTCTTCACCGCCTGGTCGAAGAACGGGTTGATCGACGACACCGTCTTGTAGACCGCCTGGTCGGCGACAGCATTGCCGGTCGAGATGCCGGTATACGGCGCATTCTTCGCCTTGTCGATCTTGGCGCGGTTATTGGCCGCGGCCGTCCACGTCGAGACCGACGTCATCGTCCTCATCCATGTGCAGGCTGCCGTCGGGTTCTTCGACCCCTTCGGGATCGCCCACGCCATGCCGGTCTCGTAGTTGATCGGCTGCCGCTTCTTATTGCGGAACTGCAGCGCGGTGATCTTCACCTTCGGGGAGCTTCCGGCGAGCACGTTGTAGTACCACTGCTCCATCGGGAACGCACCGACCTGGTCAGCAGCGATCTCGTTGTCGCTGCCGAAGAAGTCCCACGTGTCGCGGAAGGACTTGAACTTGTCCCAGCCGCCCTGTGCATTGACGAGGCTGACCGCGTACGCGAGCGCAGCGACGGCCCTCGGGTCATTCAGGTGGGGCGTGAGGCCATCCTTGCTCAGGATGTCGACGCCGTTCGCCTTCGCCCACAGCGGGAAGAACTCGGGGATCTTCGGATCGAAACCGATCCGCGTCACCTTGCCGCTGCTGTCGATCTTGACGAGCTTCTTGGCGGTGGCGAGGAGCTTCGGCCAGTTCGAGGTGTCGAGACCAGAGAGCTTGACGCCGGCCATGTCGAGCACGTTGTTGTTGACGAGGATCGTGCGGACGTCATAGAACTCGGGGATGCCGTAGATCTTCCCCTTGTAGGTGATCTCGTTCATCGCAGGGATCCGGTACTGCTTCGTGTTGATCTTCTGCGAGCTGATGCACGAGCTCAGCGGCAGGAACGCACCCTTGGCGGCGTACGTGCCGACCTTCTGACGGTCGAGGTAGACGAGGTCGGGCGGATTACCGCTCGCCACGGCTGCGAGGAACTGCTGGTCGTTGAAGTTGCCTGATGGCCGGTTTACGGTCGTGCCACCCAGGGCGGCAGTCGCGATCGCGGCGCGGCTCTCGGCGACGTCGTCGCCTGTGCCGAAACCCATGATGTTGAGCGTTCCGGCTTTCTTCGTCGTGCTGTGCGCGCTCGCGAGCGTCGCGGCGAAAGCAAGCACACCAAGTGCTGCGATCAGCGACGTGAAGGCGAGGCTTCTACGCCAACCCTGCATGTGTGTCCCTCCGATTTGGTTTTTGGGTCACTTGGGGGGCAACCTGGGGGGAAGATGTGACAACGTAACCACATAGCGACGACGTTCGTCAAGCGGGACCTGTCACGGGCATGTCAGGAGCGCGCTGGTCCGGTCGAGCCGCGCACAACGAGCCGTGGCTGCAGGATCTCCACAGCCGGCTCGAGGGTGGGCCCGTCCAGTCGCCGGAGCAGCAGCAGGGCCGCCCGGCGGCCGAGCTCGAGCGTCGGCTGCTCGACCACGGTGATCGCGGGATCGACCATTCCCATCCACGGCACGTCGTCGAAGCCGACGAGCGAGACGTCGCCCGGGATGCGGAGACCGCGCCGCCGCAGGACATGCCAGACCTGCTCGGCCAACGTGTTGTTCGCGGCGAAGATCGCCGTCGGCGCGCCCTCGTCGAGCAGCGCCTCGATCCTCATCTCCGTGTCCGGCGAGTGCAGCGGGATGCGCACCATGAGCCGCTTGTCGAACGTGATCCCTGCGTTCCGGAGCGCGGTTCGGTAGCCGCTGAGGCGGCCCGCGTCGCTCGTCCAGTCCGTCTCTACGCCGAGCAGCCCGATACGGCGGTGGCCAAGGCCCACGAGGTGCATCGTTGCCTCGCGACCACCGCGTTCGTTGTCGATCACGACCGCATCGCACGGCACGTCCGCAAGCCGGCGGTCGACCTCGACCACGGCGATCCCGCGCGAGCGCAGGAGCTCGGTCGCGTCCGAACCGACCGGCGTCATGATCACGCCAGGGGCCCGCATTGCGAGAAACGTGCGCGCGCCCGCGACTTCCTCGGCCGCCTCGCTGTTGTCGCCGAGGACCATCATCTGGTAGTCCGCCTCGCGCAGGACCTGCTCGATCCCCGCCGCGAGCCGAGCGTAGAACTGGTTGTCGAGATCCGAGACAACGACGCCGACGACACGGCTCGTGCGCTGTTTGAGCGTGCGGGCGGAGGCGTTTGGGACATACCCCAGGCGGTTGGCCACGGCGACCAGGCGGTCGCGGGCGGCTTCCGAGACGTAACCGCGGCCGTTCAAGGCGCGCGATGCCGTCGAGGCGGAGGTGCCCGCCTCGCGCGCGATGTCAGCGAGCGTGACCGGTTGCGCAAGCTCCTGCTCCGGCTTCGTCGGTGACCTGCTCACTGCGCCACGTGCCACGCGCTGCGCAGCGCTGCATAGTCATCTGCCTCGAGCGCTTCGCCCGTGAGATCGAGGTGCGTCGCGTAGTACAGCGACTGCACGCCAAGCTCGCCCTTGGCATCGAGGTACTCGCGCCAGGTGCGCAGGTCCGGGATCGTCCAGTCGTCCGTGTCGATCAGGACGTCGGGCAACGCAGCGCTCGCCACGAGCGCGCGGTAGCGCATCTGTGGCACGACGGCCGAGACGGGCTGCGGGCCTGGGTCGTCGAGTCTGAGCATGTCGTTCAGTCGCACCATGTCGGTCACGTCGGCAAAGCTCGGATGCGGGGTCTGGGTGATCACGAGCGCGTCGGGCTTGGATTGCTTCACCTCGGCATACACCACTGACAGCAGTTGGTGCAAGAGGGAGATTCCCCAGCCCTCACCGTCCGCGGTGAGTGCGTGACCGCTCGGAGTGCGCGCGGTGAAATCGATCTTGAGCCCGTCTGCGTCGAGCCCGGCAGGCCCGACGAGCTCGTGCATCACCTCGCGCAGGAGCTCGCGGAAACGGGGATTCGTCGGGTCGGTCGCGACCGGCACGCCGTCCGGCCGGCGAATGCACAGCTCCTCGGGCAGGCCCTCGGGATCCCACGCCTTCCACCAGAGCAACACGTGTTGCCCGCGTTCGTGACGCTCATCGATCCACGCGCGCAGGTCGGGCCATTTCGCGCGATCGGGCTCGTTGCGGCCGTAGGTCTCCTGCCATTTGTCGTCGATCACGACCGTTCCGGGGACCAGGCCGTGCTCCTCGAGCGCGCCGAGAAAGCCGTCGTAGTTCGCCTGCGTTGCGAGTGACGGCGCCGGCCCCCGGCCGGTCGACGAGAAATGGCACTGCGCGCCCCAGCCGCAGAACATCGGCTTGCTCCACCAAGCAGGGGTATCGCGCTGCGTGGCCGGCGGTGCCGCCCCGCGCACTGCCAGGTCATCGCGATGAGCACGGATGCCGGCATACGGCGTCGGCACAGCGGGCGTGAGCACGATCGCCGGCGCGTCGTGCCGGCCGCTTGCCTGCGTGTGGCCTTCGTGCTCGAGCACGAGGTGGAACGCGCGGTCGCCGGGGACGTAGACCGCCTGCACGAAGGTCAACTCGTCGACCGGCGCAGCGATGCCGAGGCCCAGCCAGCCGTCCTGGACGGGCGCCTCGGGATCGTCGACGTCGGCGGGGGAAAGCGCCAGATAGAGCGGCGGCGGCGTAAAAAACCAGTGCCCGCGGCCGAGCGCACCGTCGCCGTTGCAGCCGAGAACCGCGGTCTCGGCTGCCGAGCGCACGAGCTTCGCGGGATCGCCGGGGTTCGCGGAGAACAGTGTGCGGAAGCTCGTGCCGGTCGGGAAGAAACCGTTCGCCGACGGCGTCGGCGGCAGGTACCGGCCGCCGAGCAGGTTCACGTTCGTGAGCCGCCCTTCACCCTCGACCCAGGCGCGCACGGTCAGTGACTCGTCGCCGCACTCGAGTGCCACGCCCGCGCGCTTCCAGATCGTCGAGCTTCGCGCAACGGTGATCGTGCTTCCGTCCACCTGCGGCGCCTCGACGGCCAACGTCTCATCGACCCCGTCGATGCGGTCGAATGCCGCGAACAAGGTCAGCGTCAGCCAGTGGTCGCCCGACGGCGAGCGCAGCGTTGCGGACCGCCCGTGCGGCGCAACCTCGAGGTGGTAGGTCGGGCGCTCGACGATCACGTGACGGTCACGAGCGCTTCTGCTTGCTGGCCGAAGGGCACGTCGCCGACCGTGAGGTCGGCGGCGATCGGCCGAGGCCCGGCCGCCCCGGCCGGAACGACCGTGAACGTGGCGCGCGCCTCGCCACAGGGCTCCAGCCCGAGCTCGTGGAGCGCGGGCTCGCTCGACCAGCCGTCGGGCAGCACGAGCCGCACGCGTGCGGTCTCGGCGCGGTCGAACGGGTTGCGAACTTCGACCGTCAGCTCGACGCCGACGCCCGCGGGCACGGTGGCGCGGTAAGGCGTGAAGCGCGCCGGGAACCCTTCCGCGTCGCCGAACGGAAGCAGTTCACGGTGCAGCTCGCCGACCCGCCGTCCGTCCTTGGCCAGTTGCGCGATCTGCTGGTCGTTCAGTTCGTGCGCGTCCCAGTGGCCGGTGAGCAGCAGGTCGGGACGCACGCGCGCGTAGAGGTCAGCGCTCTGCACGAAGTCGTCAAAGGAGAAGCGGTTGCGGTACTGGTAGTTGAGGATCGAGCGTCCGTTCGACTCGAGGCTCTGCTGGTCGCCCGTCGCGAGCATGCGCTTGCCGTCGGCCTGGAACTCGATCGCCGCGGCGTAGTGCGTATGACCGGGCAACGGATGCACCGTCAGTTCGTGCTCGTGCCAGACGATCGGCTCACCGAATGGCAGCACGCGATCGACGGAGATGGGGTCAAACCATAGGCAGGGCAGGTCGTAGAGCGCCTGGTCCTCGAGGATCGGCGCGACGTTCTGCGGCGACCACACCTGCGTGCCGTGCACCTCGCGGAGGAGGTTGAGCCCTGCGACGTGATCGTCGTGGTAGTGCGTTGTGACGACTGCGTCCACGCGTTCAACGCCGTGGTTGCGGTGGAGCGCCTCGACCGATTCCAGCCGTGGGCGGCACGTCGAGCGCGGACCGCCCGACGGGTGGCCCGTCCAGAGGTCGTAGCCCCAGTCGATCAGTAGCGCCGAGCCCGAGTCGGAGAGCAGCGCGTACGAGGTCGCCATGCTCGTGCGATTGCGGAGCACGTGCGGCGTCAGCACCTCCCAGGGATCGGTCAGCCACCGCTCGAGGTCCCATGGCGTCTCCTCGCTGCGCCGCAGCTCCATCAGCTCGCCGAGGCGGCGCTGCGTCTGGGCGATCGCGCTCGCAGGCTCTTCCATCGGCTCGCCGTGTGCAGGCAGCAGGACAGCGGGCTCATGTCGGTCGAGGAGGCCGAGCGAGAGGATCGCGGCCGCTTGGCCGTCGACGCCCGTGTATGTCCACTGCGTCGCTGCCAACGACCAAACTTGCCCTGGGCCGTAGATCAGGTCGCCGCTGAACGCCACTCGTCGACCCGCGATCTCGCCGATGTAGGTCACCGAACCGGGCGTGTGCCCGGGGGTCGGTAGTGCAAAGAGCTCGACGCCACCATACGCCCGCGTGCGGTACTCGGACACGACGCCGGCGATCTCGACCGACTCGAGGAGGGAGAAGCGCTCCTGCAACATGTCGTAGTCGCCCTCGGCGCGACGGGCGGCCCAGAGCTCCCCCGCGTCGGTGAACAGGTCCTGTTCGACCGGCGGCACCCAGATGCGAATGCCCGCCGCCGCCGCGCGCGCGAGACCCTGGACACCGTCCCGGTGATAGTGGGTGACGACCACATCGGTGATGCGTTCGATACCGAGCTCGTCCAGCTGGTCGAGGACGGCGCCGCTCCCGAAATCGACGCAAACAGCGTCCCGGCCGCGCCGGATCACCCAGACATTGCAGGTATCGCGGACACGTTTGAGCTCTTCGGTTGCCTGCACGCCCGCGAGTCTAATCCAGGCTCGGTGTGGCAACGATTGCACGAGGGGTTGAACTCGCGATACATTCTCGGCCGCATGGGCGAAATCGTCTTGGACGGCATCACCAAGGAGTTCCCCGGCGGCGTGCGCGCCGTGGACGGCGTCGACATGACGATCGAGGAGGGCGAGTTCATGGTTCTCGTCGGTCCGTCGGGTTGCGGCAAGACGACCCTCCTCCGCTCGATCGGCGGCCTCGAGAGCGTCACCTCGGGCCGGATCCTGATCGACGGGAAAGACGTGACGAAGGCGCAGCCGTCCGAGCGCGACCTCGCCATGGTCTTTCAGAACTACGCGCTCTACCCGCACATGACCGTCCGCCAGAACCTCGGGTACGCGCTGCGCGTCCGCAAGCTCCCGAAGAAGGAGATCAACCGCCGCGTCGAGGAAGCGGCGAAGCTCCTCGGGCTCGACGGCCTCCTGGACCGGCGCCCGGGCGCGTTGTCCGGCGGGCAAATGCAGCGCGTCGCGATGGGCCGCGCAATCGTGCGTGAGCCGACGGCCTTCCTGATGGACGAGCCGCTCTCGAACCTCGACGCGAAGCTCCGTGTGACGATGCGCACCTCGCTGCAGCAGCTGCACCGGCGCATCGGCACGACGACGGTCTATGTCACGCACGACCAGGTCGAGGCGATGACGCTTGGACATCGCGTGGCCGTGATGCGTCTGGGCAAAGTGCAGCAGGTCGACGTGCCGGCACGCCTCTACGACGAACCGGCCAACCTGTTCGTGGCCGCGTTCATCGGTTCGCCGGCGATGAACCTCGTCAACGCCGAGATCGAGCACGAGACGCTCGTGATCGGATCGATCCGAATCCCCCTCGACCGAGCGCGCCGTCCTGTCGAATCTGGCGACCGTCTGATTGCAGGAATCCGCCCCGAGGCGTTCGAGGACGCCGCTTTCGCGGCGCGCGACCTGCCGACGATCGATGTTGAGGTCGAAGTGCTCGAGAGCATTGGGTCGGATGCGTACGTGTTCTTCCGCGTCGACGCAACGCCGGTGATCGTCGAGGACGCGCTGTCCGACGACGCGGACGAGGACGGGTCGCTCCTTGCCGAGGAGAGCAACGCGGCGCTGTTCGCTGCGCGGGTCGACGCGCGGACAAAGGCGGCCGTGGGCGAACGGATCACCCTCGCCGTCGATCCGTCACGGGTGTACTACTTCTCGCCGGAGACCGGTGAGAGCCTGATCGACCGTTCGCTCGCAGGCGCTACGGCGTAGTTGATCGCAGCAGCAGGGCTCGTATGAGCGAGTGGTGGCGCAACGCCGTCTTCTACGAGATCTACGTCCGCAGTTTCGCCGACGCGAATGGCGACGGTGTCGGAGACCTTGAAGGCATCCGAGCGCACCTGCCCCACCTCCGCAACCTCGGCGTTGACGCCATCTGGCTGACGCCGTTCTACCCTTCGCCGGGAGCAGATCACGGCTACGACGTTTCCGACTACGTCGATGTCGACCCGCTTTTCGGGACGCTCGACGACTTCGACGCTCTCGTCCGCGATGCGCATGCCCTCGAGCTGCGCGTGATCGCCGACATCGTCCCGAACCACAGTTCGAGCGAACACCCCTGGTTCAAGAACGCGCTCGCCGATCCCTCCCACCCGGACCGCGCGCGATACATCTTCCGGCCCGGACGCGGCGATCGCCCGCCGAACAACTGGCCCTCCAACTGGGGTGGTCCCGCCTGGACGAAGGACGAAGCGAGCGGCGAGTGGTACCTCCACCTGTTCGCGCCCGAGCAGCCCGACCTCGACTGGCACACAAAGCAGGTCCGCGACGACTTCGACGACATCTTGCGCTTTTGGCTGGCCCGGGGCATCGACGGCTTCCGCATCGACGTCGCCGCCGCGCTGTACAAGGATGCGACGCTGCGGGACGAGCTCGAGCCGTTCCCCGACTCGACGTTCTCGACCGACTGGCGCAGGGCCGTCGACCAGCCTGAGGTGCACGACGTCTACCGCAACTGGCGGCGCATGGTGGCCGCGTACGACCATGATCCGGTACTCGTCGGCGAGGTCGTGTTCTCCGACCCCGTCCGGATGACGCCGTACCTGCGCGACGACGAGTTGCACATGGCGTTCAACTTCACGCTGCTCTTCCAGGACTGGAACGCGGAGGCGATGCGCAACGCGATCGACACCTCACTCGCCGCACTCGCCGACGTCAGCGCACCGCCGACCTGGGTGCTCGAGAACCACGACGTCACGCGCCTGCCAACGCGCTACGGCGGCGGCGATGAAGGTCTGCGCCGCGCACGGGCTGCCGCACTCCTCCTGCTCGCGCTACCGGGACCGGTCTACCTCTACCAGGGGCAGGAGCTGGGGCTCGAGGAGGTCGACCTTCCCGACGAGGTGCGGCAAGACCCGATCTTCCATCGCATGAACGGCGAGCGGCTTGGGCGCGACGGCTGCCGGGTGCCTCTCCCATGGGAGAACGACGCACCCGGCTTCGGCTTCACGACCGGCTCCCCGTGGTTGCCGATTCCCGACTCCTGGGAGGCGAAGACCGTCGAACGCCAACACGCCGACGGCGGATCGATGTTCATGCTCTACCGCTCCGCCCTGGCGTTGCGGCCACAACTGCAGGGCGACCTCAGTTGGCAGCCAAGCCCGCCTGGAACGCTCGTTTTCGACCGCGGCGACGTCAGATGCATCGTCAACGTCGACGGCGAGCCGCTCGAGCTCGATCGTTCGGTGCTGCTCGCCAGCGAAGCAATCGACGACGTGCTGCCTCCCGGCGCCGCGGTCTGGTTGCGATGAGCAAGCTCCTTCGCGTCTGGGCTCCCGGTCGCATCAACTTGATCGGCGAGCACACCGACCACGCCGGTGGCTTCGCGCTGCCGGCGGCGATCGACTTCGGGATCACCATCGACGTAGGCGCGCGCGCGACGGATATCACGCTCGTGTCCGCCGGCTATGGCGCCACGTCGGTCGGCGCCGACGGGCAAGGCCCTCCGGCCCAAGGGTGGGCGCGCTACGTGCAAGCCGTTGCGATCGAGTTGGCGATGCTCGGCCGTCCTCCCGTGGGCCTCCAGGGGTCGATCGAGTCGAATCTTCCCGCCGGAAAAGGTGTGTCCTCGTCTGCCGCACTCGAGGTGGCAGTCGCGCTCGCACTCTGCGCCGTTGCCGAGTACGAGATTCCCCCTCTGGACCTGGCGCTCGCGTGCCAGCGCGCCGAACTGCGCGCTGTCGGAGTCCCGTGCGGGATCCTTGACCAGGCCGCGTGTCTGCTCGGCCGCCGAGGAGCGGCGATCCTGATCGACTGCAGCACGCTCGAACACGAATCCGTGCCGGTACCCGAGCAGGCAGGTTTCCTGCTGATCGACTCCGGGATCGAGCGGAGCCTCGAGAACACCGACTACGGCAAGCGCAAGGACGAGCTAGCGCGAGCCATCGCCGGCGCACACGACGCGCTATCAGCCCGGCGGCTCCGACACCTGCACACGGAGAACGAGCGTGTGCACGCGTTCGCGAAGGCGCTCGCGAGCGACAACCTCGAGCGTGCGGGGCAACTGATGTCCGAGAGTCACGCAAGCCTCCGCGACGACTTCGAAGTGTCCGTCCCGGAGCTCGACCGGATCGTTCAGCAGGCGGAGCAAGGCGGTGCATATGGCGCCCGAATGCACGGCGGCGGATTTGGCGGGGCGGTGCTCGTGCTCGCCGATGTCCAGAGCCTCTCAACCCTCGCAGCGCGGTTTCCCGGCCGGACACTGCTCGTCAGCCCAGGCGACGGCGCCGGCGTTTCCGCACTAGCGGATTAGCCGTGCCCACCGGCGCCGTCGTTTGGCTGTCCGCTGGAGCGGCGCGTCGAAAACCGCAGCTGCGGGCACATCCGATCTACCCGACGAAAGAGGTAGCGAGATGAGCGATGTATTGAACGAGACCGAGGTCGAGACGCTGCACAAGGGCGCCATGGGCGCCGGCCTGCTCGTGTCGGCCAGCGATCGCGGGTTCTTCGACAGCTTCAAGGAGGCCGGCGCGCTCGCGAAGCATGTCGCGGCCGCACGCGGGAGCTCGGAGAGCCCGGTCGTCAAGCAGGTCGCCGCGGGACACGGCACAGGCTTCGGCGTCACGAGCTCACCCGAGCAGATCGAGTCGGGCACCCTCGATGCGCTGCGTTCAGGCATCGCCTTGCTCGAAGCAAAAGCACCCGATGAGGTTGAGGCCTACCGCTCGTTCGTGCTCGACCTCGCGCGTTCCGTTGCGGCTGCGGCGCCGGGAGGAGACGACGCGGAAGCCGGCGCGGTCGCCAAGATCGAGGACGCACTCGGAGGCGGTGCCGCATCAACGAGCTGAGCACCTGCGCGCGACCTGCCTCGGCGCGTACATTTCGCCTACGGCAGGCGGTCCGAACTCAGAGAGGACGGTCGTGGTAGGAGCATCTGCACAACCCGACGCTTGGTCGCCATCGCGCACGCGCACGTTGCTCGCCTGGGTTGCCGGGTGCAACTTCGTGACGTTCGGCGCGGCGACCTACCTGGCCTCTGGCCACAGTCTCGCGATTCACGTTCTTGCCTGGATCGTCGCTCTCGCTGCCGGCCTGGCAGCTGCGTTCGGCATTGCCGCCCTGGCAACCTGGGCCGGCACTCCCTCGACGCTCGACCGGCCGCACCCCGCCCCGGAACGCGTCCGACCCGAAGAACGCGCACCCGTCGCACAGCGCGAGCGTCAGCCCGAACCACGCCGAACCGACGGACACCTCGCAGAACAAGTCGCGCTCGGAAACCGTCTGCGCGCTCGCCTGCAACAGGCGATCTCCGAAGCCTCGCCTGACGGAACGGTGCAGCTGATTCCGGAGATCGACAGCTGGATCGCTACGACGCACGCGCTGCTCGATCAGACGAGTCCCCAGCTCGCCCAATACTTCGCAACGGACACACTCGACACGGCGGAACCGAACTGGCCGGCCAAGCTGCAGGACGCGATCAACCTCAGCCAATCCGGCCGGCTCGACCGACACCTCGAACGGCTGAACGAGATCCTCAGATCATCGAAGTGACGGCGGTCGCGGCGTCCGCCAGCGCCCGGATCTCGTCATGGTGCAGATCCAGATCGGCAGCCGCCGCGTTCGATTCCACCTGCTCCACCGAGGATGCCCCCGGAATCGCGACGACGTTTGGGCGGCGGATTGCCCAGGCGAGCGCCACTTGCGACGGGGTGGCGCCGTGCGCGTCCGCAACCTCCCGCAGCGCACCGAACATCGCCGCCCCGCGCTCGAGCGTGTCCGGACGGAACAGCTTGCTCCGCCGACGCACGAAGTCGGCTGGGCGGGTCGACGCGTCGTAGCGCCCGGACAGGAAGCCCTGCGCGAGCGGGCTGTACGCGATGACGACGCGGCCCTGGTGTTCGGCGTAGGGAATCACGTCGCGTTCCGCTCGCCGGTCGACGAGGTTGTACCGCACCTGGTTCGACAGCACCGGTCCGCCGAGCGCAGCCTCGCAGCGGCGCCAGCGCTCGAGCGAGTAGTTGCTCACACCGATCGCGCCCACGAGCCCGACGTCTTGCAGGGCGCGCATGCCACGCATCGTCGTGCGGTCCCGGACGACCGGGTTCGGCTGGTGCACCTGATAGAGATCGAGGTGACGCAACCCGAGGCGCTGCGCGCTTGCAACTCCACGCTGCTCGACGACCGGCGCAAGCGGCAGGAGGGGGAAGATCTTGGTCGCGACGAACGGCACGTCGCCGTGCCCTTGGAGTGCTCGACCGAGGATGCGCTCACTGCGTCCGAGCCCATAGATCTCAGCGGTGTCGAAGAGCGTGATCCCTAATTCCAGTGCACGCTCGACGATGCGCGCGGCCTCTACCTGGGCGTAGCGGTCGCCGTAGCCCCACTCGCGCGACCCGAACTGCCACGTACCGAGCCCGATCTTCGATACCGGCTTCGGAAGATCGATCGACAGATACCGCATCGAACAAACGGTAGCCCCAGACCTGCCGCCGCGGAAAGGACCTACGTTCTTCCGAAGCGGCTTGGCTCAGACCGCGAGGCGCTCGTCTTCGTACCCGACTTCATTCCACGATGCGTACGAATACGGGTGGTAGAACGCGTCGAGCGCGCAATCTTGGGGTGGGCGGATCTCAAAGTACGCCCCGTACTTCTGGTCGCAAACGCAGACGACCACGTCGTCACTCGCGGGCTGCCAGAAGAGCGTCACTTCGAGTCCGTCGACCATGCGGTAGGCGAGCTCTTTCATCGAGGTTGCTGTCATCTCGGTTGATTCCGTCGTTGTCATGACTAAACGATCGCAAACCCTGCACCGGTTGTCTTTGTGGCCAGCCCCCCTTTCGGGACCCCGGTAGCGGGCGAATGGAGGGCATGGCTACCTGCCACGCACGGCTGAGGACCTCACGCAGCTGCCTGGTGCTTCCTTGTGACAACCGTCACACTGGAGGGAGTGACCCGTCTCGCCATCGTTCCGCTCCTCGCGCTTGCGGTCGCGGCGTTCCATTCGACGATCCGGCCGCTGAGCGCACCTGTTCGTGCGGAGCTGAAAAGCGCCGGGGTCTGGCAGCGAGGCTGCCCCGTGGCCCTGGCGGAGCTTCGCGTGCTGACCGTGACGCACTGGGGGTTCGACGGCCGCGTGCACACCGGTCAGCTCGTCGTCAATGCAGACGCCGCCGCGCTGCTCGCGCGCGTGTTCCGCCGACTCTACGAGTCGCGCTTCCCGATCCGCCACATGCAGCTCGCGGACGCCTACGGACCGCCAAGCTCACGCCCGGCCGACAACGACATCTCCGGCTCCTTCGAGTGCCGGCAGGCGGTTGCTTCGCCGTGCACGAGCAAGGTGCGCAAGGGCACCGGCAGCTGGTCTGAGCACGCCTACGGTCGCGCCGTCGACCTGAACCCGGTCGAGAACCCGTACGTGGGCTGCGGCATGAGCCGCGACCCCGGCAGCCGTCCGTACCTCGACCGGACACGCCTGCGCCGTGGAATGGTCACACCGGCTGTTGTCGCGGCCTTCCGGTCGATCGGCTGGGGCTGGGGCGGCAGCTGGAGCGGTGCGACGAAGGACTACATGCACTTCTCGGCGTCCGGGCACTGACACACCCGGCACGAGCGGCCGCGTTCCTCGGGGACGGTTGACGGCCGGCCGGTCAACAGCTTATGGTGCTGCCACGGCCCTGAGTAATCGATTTCTCAGGGTCAAGCTCATTCGCTCCGGCCTTCGGAGCGGCTTGCGTGCTCCCCGGCAGTTCGTCGATCCCGAAGAGATGGAGACCATGACCAGGAAAAGGAGGAACCGGCTGGGCGGCCTCGTCGCCGCGGCCTTCGCGGTAGCCGCCTCCGTCTCGGTGCCCGCGGGCGCTGTGACTCCGAGCCTCGCGACGAAGGTGGCGCGGGTCACCGGCGCCACCCCAAGCGGCGAGACCCTCCCGAACCCGAATCACACCGATACGGCCTACCAGGTCAACGGCACCGACCTCGGGATCATGTGGGACGCAGGCGGAGGAACAGTGATGGTGGCCTTCGGCGACACCTATGGCACCGGGTGGACAGGCCCGGGAGCAGGCGGCCCCGATTGGCGTAGCAACGTCCTCGGGATCTCCACGAACACCGATCCGCAGAACGGCTTGGCGTTCTCGACGATGATCCAGAACACCTCCGGGCACGCCAAAGAACTCCTGAGCTCGCTCAAGAACAACAAGGAGGCGACCGTGATCCCCACTGCGGGCATCACGATCGGCACCCGGAGCTACATCCACTTCATGTCGGTGAACCGCTGGGGAACCGCCGGCAGCTGGGTCACCAACTACTCCGAGATCGCGTACTCCGACGACGGCGGCCAGAACTGGACGAAGGACGCGAACACGCAGTGGTCTGCGTCCAGTCACTTCGCTCAGGCCGCCTTCATTCGGAACGGCGGCTACCTCTACATGTTCGGGACGCCGGCCGGCCGGTTCGGAAACGTCTATCTCGCGCGGGTCGTCGAGGCGAACGTGCTCAGCAAGACGAGCTATGAGTACTGGGACGGCAACGCGTGGCAGACGAACAACGAGGGTGCGGCAGTGCCGATCGTGAACGCGCCCGTCGGTGAGCTTTCCGTCCAGTACAACTCCTATTTCGGCAGGTACCTCATGTCGTACCTCGATGAGAATCGGGCGTCGCTCGTCCTGCGCGACGCAGGAAGCCTCACCGGCACGTGGACAGGTGAACGGGTGCTCGCGAGAGGGTCGACGTATCCATCCCTCTACGGGGCGTTCATCCATCCCTGGTTCAACACGAGCACAGATCTCTATTTCACGATGGCGCAGCGGGACCCGTACAACGTGTTCTTCATGCACTCGACCCTCTCGAGCGACTCCCTCGGGGAGAACATGGTCAGCGACCCCGGCTTCGAGGACCAGACGACGAACAGCGTCACCGCTCCTTGGCGGGTGTCCGGCACCGGCGGGATCGACCGTGGGCTCGGGAACGGCCACTCCGGCGCGAACAACGCTTGGCTCCGCAGCACGAAGGGGACGAACACGGTGACTCAGACGATCGCGGTCGCCCCGAACCACAGCTATCAGCTGACCGGATGGGTGCGGACCGCGACGAACGTGAGTAACGGCACCTTCGGCGTACGCGCCGTCAACGGCGGCGCGGTCATCCAGCAGACCGCGTTCGGGGCGAAAGCCAGCTACACGCAACTGACGGTGACCTTCAACTCCGGCAACAACTCGCTGGTCGACGTGTACGGGGGCTTTACGGCGTCCGTAGATTCGTGGGTCCAGCTGGATGACGTCTCGCTCCAGTGAAAGGAGGCAGGCTCAATCCGCGGCCACGACGAGGCGACGTTGCTGGAGGCACTCGCCGGGTAGGGCAAGGAGCAATCGTGACCGTGAGTTTCGAGACGGACCTAAGACCCTTGTTCCGCGAAGGCGACCGCAGAGCGATGCGGCATTTCTTCGACCTCTGGTCGCACCATGACGTCAGCGAGCACGCCGACGTCATTCTCGGTCGCCTCCAACGCAAGGACATGCCGTGCGACCGCGCGTGGCCGCAGGAACAGATCGACCTCTTCCGACGCTGGATCGAAGGCGGCAAACCCGGCTGACCTCTCCGTAGGATGGCCCGATGCCACGCTACTGCGACGAGCTAGGCGCCTGCCTCCGGGAGATTCTCGGCACAGAGCTTCTCGAGACGGAGTCACCGCCGCCGGAAGGCGACCCGCTGTTGTTCTTCAAGCAGTGGCTCGCGGAGCGGAATCTCGGCCTCGTTCCGATCGACGGCGCCGCGACGTTCTCGTGGCCCGGCCGGTGGCTCGCGCGCGTCCACGCGGCCGACGGTGAGCATGCGGTCGTGATGTTCGGCTCGCCGTCCGGGCCGATCTTCGATCCGGCGCGCGCGCTCGCAGGCGGCGGCACGATCGAAGCAGGGTGGCTGCTCGCGCCGCTCGACCTGGAACTGCCGACCGACAAGCCCTACGGCAGCGATGCGGGAGTCGGTTCGGTCGCAGGCCTGCTGCTGGCCGGGGCCGCGGAGGCGCCGCTGCTCGCGGTCGACGAAACGCTGGCGATCGCCGGCCGCGGGCTCGAGGGCGATCGATATGCGGCAGGCCGCGGCACGTTCAGCGGGCCGGGCCGCGGCTATGAATTGACGCTGGTCGAAGCGGAGGTGCTCGACGAGATCGAGCTGTCGTGGGAACAGGCGCGACGCAACATCGTGACGCGCGATGTCGCGTTGAACGCGCTCGTCGGACGCCGCTTCATGGTCGGCTCCGTCGAGTGTGTCGGCCGCCGCCTCGCGGAGCCGTGCTCCCATCTCGAACGGCTCGCGCGTCCCGGGCTGCTGCGCCCCCTCGTGCACCGGGGCGGATTGCGCGCCGACATCCTCGTCGGCGGGCGGATCAAGCTCGGCGACAAGGTTGTCGCCGTCGAGCCCAGCTAAGCGGCCTGCCTCACAACCGGGCACGGAAACGGCAGAAAATACTGCGACACCGGGCACGCGGCTGATCGGGTTGTCCCTGCCCCCGCCGATCTCGAGCCGAAGCGCCGAGCGCTGATCGGGCACAACCGGTCAGAAATCGATGGCCTCGCACGCTTGCCCGATTAACGGCCGCGGTCGAGGATAAATCCCACTGCGTGACCGATAACACCCCCCAATCCAGGCGCCCGATGCAGGGGGTCGGGGTCGCAACCCGATGAAGGGAGCGAGCATGCGTTTGTCCCGTTCGGCGATGGGCCTGAGTGGCGTCATCGTTCTCAGTCTTGCGGTGCTCGTTGGAGTTGGGAGCGCCCGTACGACACGACACCACGCCACAACGATCACGATCGCGACCGTGAACAACCCGGACATGATTGTGATGCAGTCGCTGACGCCCACATTCACGAAGAAGTACGGCATCAGCGTGAAGTACGTGACGCTGCCGGAGAACACGCTTCGGCAGAAGGTGACATCCGACGTCGCAACCGGCGGCGGACAGTTCGACATCGCAACCGTCGGAACATACGACGTGCCGATCTGGGCCAAGAACAAGTGGCTCATCAGCCTCGACCCCTCGTTCGCGAAGCTGAGCTCGTCTGCATCCGGCGCGTACGACCTCAAGGACGTGATCCCGAAGGTTCGCCTTGGCCTCTCGTACAACAACGCCTTGTACGCGTTGCCGTTCTACGGCGAGAGCTCGATGACCTACTACAACAAGAAGCTGTTCGCCGCGGCCGGGCTGAAGATGCCGCTGCATCCGACCTGGGATCAGATCGCGACGTTCGCGGAGAAGCTGAACAAGCCGTCGGCCAACCAGTACGGGATCTGCCTGCGCGGCCTTCCCGGCTGGGGCGAGTTCGGTGCGCCGCTGACGACGGTGGTGAATACGTTCGGCGGCGAGTGGTTCAACATGAAGTGGGAGCCGCAGCTGACCTCACCGGCGTTCAAGGCTGCGACCAACTTCTACGTCAACCTTGTCCGCAAGTCGGGCGAGCCGGGTGCGACGAGCAGCGGGTTCACCGAGTGCGAGACGGCAATGGCACAGGGCAAGACGTCGATGTGGGTCGACGCCACCGTCGCCGCCGGCCAGCTGACCGACCCGACGAAGTCGCAGGTCGCGAAGGACATCGGGTTCGCGTACGCGCCGACCAAGGTGACGCCGCTCGGCTCGCACTGGCTGTGGTCGTGGTCGCTTGGAATCGAGGCGTCGAGCAAGAACCAGGACGCCGCGTTCAAGTTCCTGACCTGGGCGACGAGCAAGGACTACATCAAGCTCGTGGCTGCGAAGAACGGCTGGGCGTCCGTGCCTCCCGGCACGCGGGTCTCGACGTACAAGAACCCGTCGTACAAGAAAGCCGCCGGAGCGTTCGAGAGCATCGTGCTGAACTCGATGTTGACGGCCGATCCGACGCACTCGACCTTGCACAAGGTCCCGTACACGGGCGTGCAGTTCGTCGGCATCCCTGAGTTCCAGAACATCGGGACGCTCGTCACGCAAAACCTCGCGGGGGCGCTGGCCGGCAGCACAAGCGTCGACTCGGCGCTCTCGACCTCGCAAGCGCAAGTGACCAGGATCATGAAACAGGCCGGCTACTTGAAGTAGACGGCGATCACTCCCCTGGAGGGGCTCGGCTGAGGGTAGGCATGGGGGCCTGCCCTCATCCGAGCAGCACCGGCAGAGCAGCACCGGAGACACCCATGAGCCACGGTCTACAGACAAACGCAACGACGCTCCTCTCCTGCTGGGGGCAGCACGGTGGGGGTGGGTCATGTAGCCCATCCCCACCGGGTCCGCAGAGCCGCAGACTGGCCGCGACGCAATGAGCGCACGCTCCGAACCGACGTCACCGTGGGCGATCGGATTTGGCGCCCGCAGTCTTGCGGCGCTGCGCACGCAGCGTGCGGGGGCGGTCTTCCTGCTCCTGCCCGCGCTCCTCTACCTGGGGGTGATGACGCAGGCGCCGTTCGTGCTCACGCTTTGGTACAGCTTCCACAACTGGATCCTGACCTCGCCCGAGCTTGGACACCCCTGGGTCGGCCTGGAGAACTTCCGCTACACCCTGACGGAGGATCCGATCTTCCGCGCGGCGGTCGTCAACACCATCGAGATCACCGCTGCAGTCGTCGGCGGCTCGCTCGTGCTGGGACTCGGCTTTGCGCTGCTCCTGAACCGCACGTTCCCGCTTCGGGGCGTGGCGCGGTCACTGATGATCGCGCCGTTCTTCGTCATGCCGACCGTGAACGCGGTCGTGCAGAAGAACCTGTTCCTGAACCCCATCTTCGGTCTCGTCAACTGGATCTGGACGTCGATCGGCTTCCAGCGAGTCGACTGGCTCGCCGTCCACCCGAAGCTCGGGATCATTTCGATGGCTGTCTGGCAATGGGCCCCGTTCATGATGTTGATCCTGCTCGCCGGGCTGCAGGGAATCTCGGACGAGGTGCGCGAGGCGGCGCGCATCGACGGCGCCGGACCGCTGACCGAGTTCCGCCGGATCACGCTGCCCCTGCTCGGCCCGTACTTCGAGCTCGCGGTCCTGCTCGGGCTGATCTACATCCTTCAGCTCTTCGGCGAGATCTTCGTCGCGACTCAAGGCGGCCCAGGGACCGAGACGACGACGATTCCTTACTACGTCTACCAGACGATCTCGCAGGCGAACGACGTCGGCTCGGCGTCGGCACAAGGCGTGCTCGCGATCATCTTCAGCGCGATCGTCGCCGCGCTCCTGCTTCGGTTGCTCACACGCAGCTTCAGACGGGGGCTGACGTCATGAGCGCTGTCGCGGAGCGGACGGTCCGGCGCGCGCCGCGCCGCAGACGGCCGACACCCGCAGCGCTCGCGCTGAACGTGTTCACGTACCTCGTCGCGTTCGTCGTCTTCTTCCCGATCCTCTGGGCGGTGCTGACGAGCTTCAAGACCGAGGCGGATGCGGCGTCGATCCCACCGGTCTTTCTCTTCCACGCGACGGTCGACAACTACCGGGCCGTCTTCAGCGCGGACTACTTCTTGTTCTTCAAGAACACGGTGATCATGAGCACCGGCTCGACGCTCGTTGCGCTGTTGTTGGGCCTGCCGGCTGCCTACAGCCTCGCCTTCCATCCCTCACCGCGCACACCGAAGGTGCTTTCGTGGGTGCTCTCGACAAAGATGCTCCCCGCAGTCGGCGCGCTGATCCCGTTGATCGTGATCTACAAGCGCGTGCATCTCTTCGACACGCGCCTTGGCATGATCCTGCTCTACGGCGCGTTCAACCTGCCGCTCGTGATCTGGATGATGCGCTCGTTCTTCGCCGACCTGCCGAAGGAGATCCTCGAAGCAGCCACCGTCGACGGCGCCGGTTTCGTGCGGATCATGACCCGGATCGTGCTGCCGTTGACCGCGCCCGGTCTCGCGGCGACAGCGCTCCTGTCGCTGATCTTCAGCTGGAACGAGTTCCTGCTCGCGGTCAACCTGACGAGTGCGAACAGCGGAACGCTGCCGGTTTTCATCTCCGGCTTCATGACCAGCGAGGGATTGTTCTGGGCGAAGATGTCCGCGGCCTCGACGCTCGCAATCGCGCCGGTGATTCTCGCGGGCTGGCTGGCGCAGCGGTCGCTCGTCCGCGGGCTCACCTTCGGAGCGGTGAAGTGAAAGCCGCCTACTACCTGGCGCGCCGCGAGCTTTCGGTGCGCGAAGCGCCGGACCCGGAGCCTGGGGCGAACGAGGTCCTCGTCCGCGTGCGCGCGTGCGGGATCTGCGGCACCGATCAGCACATCTACGAGGGTGACTTCTTTCCGTCGTACCCGTTGATCGGCGGCCACGAGCTCGCCGGCGAGATCATTGCGCTCGGGCCGCAGAAGATCGAGACGGCGCTCCGCGTCGGCGACCGCGTCGGCGTCGACCCGAGCCTCTTCTGCGGCACCTGCTTCTTCTGCCAGCGCTCTCAGGGCAACCATTGCCTGAACTGGAACGCCATCGGCGTCACGCGAGACGGCGGCTTCGCCGAGTACGTCGTCGCGCCGACCGCGAACGTCTACCCCGTAGGGGACATGGACTACGAGGTCGCGGCATTCATCGAGCCAATCTCGTGCGTCGTGTACGGACTGCAACGCCTGCGCCTGCCGCTCGGCGCGAACGCGCTCATCTACGGCGCCGGGCCGATCGGCCTGCTCATGCTCCAGCTCGTCCGGCACGGCGGCGCGAGCACGATCGCAGTCGTCGATATGAAAGGAGAGAAGCTCTCCCTCGCGCGCACGCTCGGCGCGCACGAAACGGTGCTCGCAGGTCCGTCCGCCGACGATGCGCTCGCCGAGATCTCGCCGCTCGGCTTCGACGTCGTGATCGACTGCACCGGCGTGCCTTCGGTCGTCGAGCACATGTTCACGCACGTTCGCAAGAACGGAAAGCTCCTCTTCTTCGGGGTGAACCCGCCTGACGCGCGGATCTCGATCAGCCCCTATGACGTCTACAGCCAGGACCTGGAGATCTTCGGTTCGTTCGCGCTTCGCTACACGTTCCATGACGCCCTCGCATTGCTCGAGAGCGGTGCGGTGGACGTCAAGCCGCTGCTCTCGGACCGCTTTCCGATCGAGCGCTTCCCGGATGCACTGAAGCTCGCCGGTTCGGGCGAGGCGTTCAAGGTGCAGATCCAGCCAGCATGAAAGGAGCCCACCTTGGCAACCATTGAGTTCCAGGGAGTCTCGAAGATCTATCCCGATGGAACGCTCGCCGTCGATTCGCTCGACCTCATGATCGACGAAGGCGAGTTCATGGTCTTCGTCGGCCCGTCGGGTTGCGGCAAGACGACCGCCCTGCGCATGGTCGCCGGTCTCGAGGAGATCAGCGAAGGAGACATCTCAATCGGAGACCGCGTCGTCAACGACGTCTCCGCGAAGGACCGCGACATTGCGATGGTCTTCCAGACCTACGCCCTCTACCCGCACATGACGGTCGAGGAGAACCTGGCCTTCGGCCTCCGGCTGCGGAAGCTGTCGAAGGCGGAGATCTCCCGCAAGGTTGTCGCCGCTGCGACGACGCTCGGGCTCGAAGACCTGCTCCAGCGCAAGCCGCGCGCGCTCTCCGGCGGGCAGCGACAGCGCGTTGCGATGGGCCGAGCGATCGTGCGCGATCCCAGCGTGTTCCTGATGGACGAGCCGCTCTCGAACCTCGACGCGAAGCTGCGCGTGCAGATGCGGGCGGAGATTCACAAGCTCCAGCGAGAGCTCGGTGTGACGACGATCTACGTCACGCACGATCAGACGGAGGCCATGACGATGGGCGACCGCATCGCCGTCATGCGCAGCGGCCATCTACAGCAAGTCGACACCCCCGAACGTGTCTACGAACGGCCGGCGAACCAGTTCGTGGGCGGCTTCATCGGCTCCCCGGCGATGAACATGGTCACCGCGCAGCTGACACGAAGCGACACGGGTCTGAGCGTCAGCTTCGGTCAGTACACGTTGACGGTCGACGACGCGCTGGTCGCCGAGCGGCCTGCCCTTCGGAGCTTCGTGGGGCAAGACGTGATCCTCGGCATCCGTCCCGAGGACTTCGAGGACATCGCCTTTGCGCCCGAGGCATCGCCCGACCGGACGCTCGACACCGTCGCCACCCTGCGGGAAGCTCTCGGGTCGGAGGTGCTTGTGCACTTCGAAGTCGCGACTGCGGGCGCGACGGGCACAGACGCTGGCGAGTTCATGGAGCCGCTCGGAGACGCGGGTGCGGTCTTCGTCGCTCGCATCCATCCGCGGACCGCGGCGCGCGAGGGCGAGAAGCTTCGGTTGGTCGTCAACACGCAGCGCCTACATTTCTTCGACCCTGCGACCGGCCTGGCAATCGACGGCGACCGGGATCGATCCGACGCTGCACTGAGCTCGCGGGTCGCCTAGATAGAGATGGTTGATGCCACGCTTACGCCCGCCTGGGAACGGCCCAGACGCGGCGCAGGTCTGGATCCGCCCCCAGACCCACGCCGCGTGGCATCAACCATCTAGACGCGAATGACCGTCGGGCCGAGCTGCATGTACCGGTGCGCCTCGGAGAGCGACAGGCGCGTGTCGGTGATCAGCGACTCGAAATCCGTCACCTCGGCAAAACGCGCGAAGCTCACCGCCGAGAACTTCAGATGTGCACCGATGAAGATGCGTCGGCGAGATGCGCGCACCGCAGCGGACTTCACCGCAGCAACTGCGGGATCCGGTGTGGTCAGTCCGTGCGCGCGTGAGATGCCGTTCGCACCCAGGAAGGCCAGGTCGATCACGAAGTCGGACAGCATCTCCGTCGCCCAGTGGTCGACCGTCGCCAACGTCCGCCCTCGCAGGCGGCCGCCGAGGACGACCACCGCAACCGACGGGCGCAGTGCGAGCATCGAAGCGACCGGCAGCGATGCAGTAACGACGGTCAATGGAGTCTCCGTCGGCAACTGCTGGGCGACAAGCTGCGGCAGGTAGCCCTCGTCGATGAAGATCGTCTCGGCGTCGTCGATGTGCTGAACCGCCTCGGCGGCAATCCGTCGTTTCTCGGGCAGCCACTCGGACTCACGGGCTGCGAGATCACTCTCGAACCCGGCGGTCTCCACCGGGTAGGCAACGCCGTACTCACGGCGGACGAGACCATGCGCCTCGAGCAACCTGAGATCGCGGCGGACGGTCTCCACCGACATGTGCAGCTCCTGCGCGGCGCCGGTCACCGCAACACGACCTTCGGCGCGCGCACGAGCGAGCAGGTAGCGACGGCGCTCGTAACAGGTCGTCGGGTCGCCATCGCGATGTGGCAACGCGTCGGATGTCGCCATGCCGGTATCTTCGCGCACCTCGCGGCGGGCGCGCAAGGTCGAAGAACGCCGCCTCGGGGCTAGTCGTTCTTGCGCACGAGCAGGTACCCGTTACGACGATCGACCACGGTCTCGACGTCCGGGATCTCGTGCCCCGGCAGCACGACGAACAGACCTCCGTCCGCGTGCAGGTGGCGCAGCGCGTCCGCGGTCAACTCGATCCCGTCGGTGCACGCGCGGTTCCCGCACTCGCACAGGAACAGCGTCGTCCCGTGGCCGTCGTGCCGGGCGATCTCTTCGTTGATCGCCCGGAAGAACAGCTCCGTCTGCACGATGCGATCCGAGCGCGGCGCGCTCGTCAGCACCGACGCGTGCTTCGCAAGGGCACGAATCACCGGCTCCGGCGTGTCCTCGTTTTCGACGACAGCCTGCGCGAGGTCGTGGAGCTTCATCCGTTCGCTGCGCGCCGCGTAACGCAGGAGTGCAAAGGCACCCTCCATGTCGAGGCCGAGCCGCTCGCCGAGGATCCCCTTGGCCTGCTCCACGCCGATCCGAGAGCTCAGGGCCTCCTGCAGTTGCTCTGCACGCACACGCCAGTACTGCTCGGTTGACCCGTCCAATTCCGCACCTTCCGTTGAGTTCAACGCGAGCCGGAGGAGGTGCAAGCGGACGGGTTCAAGGTCGCCGGCGGAGGCTCGTGCCGAAACTCTAGCCTTGAAACGGCGTTGCGCCAGAATCGCGTCACTCCGCTCGGCGAACTGATCGTCAGCCCAGCGCGGGGGCTGGTCTACGGCAATCGCGGCTGCTTGCATGACGACGCCGGGCAGATCAGGCGGCGCTACAGCGGCCGGCGCTGGATTTCGTGTCAGCTCCGATTCAAGGACTGGCAACGAAAATCGCTGCTGCAGCCCGGAAAGTTCACCGAGCTGTTCTTCCTGGACGAGGCGACGGCATTCGCGGCCGGCCACCGGCCTTGCGCCCTGTGCCGGCGTGCGGATTACAACCGGTTCGTCGAGACCTGGCAGGCGCTGCACCCAGGACAGTCGAGCGCCGATGCGATCGATGCCGAGTTGCACAACCAGCGCATCGATCCCGGCACGCGGGCACAGCGACATCACGATGCGCCGATCGACGATCTCCCTGACGGTGCGTTCGTCCTCCACGACGACGCGCCGCACCTCGTGCTCGGCGCCGGCCTCCTGGCGTGGTCGCCGGCCGGTTACCAGAGCCGTGGCCCGCGACCGAGACACGGTCAGGCGCGCGTGATCACGCCCCCGTCACTCGTGGCGGTTCTGCGCACGGAGTGGCAGTCGCTCGTGCCGGTCGTGCATCCGTCGGCACG
Organism: Gaiellaceae bacterium; assembly: GCA_036270155.1. Lineage (GTDB taxonomy): Bacteria > Actinomycetota > Thermoleophilia > Gaiellales > Gaiellaceae > PALSA-600. Next base: position 40,647 of record DATBDB010000157.1, read on the forward strand.
AGAGGCTTGACTAACCGCGCAGGAACGCGTTCTGCTCGGCGTTCGAGCGCCGTGCGATCTCGAGCTCGAGTGGGAAGAAGACGAAGCCGTGCACCCCCTCCTCCCAGAGGGAGAGCGTCGCCTCGTTGCCCGCCGCGCGCCAGCGCGCCTCCATGAAGAGCGAGTCGTCGAGCAACGGGTCGAGCGTCCCGCACGAGAAGAGCGCCGGCGGCAGGTCGTGCAAGTTCGCGAAGAGCGGCGAGACCTCCGGGGACCGGCGCTCGCGGTCCGGCATCCCCGGCAGGAAGCAGTCGGCGTACCAATCCATGATCGGTGTCGACAGGATCAGGTTCCGATCGCCCCAGAGCCGACAACTCGGCGTGCCGGTCAGGTCGAAGGCGCCGAAGACGAGGTTCGCCGCGGCGAACGTGCGTGGCGAGATGCCGTGCCGGTCGCGTAGGCGGAGCAACGTCAAGACGGCGAGGTGCGCTCCCGCCGACTCGCCCCCGATCGTCAGCCGGCCGTCGTAGCGATCGAGAAACCAGAGCGCAGCCGCCACGCAATCGGCCGGCCCGGCGGGGTACGGGTGCTCCGGCGCGAGCCGGTAGTCGACGCTGACGACGGTGAGCTTGCTCTCCTGGGCGCCCTCCCACAGCAGGACGTCTTGCATGTCAGCACCGCCGAACATCCAGCCGCCTCCGTGGATGTGCAGGTGAGCGCCCTGCGCGTCGGGCGGCTCGAAGATCCGGAGCGGGACCCCGCCGGCGGTCTCCGTCCGGGCGTTGTCCAGGAACACGGGCGCCGGGAAGACGCCTCGCCCTTCGCGGCGGGCGCGCCTCGTCACCTCCGGCGGCAGGTCCTGCACCGGCTGAACCAGGGCGAGGCCCCGTTCGAGCTCCTCGTTGAAAGCCCGCGTCTCCACCAGCAGCTCGGCCTCGTTCACAAGCCCAGAGTAGAGCCGCTCAGGGCTGCGCCAGTTGCGCCCAGACGTTCTCGACCAGTTGCGTCGACTCCGGCCACAGCAACATCTCCCCGCCGAAATTGAGGACGCCCGCAGCGAACACCCGCGCGCCCGCCGGCGTCTCGTAGTAGGTCATCTGCGCCGTGAGCCCGGGGCCGAGCGCATCGGGGATCTCCGCCAGCACTGTCGTGCCGGGCGGCGAGGCCGATGTCGCCGCGTCGATCTCGATGCCGTACAGGCCGAACGTCGACCCCGCTCCAAGCCCTGTCCCCGCGAACGCCCAGCTCGCTGCCCCGGCGTCCGTCACCACGAACGGATGCTGATGCGTGCCGCGGTCGGACGCGCGGTACTGCACGCCGACGAGCGCCGCCTCCGGCCGGCGAAGATCGCGCCAGAGGTCGACGAGCGTCAACCTGCCCGACCGCGGATCGACGCGCCGGAAGAAGTTGTTGGCGGACAGGAACATGAGATTGCCGCCCAGGTTCCGGTACTGCTCGACGACGTCGTAGGCATGCGTGGTCACGTACTCCTCATGGCCCGGGAAGACGACGAGATCGTAGGCGGCGCGAAGCGCGGCTCCGTCGGCGAAGGACTCGAGATCGTCGTCCGAATAGAAGTCGGCCTGCTTCCCGGTGCGCGCGAGCCAGTGCAGAAACGAGAGGTCGTAACTGCGGTACCGGTACGGGACGCCACGATGGAGATGCGGCCGCGTCAGGTCGATCGTCTTGATTTGCCACGACACGTACCAGCTGTCGCCGTAACCGTCGCCGTCCGCGTCGTAGAAGTTGTACGCATGCCAGGTGTTCGTCGGCAACACCACGGCGACCCGTGTCGAGGGCCCAGCGGGACGGACGACGAACGGCGCGAAGCCCAGACGCCCGTCGTCGCTCGTGAGGCGAACGTAGTAGACACCTGACGGAAGCTCGGCGGGGAGCGGCAGCGTGATCGGAGACGGGCGGTCGGCGTTCGCGCTCCACGGGATCGTCTGCGGTTCGCCGGCGGCGACGCCGTTCAGCTCGTCGTTCGCATACGTCGGGCCCGGCTCCGTCCCGGAGCGGAACAGCTGCATGGTCAAAGCCGCCGCGTCAGCCGCAACGACGACGGTCGCCGCCTCACCCGAGGCGTAGCTCCGCCGCGCGAGCGCTGCGTCGATCCCGAGCACCCGCACGACGGGAGCCCGCAAGAGGTTCGGGTGCGCAGGCGACGCCGCGCCGTGGACCGTCTTCACCCCGAGCAGGTCGGTGGTCGTGAGTCGCAGGGTGTACGTCCCCGGCGCGAGGGATGCGGCCGGCTCCCACACGAGCTTGTGTGTCCCGGCGCGGAAAAATCGCGTCTGCGCGGAGACCACGGTTGCGCCCGGCGTCGCAGGTGTGGTCTCGGCCGCGAGTGTCGACTCGCCCGGTGCGTTCCGGTCGAGAGCGACGAGCTCGACATGCGCCGCGCGCGTGAGCCGGAACCGAACGGTCGCACGTGCGCGTCCGCGAATCCCGGCGGGGCTGAGCGTCGCCAGGAGCGCACGGTCGCCGGCAAACGGCGCCGCTCCGCCGGCGGTGACCTCGAGGCCCTCGAGCAGCGCGCGTGATCGTGCCGCAAGCAGACGGGCGGGTGCGATGGCGGCGCCGAACGCGGCCGCGCCCAGCAGCAATCCGCGCCGCGTCAACCGCTGGCCCCGCACCGCCTCGGGCTAGACGGTTGAGGCGCTCGGAGCGACGGGCCGGACCGCCGGTTGCTCGCCGCGGCGGGCCGGGCGGCCGACCTTCACGTAACGGGCGGCGAAGTACGAGCCGAGGACGAGCACCGCGGCGAACGCCTGCGCACCCACCGTCTCCCATGTCGGGACCACCTCGAACCAGCGCGCCCACCAGTTGGGGACCTGCACGCCGATCGGCGTCGTGGGCAGCCAACCAACGTCCTGCATCGTGCGCGCGCTGCCGCCGATCATCACGACGAGGACGACACCGAGCATCACGCCGGTGACGACGAGCATCCGCTTGTACGGCAGCTTCTGCTGCAGGAAGAAGGTTGCGATCCCGACCGCGGCGGTTCCCGCGAGGCCGATCGCGACGCCTTCGAGCACGGTGCCCGTTCCGGCCTGGAGCTGCAGGTTCTGCAGGAAGAGGACGACCTCGAACCCCTCGCGGTAGACGCTTGTGAAGCCGAGCGCGATCAGGCCGACCACCTGCCCGCCGATGAAGCCGCCCGCAAGCACGCGTTTGCGCTGCGCGTTTCGCTTGCCGATCCATTTCGTCCAATAGACCTTGTGGAAGAACCAGTTCATGATCACGAGCAGCACGGCGACGGCGATCAGGCCGGTCACCGCCATCAGCCGGTCGCCGTACTGAGCGAACTGGCCGAGGATCGCCTGCGCGATGAACCAGGTGGCGACCGTCGCCGCAAACGCGACGCCGGCGCCGGCGGCGACCGGGCGGCGGAGGCGCTTCTGCCCGCCGAGCATCGACGCGGTCACCGCCGCGAAGATCAGGACGGCTTCGAGCCCCTCGCGGAAGACGATGATCGCGCTGTTCACGACGACCACGCCGTGCGACTGGGTGGTGGCAGCTGCCGTCGGGTCGGTCGAGCCCTGACTCGCATAGATCAAGCCGCCGACGAGGGTGACGACGATCGCCCCCGCGAAGATCCAGATCCCGCGCGTCTGCCAGAACCGCCGCCGCTTGACGTCGTCGCAGAAGACCTCGTCCATGACAGAAAACCGTAGCAGAGGTTGTAAGGTGTGCCTTACAAGTTCCTTCTGCTTCAATCGTTCTGATGGCCGCCCTCTACCGCAAGTATCGCCCCCAGACCTTTGAGGAGGTGGTCGGGCAGGAGGCGGTCGTGCGGACGCTGACAAACGCGATCACGCAGGGCAAGGTGCGCCAGGCGTATCTGTTCGCCGGCCCGCGCGGCACCGGGAAGACCTCGCTGGCGCGGATCCTCGCGAAGGCGGTCAACTGCGCTCATGGTCCCACGCCGACACCGGATGGCACCTGCCACGCGTGCGTCGCGATCGCCGCCGGCACGTCGCTCGACGTGATCGAGATGGACGCCGCGTCGCAGCGCGGGATCGACGACATCCGCGACATCCGCGACCGCGTCGTCCTGCAGCCGGTCGAGGGGCAGTACAAGGTCTACATCCTCGACGAGGCGCACCAGCTCACCGACGCCGCGTGGAACGCGCTGCTGAAGCTGATCGAGGAGCCTCCGCCCCACCTCCTGTTCGTGTTCTGCACGACCGAGCTGCAGAAGGTGCTCCCGACCGTGCGCTCACGCTGCCAGACGTTCGTCTTCCAGCGGCCGCGCCTGCCGGAGCTCGTGCAGAAGCTACGTCGGATCGCCGACGGGGAGGAGATCGACGTTCCGGACGCTGCGCTGGCCCTGATCGCCCGCGGCGGCCGCGGTGCCTACCGCGACGCCGAGTCGACACTCGACCAGCTCGCTTCCGCCACCGGCGGCGCGATCACGGTGCAGGACGTCCTGCAGCTCCTCGGTGCGGTAGAGGACGAGGTGCTCTTCCGCCTCTGCGACATGGTGATCGGAAACGAGACCGCCGAGGCGCTGTTGTTCCTCGAGGAGCTTTCCGAGCAAGGCCAGGATCTCGGCCGCCTCGTCACCGACCTGCTCGAGCACCTGCGCCACTTGCTGCTCGTGCAACACATGACCGAGGTGCCCGACTCGCTGCCGGTCACCGACGAGGCGCGCGAGCGCCTGCGCGAGCAGGCGAACCAGATGCCCGTCGCGACGGTCGTGCGCCTGATCGACCTGCTCGCGGTGGCCGTTGACGACATGCGCCAGGGCGGTGACCCCAGGCTGCCTCTGGAGCTTGCACTCGTCAAGGTGACGCGGCCGGCCTCGGATCTGTCGCGTGAGTCCATGGCTTTTCGCCTCGAGCGGCTTGAGGAAGGCCACACCGCGCTGCCCGAAAAGCCTAGTAGGGCGTCAACTAGCGCAGAGGCCGCTCCGGCTGCTGGACTCGCGGCGGCTCCGGAACCTCTGCGCACCGAGCCTCCGAGCACCGACCCTCTGAGCGTGGACCTCGAACAGTTGCAAGAGGCGTGGCGCCGCACGATTCTCCCGGCCGTCGAGCACCGCGCGATCTGGATCGGGAAGACGCTCGGCGAGGCGCATCCGGCCGCGCTCGCTGGTGACACGCTCACCGTCGCCTTCCCCGCAAATGCGGCCTTCCACCTCAGCGTGGCGGAGGACCCGAAGAACGCCGCGATACTGCGCGACGCGCTCTACGAGGTCACGGGCCGCAAGCTCGCGGTCGCGTTCGAGCTTGGCGAAACGGGGAATGCAGGCGCCGAGGACGAGGCGCCGACGAGCGAGGAAGACGTCCTCGAGCTGATGAAGAGCACCTTCGACGCGAGGGAGCTGGACGAATGAGCTTCGACCTGAATGCACTGATGAAGCAGGCGCAGGAAATGCAGTCACAGATGGCCGAGTTGCAGAAGGAGGCCTCGAAGGAGACGGCCGAGGCGTCTGCGGGCGGCGGAATGGTGACCGTGGTCGCTACCGCCGGCGGCGAGATCAAGGAGCTGCGCATCGACCCGAAGGCGATCGACCCGGACGACCCGGAGCTGCTCGCCGATCTCGTGATGGCCGCCGCGAACGAGGCGCTGCGCTCGGCGCACGCCAAGGTCGAGGCGAAGATGAAAGCAATGCTGCCGCCCGATCTCGGCGGCCTCATCCCCGGTCTGTAAGTAGAGGCCTGCGATCGACGAGAACTTCGTCGCGAAGCTCCTCGACGTCGGGAGCGAGCTCGAGCTTTCGGAGGGGCACGTGCTCGTCGAGCCCGGCGAGCCGGTCAGTGGCCTGTTCCTGATCCTCCACGGCGTGCTGCTCGTCGAGACGCCGGACGAGGAGTACGAACGTGGCGCAGGCAACGTGGTCGGCCAGTGGGAGAAGCTCGACGGCTCAGAGGACATCCGGGTCACGGCGAAGACCGAGGTGCGACTCGTGGCGGTCGACCACTCGGCCTACGAAGCGGCGCTTACGGGCTAGACGGTTGAGGGCCGTTTACCCCGGCAGGCGCCGGAAACCGGGGACCCATGCGGGTCGCTCTGTTCTGTGTCGCCGCTGCGGCAATCGTCACGGCCTGCGGTTCCTCGACGACGAAACCGCCGACGATGGTCGTGCAATCGGCTGCTAGCGCGGAGTCGCTGCAGGCGAGTTACGAGCGTGTGGTGCGCACGGTGTCCCCGCAGGTCGTCCAGATCAGCCAGCCGGGAGGGCTCGGGTCCGGCATCGTCTTCGACGGCAAGGGCGACGTCGTCACGAACGCGCACGTGGTCGGCAGCGCGACGAAGGTCACCGTCACGGTCTCGACAGGCAAGGTGTACACGGCGAAGGTCGTCGGCAAGTTCGTGCCCGACGACCTCGCGGTCGTGCGCGTCACCTCCGGGCAGCTGCCGCCGGCCGCGACGTTCGCCGACTCGAGCAAGCTTGTGGGAGAGATCGTGCTCGCGATCGGGAACCCACTCGGACTGACGTCGAGCGTCACGGATGGGATCATCAGTGCACTCGACCGCACGCAGACCGAGGAAACCGGCGCGACCCTTGCGAACACTGTGCAGACAAGCGCTGCGATCAACCCGGGTAACTCGGGCGGCGCGCTCGTCGATCTGAACAGCAGGGTCGTCGGGATGAACACCCTGGCCGCAGGCAGCCCGGCCGGCGGCCTGGCGCCCGGCATCGGTTTTGCGATCCCGAGCAACACGATCAAGGACATCGCCGGCCAGATCGCCGTCCACGGCAAGGTGCTCAACTCGCACCGGCCGTTCATCGGGATCAGCGCGTTGACCCTGCCGACGGGCGGGATCCTCGTCACCAAGATCTACGCGAACAGCGGCGCTGCGAAAGCGCGCCTTCGCAAGGGCGACGTGATCGTCGCGATCGACGGCACACCCACCCCGACACTCGATGCGCTCGCTCAGGTGCTCGCGCAGCACAAACCCGGCAGCACGGTGAAGGTGACGACCGCAGGCAGGCGCAAGCAGACGCTGACGGTCACGCTCGGCGAGCTGCCGGTGCCCTAATTGACTACGGCCGGACGGGCCACGTCGGATTGGCCGGGCACAATGGCACGGTGTTCAGCCCTTCCGTCGAGAACCTCGTTGCGCAGCTGACGCGGCTCCCCGGCGTGGGCCAACGGACCGCGCAGCGGCTCGCGTTCCACATTCTCCAGCGGCCGAAGGAAGAGGCGCTCGCGCTCGCGAACGCGCTGCAAGAGGTGAAGGAGCGGGTGCGCTTCTGCCGGGAGTGCGGCAACCTCACCGAGGAGGAGCTGTGCGGGATCTGCACGGATGGGCGCCGCGACCGCTCGCTGATCTGCGTCGTCGAGCAGCCCGTCGACGTGGTCTCGCTCGAGCGGACGGCGGAGTTTCGAGGCCTCTACCACGTGCTCGGCGGCGCGCTCTCTCCGCTTGACGGCGTCGAGCCGAGCCACCTGCGCATCGACGAGCTGTTCAGCCGCCTCGACACGAACGGCGTCACGGAAGTGGTGCTCGCGATGAACCCGAACATGACCGGCGAGGCGACCGCGGGCTTCCTCGCCGACCGGCTACGCGGGCGGGTCCGCGTCACGCGTCTCGCCAGTGGGCTCCCCGTCGGGGGCGACCTCGAGTACGCCGACGAGGTCACCCTCGGCCGGGCCCTCAGCGGTCGACGAGAGATGTAGCGCCTGCCGGACGAGCAGCGCGAGGAAGCGCTCCGTCCGGTACGCGATCCAGAAGCACACCGCGGCGATCGGGAGCTCCGCGAGCAGGGCGAGCAGCACCGCGTTGCGGATGTCATCTGCCCGGCTCTCGAGCACGATGTCGAACCAGGCGTCGGTGACGAGGAGCGTCCCTGTCGCGGCGGCGGCCGCCCCCACCCACGGCGACCTGCGCCAGGCGGCCAGCGCGGTGAGCAGGAACGCGAACGCCAGGGCGATGTCGAATCCCAACCAGGCGAGGTTCCAGTGCTGCGTCTCGTGATCCGGCTTCAGCGAAGCGGAGAGCCAGATCGTCCATGGGACGAGACCCAGGCCGATCAGGCCGAAGACGCCGATCACCAGGTGCCGAAGCGTTGTCGGGCGGAGCTTCATCGCTGCCTACACTGTCGCAAATGACCACTATCGAATTCGAAGCGATACCCGCGGTCCAGGCCCGGCAGCGCACCCCCGGCCTCGTGGTCATGAAGTTCGGGGGCACGTCGGTCGGGGACACCGACAAGCTGAAGCGCGTCGCTGAGCGCCTCGTCGAGGCCCGCGAGTCGGGCGCGAAGGTCGTCGCCGTCCTCTCGGCGATGGGCAAGACGACCGACGAGCTGATCCGGCTCGCCTTCGAGGTCTCGCCGAGCCCGAACCCGCGTGAGTACGACATGCTCGTCTCGACCGGCGAGCGGATCTCGAACGCGCTCTGCGCGATGGCGATCCACGACCTCGGCCACGAGGCCGTCTCGCTCACGGGCTCGCAGGCCGGCATCGTCACCGACGGCTCGCACACGAAGGCGAAGATCGTCGAGGTGCGCGCGACGCGGATCCACGAGGCGCTCGATCAGGACAAGATCGTCCTGGTCGCCGGCTTCCAGGGCATTTCGACCGACACACAGGACGTGACGACGCTCGGGCGCGGCGGCTCCGACACGACGGCGGTTGCACTCGCGGCCGCGCTCGGCGCGGATGCGTGCGAGATCTTCACCGATGTCGCCGGAGTCTTCACCGCCGACCCGCGCCTCGTGCCCGGCGCGTTTCGGCTCCCGTACATCACCTACGAGGAGATGCTCGAGATGGCGTCCTCCGGTGCGGGAGTGATGATGGCGCGCTCGATCGAGATCGCCCGCAGCTACGGTGTGAAGCTCCGCGTTCGGTCGACGTTCGTGGACGGCGAAGGTACCTGGATCGGCGAGGAGGACAAGGCAATGCTCGAAAAGGCGATCATCTCCGGTGTCACGCACGACACCTCGGAGGCGAAGGTCTCGATTGTCGGCGTCCCCGACCGCCCGGGCATCGCAGCCAAGGTCTTCCGCGCCCTGGCCGACGCCGGCGTGAACATCGACATGATCGTCCAGAACGTGTCGCAGGACGGCGCCGCGACGATCTCCTTCACCCTGCCGAAGACGGACGTCTCGATCGCCACGCCGATCCTCGAGGCGCTCTCCGTCGAGCTTGGCGCGAGCCGCGTCGAGCACGATCCCAACGTGGCGAAGATCTCGCTGATCGGCGCCGGTATGAAGAGCCATCCCGGTGTCGCGGCCGACATGTTCGACGCGCTCGCCGAGGCCGGGATCAACATCGAGATCATCTCGACGTCGGCGATCCGCGTCTCGTGCGTGATCAGCGCGGCACACGTCGAACGCGCAGTGGAAGTCGTGCACGCACGCTTCCAGTCGTTCGCGGAGGAGCGGGTCAATGCCTGAGCAGCCGTCGATCGGCGTCGTCGGCGCAACCGGCGCCGTCGGCACGGTGACGCTCGACCTGCTCCGGGCCCGCGGGTACGAGAACGTGCGCATTTTCGCGTCGGCACGGTCGGCCGGCAAGCGGCTCGGCGAGTGGACGATCGAGGAGGCGACGCCCGACGCGCTCTCGCGCGGTGACGTCGACGTGTTCCTGTTCTCCGTCGGCACGAGCGCGTCGCGCGAGCTCGTCCCCCACGCCGTTCGGGGCGGAGCGGTCGCGGTCGACAAGTCGTCGGCGTATCGCCTGGAGCCGGGCATCCCGCTCGTCGTCCCCGAGGTGAACGGCGCACGCGTGCTCGAGCACGACGGCATCCTCGCCAACCCGAATTGCTGCGCGATCCCGCTTACCGTGGCCCTGAAGCCGCTGCACGACGCCGCTGGGCTCGTGCGCGTGCGCGTCGCGACCTACCAGTCGGTCTCGGGCGCCGGCGCGCAGGCGATGGAGCGCCTCCGCAACGAGCCGCAGGACGAGCACGACCTGCGCATGGACTGGAGCTTCGACGGCGTCGAATTCGAGGAGGAAGAGAAGCTCCGCCTCGAGACGCAGAAGATCATGGAGCTGCCCGACCTGCCGATTCAGGCGACGTGCGTGCGGGTGCCGGTGCTGGTCGGCCACGCGGAGGCGATCTGGATCGAGACGGAGGACGACCTGTCGCCGGAGCGTGCACGTGAACTCCTCGCCGGCGCGCCGTCCGTCCGCGTCGAGGACTTCCCCTCACCCGGCAAGGCGAAGGGGATCGACGACGTGCTCGTCGGCCGCATCCGCCGCGACCCGACGGTCGAGCACGGCCTCGCGCTGTTCCTCGCGAGCGACAACCTCCGCAAGGGCGCAGCGCTGAACGCGATCCAGATCGCGGAGCTCGTCCTCCAGCGCGAACGCGCCGCCGCCTGAGACATGGACATCGGGATGCTGGGGCGGTTCTTCGGCCGCCTCACCGGCGGCAACTGGCGGCCACCCGAGGAGGAGTTGCGGTTCGCGGCGGCTGCCGGTTTCGACACGCTCCAGATCCGCAGCGATCGTGCCGGCGAAATCGAGGACGAGCTCGGGATAGGCGCGGCCACACTCGGCGCGCTCTTCGACGACGTCGGTCTCGAGCCGGTGCTCGAGATGCTGGTCCGGCACGAGGGAGAGCGCGGCACACTCGCCCGCGCGCTGCGGGCGAACCTGGCGGCGATCGACGCCATCGGCGTCCTTCGCGTGCACATCCATCCGGTGGGGCCGAGCAAGGCAGCTCCACTTCTCCGCGAGGATTTCGCCGAGGCGGTCGACGTTGCGGAGGGGGCGGGCCTGATCCTCGGCTGCGAGCACAACGCGCCGGGACACCGGCTGCTCACCGAGCCCGACGATGTCGAGTCGCTCCTCGACGCGGTGCCCGGGCTCGGCTTCGTCTGGGACGTCAACCACACGCGGCCCGAGCACACGGCGCGATTCCTCGCGCTCCGCGAGCGGTTCACGCTCGTGCACGCGTCGGACACGCCGCTCCCCGAGACGAACCACCACCTTCCGCTTGGCCGTGGCACCGTCGACTTCTCGCCGCTGCGGAGCGTCGACGGTGTCCCGGTGATCCTCGAGATCGGCGGCCTGCCGATCTCCGGCGGCCCGGGCTTCGACACCGACGAAGCACTGCTCGACTCGCTCGCACGCCTGCGGGCCGTGGGTGTCTGACACCCGTCCTGGAGCACGAACCGAGCAACGGCGACTAAGGGTGTCTGACACCAGTTCGGGCTGTCGCAGCGAGCAGGAACGAAGTGGTGTCTGACACCTGCGAGAGCCCCGGAGGCGTGCAAGCCCTCAGCGGTGTCAGACACCAGGGGAGGCTAGGTCTGCGGTGGCGCCGGAACCGGGTCCGGCAGGAACGCGTCCTTGACGACGCGCAGCACTTTCTCGCGCTTTCCTTCGACGACCGGGATGAGGCCGCCGAGCTCCAGGCGCGACAGGCCGACGCGGCCGGCGACGCGCACGACTTCGAAGCCGAAGTCGGCCAGGAAGTCCTGGGGGAACACCGTCTTGTGCACCCGGAAGCGCTCGTACGCCGACTCGCCCTCCGGGTAGCGGTACGAGAACGCCTCGACCGACGACGCGCCGCGGTCGCGGGCCTCTCCGATCGCCGCGAGGAAGAGCGACTGCAGCACCCACGGGCTCGACTGGTCGACGAGGTACGCGCACGTGACGAGGATCGCATCGTCGGACGGCGGGCCTGCCGGCAGCTCCCAGGCACGCGGGAACGCAGCCGCCGGTCCGTACTGCATCGACCCGAGGACACGCTTGTCCGAGTCGTAGTAGACCGTCACCCACGCGCCGAACTCCAACTCGATCTTCTCCATCCAGCGGTCCTTGTCGAGCTCGCGCCTACCGCGCGTCTGCCACCAAATGCACTCGTGACAGACGGTCGGCGCCGTGACCAGCGTGAGCTTCGTCAGTCCTGCCAGACGCGGAGCCATCGAGCCTGTCCTACCTCATCACGTCGTCGACAACCACGTTCACCACGGACGGCCGCATGTCGGCCATCTGCGCGAGGTAGTCGATCACACGCTGCTGCACGTCGGCCGCGACGTCCGGAATGTTGGCGCCGTAGTCGATCACGACGTGCACTTCGATCTCGTTGCCGGAGACGCGCGCGCCGCGGCGCTGCTTCGTGTGCACGCCGGGGACCTCCGCCGCCGCGTCGGCGGCGTAGCGGGCCAGAACCTCGGGCGAGATGACGCTATGGCCTTCCATCGGTGCCTCTTCCTAGGATGTTGCTGATTCTCTCGGTCGCGAGCACCAAGCGATGCAAGGACGCAGGGCGTCCCGATAGCGGTGTTCTATCGGGACAACCGAGGACGCGGCAGCGCGCCGTGTGATCGCGGGCGAGAGTTCAGGAGGCATTCTAGGGAGAGGCACGCGATCGTAGAACGAGCTCGGTGGCCTCCGGGCGGGCGAAGAACCGGAAAGGGACGAAAGTCGTGCCCAGTCCAGGGGAAACGTGCATTGTTGTCCCGCCCCGCGTGAAGGCCCCCTCGGGGTAGCGGGCGCCGGGATGCGCGAGCAGGAGCTTGCCGAATCCGTACGGCAGCACGATCTGCCCCGCATGCAGGTGCCCGGCGAGGATCAGGTCCCAGCGCCCCGCGGGCACGGTGTCGAGCGCGCGGGGAAAGTGGCAGAGCAGGATCCGCAGGTCGGCGTGCGGATCCTCGAACTCGCTCGGCCGCTTCTCGAGCCACGACCGCGGATCGACCCCGGCCAGCTCGACGCGTTTGCCGCGGAGGTCGACGACCTCGGCGTTGTCGAGCAGCAGCGTCCCGTGCTCGAGGCGTCCAAGCTCGACCGGCTGCGAGAACGGATCGCGCGAGATCGCGTAGTCGTGGTTGCCGAGCACGACGTAGGGGTGTGGCAGCTTCGCGAGCAGCGCGAGCAGCTCGTCCTCGCCGCGCGGACGCGAAAGCAGGTCACCGGTGACCGCGACGAGATCGGGCTGTCGCTCGGCCACCCAGTCAACCGCGCGCTCCGCCGCACGCCGTCCGCGCGACGGCACGCCCAGATGGAAGTCCGAAAGGTGCGCGATGCGCAGGCCGTCGAGCTCGGGCGGCAGCCCCGGCAGCGTGAGCTCCCGCACGCGGAGGCGCACCCACCCCGCCTCGAACCAACCGTATCCGGTGACGATCGCCGCCAGCGCGACGAGTCCCGCGAGCCAGAACAGGAAGGTCAGATCTGGAGCTTCTCGATGACCGGGTCGACCGAGACGACGTGCCGCTTGAACTTCAGCTCCGACTCCTCGAGCCCGGCGGCGACGCCCACGAGCTGCGAGAGGTGGAGGATCGGCATCTTGAAGTCACGCCCCGTCGACTTCTTCAGCTTGGACTGCCACGCGTCGAGCGAGAGGTGGCAGAGCGGGCACGGCGTGACGATCGCGTCGGCGCCGGCCTCGTAGGCCTGCTCGATCGGCTGGATCAGCTCGCCGAGCGCGGTCTCCTCGCGCGCCTGGATGATCGGGAAGCCGCAGCACTTGATCTTCGCGGGGTAGTCGATCGCCTCGCCGCCGCACGCTTCGATGATCCGTTCGAGCGACCACGGGCGGTCGGGATCCTCGAAGCCCTGGATCTTCGACGGCCGGAGGATCTGGCAGCCGTAGAACGGCGCAATCTTGATCCCCTTCAGGCCGCGGTGCGCCGACTTCTTCAGGAGCTCGTAGCCCTCGCCCTCGGCGATCTCCCAGAGGAGGTGGCGCACGTCGACGTCCTTGACGTACGCGGGCACGCCGGCCGAGACGAGGTTCTCGTTCACGCGCGCGCGCAGCTCGGCGTCGCCCGTCAGCATGAAGTTCGCCTGGCGCAGGTTGAGCGTGCAGACGTTGCAGACCGTGAGCAGGACATCGACGTTCTCGGCCGCCGCGTAAGCGAGGATCCGCGCGTTCAGGTGGAGGTAGTAGTCGGGCTCCGCCTCGTGGATGTCGCCGGCGCCGCAGCACGTGACCGACTCGAGCTCGATCAGCTCGAGGCCGACCTTCGGCGCGAGCGCCTGCGTCGCCGAGTCGAGCTCCTTCGCCGACAGCGACGCGAGACAACCCTTGTAGTACGCGACCTTCTTCATGTCCTACCTTTCCGGCGGTTTTTCGAGAAAGACCGGCGCCTCGAGCTCCTCACCGGCGATGAACGGACGCGGGTAGGCGCCCGGGCGGTCGTAGATCTCTGCAAGCGTTTCGTCGTCGGCCGTATGGCCGTGCGCGAGCCTGCCCAATGCGTGTTCGCCCTGCACGATGCCCATGAAGCCCTTCGGGCCTGACTGGGTCGTGATCTCGTAGAGGCGGCGCGACTCCTTCACGTCCTTCGCGACGTGGGGCGGGAACGGGGGCGGCACCTTTCCTTTCAGAGCAAGGTCCAGAGCGAACCGCGTCTGCTTGATCGCCGAGATGACGCCCTGCGTCTTCGGCACGAGCTCGGTCTCGCGCAGCCAGCCCGTCGTCTTCGCGGAGACGACGAACCACTTCGCGTGCTTCGCGCCCATGTCGCGGTCGATCCCTTCGTGCATCGACTCGGCGCCGAGTTTCGCGATCGCGTCGCGCGGGTCGACACCCTTCGGGCAGCGCTCGGTGCACATGTAACAGCGTGTGCATTCCCAGATCCCGTGCTCGCCGTTCAGCTTCTCGAGCCGCGCGATCTTGTTGCCGTCGCGCGGATCGCCGACGAAGCGCATCGCCTTGGCAAGCGCCTGCGGGCCGAGGAACCTGGGATCGGCCTCCATCGAGTTGCACTCTGAGACACAGCAACCGCAGTTGATGCAGAGCGCCTCCTTGTGGATCACGTTCATGCGCGCCTGGCCGACGCGGTACTCCTTGCCGTCCGGCGGTTCCTCGTAGCCGGGCTGCAGGTACGGGTCGACGCTTTTGAACTTCTCCCAGAACGGCTCCATGTCGACGACGAGGTCCTTGACGATCGGCAGGTTCCCCATCGCGGAGATCACGGGCACATGGCCCGCCTGCGCGATGTCGTACATCCGCGTCTTGCACGCGAGCACCGCGGCGCCGTCCATGCGCATGCCGCAGGAGCCGCAGATCATCATCCGGCAGCTCTTGCGGTAGGCGAGCGTCCCGTCGTGCTGGTCCTTGACGATGTCGAGGCAGTCGAGAAGGGTCGCCTCTTCGGGCGCCGCGATCTCGTACTCCCGCAACTCACGCTCATTGGTGCGCGAATTGAAGCGCCAGACCTTCAGACCGACCTGCATCGTCACGTGGATCCCTTCACTGGAGGAACGGTGATCGAGACGGGCTCACCGTACTTGCTGAAATCGAGGCTCATGCGGAGATTGTCGGTGCTGAGCTCGACGTGCCGAATGAGACCATCGGTGATCGTCGCCGTCGGGTGCGTCCGGAAGATCTGTGCGGGCGTTTGCGGTCCGGTGCCCCTGCCCGTCGCCGGAACGCGCTTCCACGTGCCGTTCTTCTGCTGCATGTACACGTAGCGCGTCGTAACCACCTGGTGGAACGTCTGGCCCTCGAGGCGAAGCGTGATCCGGCCGCGATCCGGGTCGTTCGTGAACTCTCCGCTCTCCGTAAACGGGACCCAGGTGCCCCCTGCGAGCACTACGCCCTTCGCCTCGACATGTTCGCTCCCCTTCGCGATCGATGCCGTATACGGGTCGCTCTTGCCGCCACACGACGTGGCGAGCAGGGCGACCGGCGCGATCGCGATGGCGACACGCATCAGTACTTGCGCTCCATCGGGTCGTACTTCGTGTAGCGCACGTCCTTGTACGAAAGCTCGGGGCCGCCACCGACCCAGCGCGTGATCGAGTGCTTCATGAAGTTCTCGTCGTCGCGCGTCGGGTAGTCGTATGGCCGCGCGTGCGCGCCGCGGCTCTCCTTGCGCGCGATCCCCGCCTGCAGCATGCAGGCGGCGAGGTCGATCATGTTGCCGAGCTCGATCGCCTGCACGAGGTCGCTGTTGAAGACCTCTCCCTTGTCCTCGACGATCACGCCGCGCGCGTAGCGCTCGCGCAACTCGTCGATGATCTCGATCTGCTTGGCCATCTGCTCTTCGCGGCGGAAGACGCCGAAGTTGTCGAGCATCGAGGTGCCGAGGTCGTTGCGGATCTGCCAGGGCCGCTCGCCCGTGCTGACATCGAGCAGGCCGCGCAGCTCGCGCTCGGCGTCGGCCTCCGCGCTGCGCGGCACGTCGATCGTCGTGTTCGAGAGCGCCCATTCGGCGGCCGCGCGGCCCGAGCGCCGGCCGAACGTGATCGTCTCCATCAGCGAGTTGCCGCCGAGGCGGTTCGCACCGTGGACCGACACGCACGCGACCTCACCGGCGGCATAGAGGCCGGTCAGCTCGGTCGCGCCGTCGTTGTCGGTCTCGATGCCGCCCATGTGGTAGTGGGCGCCCGGCCGAACAGGGATCGGGTCGTAGATCGGGTCGAGGCCCGCGAAGGTCATCGACAGCTCGCGGGAGCCCGGCAGGCGCTCGATGATCCGCTCCGCGCCGAGGTGGCGCATGTCGAGCATCACGGAGCCGTTGATCCCGCGACCCGCGTCGATCTCGGTCTGCTCCGCGCGCGACACGACATCGCGCGACGCGAGCTCCATCGCGTTCGGCGCGTACGTCTTCATGAAGCGCTCGCCCTCGCTATTGATCAGGTAAGCGCCTTCGCCGCGGCAGCCCTCCGTCAGCAGGATCCCGGTCGGGTAGAGCGTCGTCGGGTGGAACTGCATGAACTCCATGTCCTTCAGCGGGAGACCCATGCGCAACGCCATCGCCGCGCCGTCCCCGGTGCATGCGTACGCATTCGTGGTCGTGCGGTAGATGCGGCCTTGGCCACCGGTGGCGAGGATCGTCGTCTTGCCGCCGACGACCTTGATGCCGCCGTTCAGCAGGTCCCAGCAGATGACGCCCTGACAGCGTCCGTCGTTCTCGACGAGCTTCCACGCGAAGTACTCCTCGTACACGGTGATGTCGCGCTTGACGAGCTGCTCGTAGAGCACCTGGATCAGCACGTGGCCGGTGATGTCGGCGGCGAACACCGTGCGCGGGGAGCCCGCTGCGCCGAAGGGACGCTGCGCGAGCCGGCCGTCGACCATGCGCGAGAAGAACGCGCCCCAGTGCTCGAGCTGGTAGATGTCGCCGGGGGCCTCGCGCGTGAAGATCTCGATCGCGTCCTGGTCACCCAGGTAGTCGGACCCCTTGACAGTGTCGAAGGCGTGAATCTCCGGCGAGTCCTCGGCCGCGTTGCCGAGCGCCGCGTTGATGCCGCCCTCGGCCGCCCCGGAGTGGCTGCGGGTCGGGTGCAGCTTCGAGATCACCCCGACGTTCGCGCCTGCGTCGAAGGCTTCGATCGCCGCGCGCATTCCAGCGCAACCGGCGCCGACGACCAAGACGTCGTGCGTGGCATCCACGTGAAGGGACGCTATCGAAACGCCTCGTTCAGGCGGGCCGGTAGCGCGTGCACTCGTGGCGGCAATCTCAAGCGGTCGGGCCGGCGGTGCGAATCGACTCGCCGACGTCGCTGAAACGCTTCGCGAAGTTGTCGACGAACATTGCCGCGAGCTCATGCGCCTTGCGGTCGTACTCGGCCGGGTCGCGCCAGGTCGAACGTGGGTCGAGCAGGCGTGCGTCGACGCCCGGA
>DATBDB010000158.1:0-36105 GCA_036270155.1 Gaiellaceae bacterium
GTCGAATTTGAAGCTCGTAGCACTGGCCGCTCTCGTTGCGGCTCTCTTTACGCCGATGGCAATCGCATCGACGCCCACCCTCAACGGGACGGTCGGCCCCGGCTTCACGATTACGCTCACGCAAGCCGGCAAGAAGGTCACAAAGCTGACTCACGGCACGTACGTGATCAAGGTTTCCGACAAGTCGAACATCCACAACTTCCGGCTGAAGGGCCCGGGCGTCAACAAGACGACCTCGGTCGGCGGCACGGGGGCATCGACGTGGACGGTCACGCTCAAGCCAGGCACCTACACATTTGTCTGCGATCCGCACGCGACGATCATGAAGGGCACCTTCAAGGTCGTCTGAGTCGTCGCGCTCGAGTGAGCGGTGCCGGCTGGCGGCCGGCACCGCTCACCTCGTACGTCTCAGCGCGGGATCGCCATGCCGGCCAGGCCGGCTGGGGCCGCGGGGCCGAGTTGCGTCGGCCACGCCTGCAGGTCGATCGGGCCGCCGGGCCGCGCGTTGACCGGGCTGAACGTTTGCCGCTGGTTCTCCCAGAACCGAATCGTCTTGCCGCGCGCCGAGCGGGGCAGCACGATGGTGAAGTTGCCTGTTGCGTCGGGCCAGCGACCGAAGACGGGCTTGATCACGCCGCCCGGCCCCGAGACGCCGACGACGAGCCCCTGGTAGATCGCGCCGGCGTACGAGCTTGGTTTGCTGATCGTGTACTTCGCACCGGGGCCGAGCTGGATGTTCATCGAGGCCGAGCGCAGCCGGTCGAAGGACACCGTCGTGCCGAGCGTCCCGCCGTAGGAGGTGCCGCCCAATGCGACGCCGACCGAGAGTGAGACCGGGTCGGCGTCCGTCTCGTCGGATGCGCCGAAGAACGACGTGTAATGCCCGTTGGCGTCGGTCGCCGACGAGAACGTCCAGAAGTCGCGATCCTGCGTTCGCGTGATCACGACAGCGTTCTGCACGGGCTTCCCTGCCGTGTCCGTGATCGTCCCGGTCAGCTGATAGGTCTGGAGCGCAACGGTCGGTGGCGCGTTCCCGGCAGTGTCGTGCACACGGCCCGTCACGATCGTGGTTCCGTCCTTCACGGGGCGGACGTGCAGGCCGTCGATCGCGTAGCCGACACTGAAGCTCCCGGACGCGGCAGTGAGTGCGCTGCGCTCGTCGGCGGTCAGGCGGCGCCCCTTGACCGTCGCTGAGCCGAGGCCCGCAACGCGCACCTGATGCTTACGCGCAACCGTATTGTCGGCGTCGTAGCGGAACTGACCGTCGGGCGTCGTCGCGCGGCGCACGACGTACCCGTCGACGCTGATCCGTGCGTGCGCCACCGGTGCGCCGCGGAGCAGAAGCCGGCCGAACATCGTCTGGACGTTCGACGAGTTGGCGTCCCAGGGGCGGACCACGATTGCCGCCTGCGTGGCGATCCGACCTCCCTTCGCCGCGTGCGCGGCCAGAACGTCGCGGGCGTGAGCCGGCGGTGGGGCCGCGGTCACCACGACCGCCGGCGTGGCGGACGATGCCGAGCGGAAGGCGGGCAGGTCCGGCGGAGGAGATTCCTTCTGCGACGCGCCGAGCGCGAAGACCTGCAGTTCGCTCGCGACGCCGCCGCCCGAGGAGGTCGGCGTGCCGCCGGAGGTGATCGCGAGGTACTCCTTGCCGTCGACCGAGTAGAGCGACGGCCCCGCCGCGATCTGGTGCCCGGTCTGGAACGTCCAGAGCACCGTGCCCGTCTTCAGGTCGAATGCGCGCAGCACTCCATCGCCGCCGCCGGCGAAGCCGAGCCCGCTCTCGGTCGTCGTCACTCCGCCCCGTTCCGGCTCCGGCGTGCGGAACTTCCAGACGCGCTTGCCGGTGCGAATGTCGATCGCGCTGATCGAGCCGTGGTCGTGCCAGCCGGGCAGCAGCGCGCCGAACGTGCTGTTCTCGAGCCCGAGGAAGACGTCGCCGAGGAGGCGCTTGCGGCGCTTCTGGGTCGGCGTCAGCTTCGCCTGTGTCTCGACGGCCGCGGTCTCGGCGGCGGCGTTGAAGACGTAGTTCGTGTGCGGATCGTATGACGCGGGCGAGTAGTTGACGCCGCCCAGCGACGAGGGGAAGACCGTGACCGGCTTGCCCGGCTGCAGGGCGGGATGCTCGGTTCGCTCGATCACCTTCACGCGCTGGTAGATCGGCCTGCCGGTTGCCGCGTCGTAGGCGAACCAGACACCCTCCATCGTCGCCACCGAGACGACGCGCTGGCGATGGCCGCCGACCGAGCCCGTGTAGACGAGCGGCGGCTGTGCAGTGTCGTACGACCACTCGTTGTGCGCCATCTGCTGCTGCCACCACTTGAGCCGGCCGCTCGCCAGGTCGACCGCGACGACCGAGTCGGCGCGCGGGTTGGAGCCGGGGCGGATCGACGGGAAGTAGAGCGGGGTCGCCGAGCCTGTCCCGAAGTAAAGGGTGTTCGTCGTCGTGTCGATCGTCGTCGGCGTCCAGACGACACCGCCGCCGACGAGCGTGCCGTACTTGCGCCAGCTGGTCCCGTTCGGAGGGATCGTCCAGAACGGATTCGGCCAGGCCGGGGTCAGGTCGGTGTGGTAGGCCATGACGAAGCCGCGCACGCCGTACTCCGAGCCGGCGGCGCCGATCACAAGCCGGTGGTTCCCGCAGATCGGCGCGCTCGTCTCGGAGTACCCGTAGCTCGACGTCGCGCCGGGCACGGCCTTCGCAATCGGGACGCGCCGTTCGAGACGGCCGGTCGCAGGGTCGAGCGACACGATCGTCATGTCGAGCGTCAGGACGAAGATGTGTCCATCGCACAGTGCAACGCCGCGGTTCGCGACGATCCCGAAGTTCCGGAACACGGCGACGTTGTCGGGCTTCCAGCTCCATTTGACCGCGCCGGTCGTTGCGTTGAGCGCGAAGACACTGTCGTCGTTCGCTGTCACGTAGAGGGTGCCGTTGGACTCGACCGGGTACGACTGCTCACCACGGCGCACTGTTGGGTCGAGCTGGTGCAAATCGACCGTGAAGAGGCGCCCGAGTTGCTTGACGTTCTGCTTCGAGATCTGGGTGAGCGGCGAGTGCCGGTTCTCGTCGGGCGTGTTGCCGAAGCCCAGCCAGCCGACGTTCGTGCCGGCGGTCGAGCGAGCGGAGGCGGACGGAAGCGAGGCGAACGCCGTCACGGCGACCGCAAACAGTCCCAACGACAGATAGGGGAGCCGCCGGGTCACCGAGGTCGCAATCGTATCCGCGCGTTTCCGCGTGGCAAGTAATCCGCGAAGAGCGTGAGCAGGAGCAGCAGCGCCACCGCAACGAGGTAGGGCGCCAGTGGCTCGCGCGTCTCGACCGACCCCGCTGCGGCCGCGGTAGGTCCGCGCCCCGCAAGCGCGCGCAGACGTTCTCCCGCTGCGGCCAGATCGCTCTCGCTGTACGCGTTGGCTCCCAACGCCCCGGCGATGCTGCCGACGAGCGCCTCACTCGAGGGGTCCGGACGGTAGGCGACCTCGCGCCGCCCGTCGGCGTCGTAGATCGACTCGCCGGCGCGCCAGAAGCGAACGAAGACGACGTGGTAGCCAGGGCTCGAACCGAACGCGCGCGCGAGCTCGTCCGTCTGCGCCGGCTCGCTCTCGCCGTCGGTCAGCACGACGACGAGCTTCGACGCCGTGCCTGGCGCGAAGTAGCCGTTGCCGGGGATCGACGCGAGCGCGTCGAACGACGTCGCCCGGACGGCAGTGCTCTTCGGGGGCGGGCTCTCGATCTCCACGCCTCGCGTCATGACCTCGTCGAACCCCGCGCGGTCGGGAACGGGAAGGAGGTCGGGGAGCACGCGGTCCGTCAGGGTCGCGACGCCCGCAGCGAGCTCGGGCACGGATGCGCGCAGCCGCACGGCCGCGGCCGTCGCCCGGTCGAGGCGCGTGGGCGACCCCGCCCGCCCCGACGCGGCCATCGACCGTGAGGTGTCCACCACGAAGAGCGCCTGCACGTCGCGGCGCACGCGGAGCCGTGCCTCGCGCGTCAGCGCAGGCTGGGTCGCGGCGAGCGTCAGCGCGGCGACCACCCCCGCGGTGCAAGCGAGGCGGGCGCGGCCCCGCCACGCGGGCGGGGCGGACAGCCGCAAAGCACGCTGGACGCTGTCGGCGCGCCGGCGACCAAGTGCCGTGGCCACGACCGCGGCGAGCGCCGGCAGCCCGACGAACGCGGCTGTCGGCGAGAGGAGCGTCAATCCCGCGGCGAGCACGGTCAGTAGCCCCAGCCGGGGCTCCCGCCGCCCGCGCCGCGACGGCCTCCGCGCCCGAAGCCACCGCCGGGGACCTGGCCGGTGCGGGTCCCGTGCGCGATCGACTGCCGCAGGAGGAGCTCGAGGTCGAACTTCGCGGCGCTGCTCGACGGGTCGGCCCGAATCGCGTCGGCGAAGTCGGAGGCGGCGGCGTCGACCTGGTCCTGCTGCGCGCCCGCCGCGCTGCCGCCGAACGTCAGGACGCCGAGCAAGGTCAACGCCTGGCCCGCACGTGCTCCGTCGCTGCTCGCTGCGACTCGGCTCAGCCCGTCCTGTGCCTGCGCGCGTGCGCTTTGCACGGCGAGGGCGTTGTCGAGGCGGAGGCTGAGGTTCGCGGCGGCGGCGTAGCGCTGCAGCGCGCGGCGCGCAGCCACGTCGTCGTTCACGCCGAGCAGGTCGGCCGACAGTCCTCCAAGTCGTGTGCGCGGTGTCCACGACGCCTGGTTCGGCGTGGCCGCGTAGAGGGCGTCGCCGCCGGGCAGCGATGTCTTCCACGAGTGCACGTCGGCGGCGAGCACCGTGCACGCGAGCCCGAGCGCCGTCAGGCCGGCGGCGGCGGCGACGCGCCGGATCACGCCTCACTCCATTCGAGCCGCGGCGCCCAGCCTTCGTGGAGCGCGAGTGCTGCGCAGGCGAGCAGTGCGGTCAGGACGAGCAGCCAGGGAAATGCCGTGCGTGCGGCCGGAGCGGCCGCGCTCGACGGGGGCGCGCTCACGACGGTGGGCGCGGGCGATAGCGCATGCCGGAAGAACGCGAGGTCCGCATCGGAAGGGTTGAGTCCGACGATGCGCACGGGAACGTGGTCGCGGCGATAGGCGAGCAGGATCGACCCAAGGCGCGCGAGGTCGCCCGGGTCGTCGCTCAGGTCGCTGACGAGGACGACGTGCGAGGGCCTGCCGCGAGCCGCGACGGCGAGCGTATGCGCCAGCGTCAGTCCGGCCGAGATCTTCGTGCCGCCGCTGAACGAGGCCGTCCACGGATTCGGCGGGATCGTGGGCACGAATCCCGGGCGCGCCTGCCGCGGCACGACGAAGAGGCGCGCGAGCGGCAGCAGGTCGCGGGCCGGCGTGCCCTGTGGCATGGCCTCGTACGCCTGGTCCGAGAACAGCACGAGGCCGAGCCTGGCGCCGCTCCGCGCGAGCGTGGAGAGCGTCGCTCCGATCTGCGCGTACGTGTCGGTCGAGATGCTCGCCGAGAGGTCGACCACCACGATCGTGTCGCCGCGGCTCGCGAGGGGCACGAGCGTGCGCGTGCCGGGGTGGCGGGCAGAGAGGAACGCGGCGAGCGCGGCGCCGATCGCGATCGATGCGAGCGCGACGCGAACGGCGGTCAGGCGGTGCGCGGCCGGTCGGAGCGCGGGCGCATCGGCGAGCGAGATCGCGTTCACTGCCGCACCTCGCGCTCGACGTCGTCCAGCAAGTCGGTCAAGCGCTCGGGTGTCGGGGCGCGCCGAGACCACGCGAGGTCGTCGGCGCTGCGGGCGAGGTGCCGGTCGCGCGGGAGGAGCAGTCGCGCGACGAGGCCGAGCGCGCTGCGCCGGTCGGGGACGGGCCGGGAGCGCGCAGCGCGGGCGAGCGCCAGTGCGTCCCGCAGGGCGTCGGGCTGCGCCGCGCTGTTCCCGCGTCGCCGGCGGAGGATCGCGGAGGCTGCGAGCGCGAAGCCTGCGCCGACGAACAGCACTGCGATGAGATCGAGCAGCGTCGCGAGCCTCGCCGGTGCGATGCGGTAGGTCACGGCCGGGGGAGACGCATCGACCCGGAACGGTGGCCGAGCCGCGGCGACGTCTGCGGCGCGGACGCGACCGTCGATCTCGAGCCGCGGCCACGCGATGCTCGCGCTGGCGCGACCGCCGTCGCGTCGCGTCGCGTCGGCGTGCACGGGAGCGAAGGTCGGCACGGCGCGTCCGGTCTCTGCAACGCAGCGGTCCGACAGGCACGCCACGTGGAGCGTGGTCGAGACGACGGTGACGTCGCCGCGCGTCACGCGGTGCTCGACCGGCCGGGCGAGGAGGGTCAGCGGGGCAACGGCGTACACAACGTGCACCGTGTCGCTGCGGACGGTTCTCCGGTCCGCGATCACCTCGATGCGTGCCGTGACCGTGTCCGCGAACCCCGCGGCGGTAGGCGTGAACGACGCGCGGATCGTCAGCGCGCGAGGTGGGGGCGACGGCGAGCTCGTGCCCCTGGACGGGAGTAGCACCCAGCTGCCCACGGCGAGCGCCGCACCCGCGAGGGCGGCCGCCGCGACCAGCGACGTCGTCCTCATCTCGACCGGCGGCCGCGCCGCCGCTCCTCGGCCCAGACGAGGAACGCCCGGTCGATCTCGAACGGATCGCTGCTCGTCAGCACGACGGGGCGAAGGCCGACCGCGGACAGGCTCTCGGTCAGCCGGGCCGCACGGTCGGCGTTCGCAGCGCGACGCGCGTCGGCCTCGCGCCGGCTGAGTCGCGTGAGCGAGGTCTTGCCCGTCGCCGGATCGGTGAACGGCACCGCCACGCCACCGACGGCGGGAAAGCTCTGCTCCCAGGTCGGGTCCTGCACGACGACCGGAACGACGTCCCAGCCATGGGTGGTCGCCTCGTTCCAGCCGTGTGGGTCGGCGAGTGAGAGGAAGTCGGAGAAGACGAAGACGAAGCTCCCGCTCGGCAGGTCACGGCGATGCAGTGCGAGAAAACGGAATGAGCGGGCCAGCGTGTCCTCGGGCGCGGGCGCCGGATCGTCGAGCCGGTCCTGCACGACCTCCCTGCCGACCACGTGGGAGGGGCGAACCCAGTGCGGCTCGCCGTTCGCGAAGTCGAGGGCCCCGATCTCCGCGCGGGCGGCGAGCGCGCTCGCGATCACCCCCGTGACAGCCTCGCGTACGACGGTTGGCTTCGAGAGCCACGGAGACGACGGTGGGTAGAGCGTCATCGCCGGTCTGCGGTCGAGGACGAGCGCGACGCGCGGCGCATCGTCGGCGCGGCGCTCGCGCACGATGAACTCGTCGCGCCCCGTCGCAGCCGACAGCCGCGCCGTTGCGCCCCAGTCGATCGTCGACACGGGATCTCCCGGGCGGTACGCGCGTGAGCCGATCACCTCGGACCCGGGACCGCGGCGGTGCGACGGCAGCCGGCCGAACGGCATGCCCGTCAGCGCGTGCCGGGGAACGAGCGGGAACGGCCTGCGCTGCGCCACGCGCGCTAGCTGTTCCAGGCCGGAGCGGGCGGGGGCGCAGCTGCGAGGCAGCGGTCTCGCACCTGGGCCAGCGCCTCCTCGCGGCCGAGTGATCCGGTCTCGGCGGCGTACGCGGGAGTCAGCAACAGTCGGTGCCCGAGCACCGGCAGGAACAGTTGCTCGACGTCCGCGGGCAGGACGTGATCGCGCCCGTGCAGGAGCGCCCACGCGCGCGCCGTGCGTTCGAGCATCAGGCTGCCGCGTACCGAGGCGCCCACCTCGACGCCCGCGACGGTTCGGGTCGCACGCGTGAGGTCGACCGTCCACTGCACGATCTGCTCGTCGACGTAGACGTCCTCAACCGCAAGGCGCACGTCGCGGATCTCGTCGGTCGTGACGGCGGGCTCCAGCGCTTCGAGCGGATGGCCGTGACGCTGGGCGAGCACGATCGACACCTCGTCCTCATTCGACGGATAGCCGAGCGCGGTGCGCAGCGCGAAGCGGTCAAGCTGCGCCTCCGGCAGCGGGAAGGTCCCTTCCTGCTCGATCGGGTTCTCGGTCGCAATCACGAGGAACGGGTCCGGCAGCGTGCGCGTGACGCCGTCGATCGTGACCTGCCGCTCCGCCATCGCTTCGAGCAGTGCCGACTGCGTGCGCGGCATCGCCCTGTTGATCTCGTCGACGAGGACAATCGTCGCGAAGATCGGACCGGGGCGGAACTCGAACTCGCGTGACTTCTGATCGAAGATCGAGAGGCCGGTCACGTCGGTGGGTTGGAGGTCCGGCGTGCACTGGATGCGCGAGAAGTTCGCGCCCTCCAGGGATTGGGCGATCGAGCGCGCGAGAATCGTCTTCGCGGTACCGGGCACGTCCTCGAGCAGGACGTGGCCGCCCGAGATTAGCGCGGAGAGCACGAGCACGATTTCGTCGTGCTTGCCGACGACGATCCGCTCGATGTTCTCGATCAGCCGTTGCGCGGTGCGCCGCACCGGCGCGAGCTCGTCAACCCTCTCCGGGCTAATGTCGGCCATCGGGCGGAGCGTACGCGAGTCAGGAGGGCGGGACTACCGGCGCCGTCGCATTGAACGCGCTGTACGCGTCATGCATGAAGTGCGCGTTCGTGACCATGTGGGAGTCGAGTGTGCGGAAGGTCTTGCGATCGAGCACGAGCGTGAACCACGCGGGCGAGCCCGGGTCGAAGAACGAGACCCGGACGGCCGGCCGCCCAGCGAAGGTCACGTTGCCGAGCACGTGTGCGTCGCGCACCGAGACCCAGAACGGCACAGGCTGGTGGAGCGGCGTCTGGGCGGAGGCGGTCCACGTCCGCGCGCTCGGGCCGCGGTCCCAGCGACGCGCGCCGATCACCACCGCCGACCAGCCGCCTTGCACCACGTACGCGAGCCGGTCCGGGGCCTGAATCCGCCACGTGCTGACCACCGCCTGGCCCGTGCCGGACGCAAGCCGCTCGCGGAAGGTGAGGGAGTGCAACGAGCGCCAGACGCGCGCGGCCCGGCTGACGAGTGCGCGCGCGTCGCGCGGTGGCCACGCGGCAGGGATCTGCACGTGCCACGGAGGCCGCGTTCCCCCGGGGAGCGTGACGTCGACCGACTGCGGTGCGCGCACGGGCGTGAAGGTCGCCCGGTAACAGCCCGGGCCGCAGGCGACGGCGCGCTTGGTGCGGCCCGCGATCGTGAACGCGAGACGCAGCCCGGGCAGGCCGTTGCCTTGCCGTCCGAGGACTGACGCTTGCACGAGCACTGCTCCACCCGGTCGCGAGACGACGCCGAGCGCGAGCGCATCGGACCCGAGCTCGCGGGCAAAAACGGTCGCTCCCGCGGGAGGCGAAGGGAACGACGGCGACAGTGCAGACGATGCGTTTGGTCCCGTCACGCCGATCGCGAGGACGGCGGCGGATGCGAGTAGGCGCAGCGGCAACTCCGCGCCAAAGTAGCAACGAGTGCGTGTGCTATTGCTTTGCGCCATGTTCCGGGGCCGGTGGTCGATACTCGCTGCGTCATCGACCGTCGCCGTCGTGATTTCACTCATCGGCGGTGCCGTCGGTTTGCGCGCGTCGACGGCGCAACAATGGATCGTCTTCTCTGCATACGCATACGGTGGAGGCGCGACACAGCTCTTCCGCGTGCGGCCGACGGGCGTGGGGCTCGACCAGATCACGACCGGCGCGCTGCCTGCCGTCTCGCCATCGTTCTCGCGCAGCGGCGCAAAGCTCGCCTTCTCGCGGCTCGGTGCCGGGATCTTCACGATGAACCCCGACGGCAGCGGGTTGCGCCGGCTCACGTCCAACGGGCGCGACGGCTATCCCGTCTGGTCGCCTGACGGCACCCGGATCGCGTTCGTCCGGCTCGTCGGTGTGCAGTGGCGTGCGTTCGTGATGTCGTCGTCGGGCAGCGACCAGCACCGGCTCGCCCAGGCGCCGCCCGCCGGCCGGGCGTCGTGGACCGCGAACGGCAAGTCGATCGTCATGCCGGCAGGTGGCGACCTCGTGCAGGTCGACGCCAAGACGGGTCACGTCCAGAAGTACTTCGGCTTGCCGATCGATACGCAGACGGGGCAGACCGCCACGGTGTCCGGCAACGGACGCACGGTGGCCTACGTCGGGCCCCGTGTCAGCACCGGGCCGCCGGATTGCGGCGAAGGCCGGTGCCCGCAGTTCGGCCTCTACCTCGCGAACCTGCCGGTTCCGCACCGGCCGCACCGCATCGTCAATGACACCGGCGCGGCGGGTTGGTCGCCCGACGGCAAGCGGATCGCGTTCATCGCCAAGGGTGTGTTGACGCTGCGGAACGTCGCGAGCGGTGCGCAGACGACGATCTCGACGGACACGCATGTCGCCACCGGCGACGCGCCGCCCGCCTGGCGTTAGAAGATCCGGAAGGTGCCCTTCATGGCCGGCTTGACGCGGTCGGCCGGGAGCGTGCCGAGGTAGGGCAGCTTGCCGCGGTAGTCGAGATACAGAAGCAGGATCGCCTGCTCGCCCGGCCCGAGTGACTTCGTGAAGCCGGTCTGTGTTCCCGTCTGCCGCCGCTCGTCGCCAAGCGCGAACGTGTGGCGCTTCGTCCCGGTGTTGACGAGAATGAAGCGGCCCATGTCACCGCGCGGAGCAGACCTCGGGGTCATCCGGATCGCGGTGTCGCTGATCATGATCTTGATCGTGATCACCTGCGGCGGTGCTGTGGTCCGGGGCTGCACTGCACTCGGCGCTGCCGTACCAGCTGCGGTGTAACTCAGTGCAGCTGCGACGAGCGACAGCGCAGACGCTGCGCCGACGCCGAGAAGGGCCCTCTTCACGGGCGCTACCGTAGCAAGGCCCCGATGGCCCGTCCCTATGCCCAGAGCATCTCGCTCGTGTTCGTGGCGGCGGCCGCCACCGGCCTGCTCTGCAGCTGTGGCGCGCACGGTGCGCGGCCCGACGCTGCGACGTCCGCCGGAACGCGCGCGAGCACCGGCGGCGCGATCGACGCGCGCAGTGCGGCGCGACTGCGCCCGCTCTGGCGGTTTACGTTCCGGGCGCGTCCCGGTTACTCGGGCATCTTCGCCTCCACGCCCGTCGCCGACCGGACCACGGTCTACGTGCAGGACTTGCAGAGCAACGTGTTTGCACTCGCGCGTACGACGGGCGCGCTGCGGTGGTCGAAAAGCTACCGCGCGCCCAACGACGGGCCGAACGGCCTCGCCGTCGACGACCGTCGTGTCTACGGGGCGACCGACTCGGATGCATTCGCGCTCTCGGCCGCCACCGGACGCGAGCTCTGGCACCGGCACCTCACGAGCGCGACGGAGCAGTTGGTCGACGTCGCGCCCGTCGTCTGGCAAGGGCTCGTCTTCGTGAGCACGATCGGGTACCCGCCGGGTGGGCGCGGGGCGATCTACGCGCTTGACGCCGCCACCGGGGCGGTTCGCTGGAAGTTCGTGACCGTGCAGGAGCCCTGGCGGTACCCGGCGGCGGCGGGCGGCGGCGGCGTCTGGTACCCGGTCTCGATCGACGACGAGGGCCGCCTCTACGCGGGAACCGCGAACCCCACGCCCTGGGGCGGCACGCCTCGACGGCCGAACGGCGCCGCCTTTCCCGGCCCGGTGCACTACACCGACTCCCTGCTCGTGCTCGATGCGCGGACGGGACGGTTGCTCTGGCAGGACCAGGTCACACCACACGACGTCCGCGACTACGACTTCCAGGCGACGCCGATCCTCACCGAGGCGGACGGTGCGCCGCTCGTGATCGGAGCCGGCAAGGCCGGCCGCGTGATCGCCTGGGACCGGAGCACGCGCGCGCGCCGCTGGTCGACGCCGGTGGGCCTGCACCGAAACGACGTCGGCGCGTTGCCCGCCCAGCGTGTGACGGTGTGCCCGGGGCTGCTCGGTGGTGTCGAGACGCCGATGGCGTACGCCGACGGACGAGTCTTCGTCCCGGTCGTCGATCTGTGCGGATGGGGGAGTGCAACCGGCGCGCAGCCGCTCTCGGAGGTCGACCCGTCGCGGGGCACGGGCCGGTTCGTCGCGCTCGACGCCGCCTCGGGACGGGTGCTCTGGCAACGGCACCTGGCCGCGCCCGACTTCGGGTGCGCGGCGGTGTCGAACGACGTCGTGTTCACGTCGACCTACGACGGAACGGTGCTCGGGCTTGCCGCACGTGACGGCAGGGTCGTCTGGCGTGCGCGCCTGGGCGCGGGGGTGAACGCGTGCCCGGCGGTCGTCGGTGATCTCGTGCTCTTCGGCGCCGGCGTGCGTCGTCCCGGCGGCGGTCCGGCCGAGCTCGTCGCCTTTTCGCCTACAGGTGCCAGTTGATGACGACGCGATTCGAGGTCGCGAGGATGCGGCCCGACGGGTCGCGCTCAGTCACACGGTAGGTAACGAGGCCCGGCTTGTTGGCGGCCGACACGAAGTCGCTCAGCACCGTCTTCATGAAGCCGTCCTCCGAAGTGCCGACGAGGCCCCAACCGGGGCTGTCGGCGCGCTCGACTCCGGGGCCGACCGGTTGTTGCTCGAGCCGGAGCGTTGCGCCTGCCGGCAGCTTGTCCGCGGACTGGCTGGTGCACGGCTTCGCCGGCGGCTCCTTGCTGTGCACCGCGCACACGAAGAACTGCACCGGAACGCCTTCCTTCCCGAGCCGGACGGAGATCCGCCGTGACCATGGGCCGAGGTCGTGACCGGATTCGAGCAACGTGATCGACGCTGCGTCGGCGCCCGCGGCGGCCGTCGACGTGGTCCCCGCGTTCGCGCTGGGCTGCTTGTCGCTCCCGCAGCCGGCGGCGGCGAGGACGGCAATCGCACCGAGCGCTCCAGCCGATGTCACGAATAATTTGCGGTAATGCAAAGGTAATGACATATTTGCGCGTTGTATCAGTCGTGCCGTACCCGTTCCGCAGTTGTCTGTCATCGCTTCGGCCGTCGCTGCCAAGAGAGGATCTTTAATGAATCGAGTTCGTTTGCTTTCCCTGATCGTGTTCGCGGGACTGCTCGCGACCGTACTCGCGGTCGCAGGTCAGTCCTCGACGAGGGCGATCACACCGTCCCCCGTGTATACGGCGGCTCAGTTGGGAGCGCCCGCGGGCGACAACTGGCTGACGTATTTCGGGAACCTCAAGGGAACGCGTTACTCGTCGTTGACGCAGATCAACAAGTCGAACGTCAGCACGCTCAAGCAGGCCTGGCACATCAGCCTCGGCGTCTGCAAGACGCACGACGCAGCATGTGGCTCAATGGAGTCGAACGCGGTGGTCGCGGACGGCGTCCAGTACACCCAGGTCACCCCGCTCGGTGACGTCTTCGCCATTGACGGCGCCACCGGCGCCGTGCTCTGGAAGTGGACGCCCACCTACGAGGCCGGTTTCAGCCCCGGTACCGGTGGACGTAAGCCGGGTGTCGCGGTCGGTGAGGGCAAGGTCTTCGCCGGCACGACCGACGGGAAGCTCTACGCCCTCGACCAGGTGACCGGCAAGGTCGCTTGGGTGAGCGAGGTTGCGCCGTGGCGCAAGGGCGGCAAGGTCGCCTCCGCGCCGATCTACGTCAACGGCATGGTTCTCACCGGGGACGGCGCCGGCGACAACGGCGGCAACAGCGCGTCGCTGCAGGCCTTCGCGGCCGGCAACGGCCGTCGGATCTGGTCGTGGAGCATGATCCCGAGCCCGGGCCAGCCGGGGTACGAGACGTGGGCCCAGCCGGGTAACGGCAACGGCAGCACGCTCTACGGCGGCGGCTCGATGTGGGAGTCCCCGCTCATCGACACCAAGATGAACCTTGCGATCCTCGGGACCGGTAACCCCGAACCGTGGAACTCACGCGGCCCGGGCAAGAACCTCTACACCGACTCGATCGTCGCGTTGAACCTCTACACAGGCAAGCTCGTCTGGTACTTCCAGACGACCCACCATGACCTGTGGGACTCGGACCTGCCGAACAACGGCGTCATGTTCTCCGGCAAGTTCAAGGTCAACGGGAAGCTCGTGACCCGTCCGGCAGTTGCGTACGTCAACAAGTACGGCATGACGTTCGTGCTCGACCGGGAGACCGGCAAGCCGCTGCTCCCGATCCCCGAGACGAAGGTTCCGGTCAGCACCGCGCCGGACGTCAACTCGTGGCCGACGCAGCCCATCCCGACGGCTGACAACGTGTTGTTCAACAAGCTCGACGCGAACCGCCGGCCGTGCACCGACGGCAAGGTCAGTGTCACGAACGCGTACGTGCCGTACGCGACCGCGACCGCGCCTGACGGCAAGCCGTTCAAGATCGGGTGCGTCTACGACCCGTATGACACGACGCAGTACGTCGTCGTGCCGTTCGAGATGATGGATTGGCCGGCCAGCTCGTACAGCCCGCTGACCAACGGGTTCATCACCTGCGGTGTCACCGACCGGGCAACGGCGTTCGAGCAGATCTCGGCCGCTTCGCAGGTCGCCGGTTCGTTCGGCGGTCTGGGCTCGGCCCGCCTCGGTGTCGCCGACGGGTCGTCGCCGACCAGCAACTCGGGCAACTTCTCGTCGCTCAACGTGCTGACGGGCAAGCTCGAGTTCCATCAGCACTGGCCTGCCATCTGCTACAGCGGCTCGGCCAACACCGCCTCCGGCATCACGTTCGTGGGCCACTACGGCTCCGGCAACGGTGCGGACGGCAAGGGCTGGCTGGAAGCAGTCGACACGAAGACCGGGGCCTCGCTCTGGAAATCGCCGTCGATGAACTACCCGGTGGCAGCTGCTCCGGTCACCTACACGGCGAACGGCAAGCAGTACGTGTCGGTGGAGGTCGGCGGTGCGGGACACAACGACGTGACTCGCCCGCTCGGTCTGACGAACCCCGCTCGCCTCCGTGGCGACGACATCTACACGTTCGTTCTGCCGTGACCGACTGAGGTCGAAGGGCGGGGGGTCGCAGCACGCGGCCTCCCGCCCTTTTTTCGTTGTGGGTTCAGGAATTGCTTGCGGCTGGTAAAAGTCTGTGCTGACAACTATCTACGTTTGGGGGCATACAGATGCGTCGGGTTGTAAGTGTGTTTGTGCTGGGGGTGCTCGCGACCGCCGGGATCGCGGCCGGGGTCTTCGCGCCCGGTGGCGGCGCCGCGCCGACGGCCGCGAGTAAGACCGTGACGATCACGGTCAAGGCGTCCGAGTTCAAGTTCGCGCTCTCGAAGCGCAGTGTCCCGGCGGGCTCGACGGTGATCTTCAAGGTGGTCAACGTGGGCAAGATCTCCCACGACTTCAAGATTGCAGGTAAGAAGACTCCGACGCTCAACCCGGGCAAGTCGGCGACGGTCACGGTCCTCTTCAAGAAGAAGGGCCGTTACCCGTACCTGTGCACGCTGCAGGGTCACGCGGGCGCAGGCATGAAGGGCGTCTTCGCGGTCGGCGTCGCGCCGCCCCCGCCCACGACTGCTCCGGCGACGACGACGACGGCCCCAACTACGACGACGACGCCGACGTCCACGCTTCCGGTCGGGAACGCCCAGACGACCGTGCAGGTGGGCATGTTCGAGTATCGCTTCGATCTGTCCCAGACGACGATCCCGTCCGGTCAGGTCACCTTCGTGATCACGAACAAGGGCAACGAGGTGCACAACTTCTCGATCGCCGGCGGAAAGTCCGGCACGCTCCTCGCGCCTGGCGCAACGGAGACATACACCGTCGCAATGCCGCCGGGAAACTACACCGGCGTGTGTGACGTGCCCTTCCACGTCGAGCGCGGCATGGCGGTAGCGATCACAGTCACCTAGCGGTGAGGTCGTGGGGGCGGGGCGCTTCGGCGCCTCGCCCCGCACCGCTGTCCCTCGGGGAACTCGTCATTTTGGCGCGTTCTGTCATAAACTCGTATCCCGGACGAGGAGGCGGCGTGGAGCAGGTATCGCACATCCTGAAGGGCAAGCAAGGCCCACTCCTGACGATCTCGTCGGAGGCGTCGGTCCTCGACATGGTCGCGCAGATGGTGGACGCGAATGTCGGTTCGCTGCTCGTGACCGTCGGCGGTCGGATCGAGGGAATCGTCACCGAGCGCGACTATCTGCGCCGCGTGACGCTCGAGGGTCGCACGGACAAGGACACGCCGGTGAGCGAGATCATGACCTCGCCGCTGATCGTCGTCACACCGGAGACGCCGGTCGAGGAATGCATGGCGATCATGACCGATCGCCGCATTCGTCACATGCCGGTCGTCGAAAACGGCGAAGTCGTAGGGCTGGTCTCGATCGGTGACCTCGTGAAGTTCCAGTCGCAGCAACAGGACTTCAAGATCCAGTACCTGACCGACTACATCACAGCCCGCTAACAAGCGTTCGGCAGACTCCCCGGCGTGAGAGGGGGGTCTCTCATCTGTGCG
Source organism: Gaiellaceae bacterium (assembly GCA_036270155.1). GTDB lineage: Bacteria > Actinomycetota > Thermoleophilia > Gaiellales > Gaiellaceae > PALSA-600. The sequence continues at coordinate 16,229 of DATBDB010000158.1, forward strand.
GTCCTCGCCGCGTTCCTCGTTGCAACCGCCGGAGGTTCGGCCGCGACGCAGCAGGCACGTGCCACGGTCTTCACCGGCTACGGGTTCGACGCGTGCACCGCGCCGTCGACGAACGCGCTGCAGGCGTGGTCTGCGTCGCCCTATCGCGCAGTCGGGATCTATCTCGGCGGTGCGAACCGTGCGTGCAAGGACGGCAACCTTTCCGCCACGTGGGTCTCGACGACCGTGTCGATGGGCTGGAGCCTGTTGCCGATCTACGTCGGGCTGCAGGCGCCGTGTGTCGGCCAGGCGTCGTTGCAGCACATCTCGACCGTGCAGGTAACGGCCGCGTCACAGGGACGCGCCGCAGCCGACGATGCGGCGGGGCTCGCCGCGAACTTTGGTCTACCGACCGGGAGCCCGATCTACTTCGACATGGAGGGCTACAGCGCCAACAACAGTGCTTGCACGAAGTCCGTGCAGTCATTCGTCACAGCGTGGGTGACCGAGCTGCGCGCGAACTCGTTCATGCCTGGTGTCTACGGCAGCGCCGCGTCGACGATCCGCGACGTCTCGACGCTCGGCACGTCGACGCCTGACGCGATCTGGATCGCGAACTGGAACGGCGTGGAAGGAGTGTTCGGCGATCCGTACGTCAGTGACGCCCTTTGGCCGAACCATCAGCGCGTCCACCAGTACAAAGGCGGTCACAAGGAGACGTGGGGCGGCGTCGCGATCAATATCGACAGCAACTATGTTGACGGCGCGGTCGTCGGCAACGCCGGCCCGCCGCCACCGCCGCCGCCCGAGCCGCCGGCCGGATCGGTTGGCTCAGGTGACGGCAAGGCGACAGCAACATGGACGAGCCAGTCGTTCCCGTCGACCTCTGTCGTCACGTTGACCCCGACCGTGCAGACACCGTCGGCGAGCAGCTATGCGGTCCAGTTGACCGTCACCGATCCTGCGACCTCGACGCCGATCACGAGCTTTGGTGCGCCGGTCACCGTGCACCTCGCGGTCCCGGCGAACGGACTCGCGCCGTCCTTCTCGGCCGACGGCACGACGTGGAAGCCGCTGCCCAAGTTCGCACCTGGCGTCGAAGCGGGCTACACGCTGCTCGGTGACGGGACGGTCGAGATCGACACGCTCGTATCGGGCTACTTCGGCCTGCTCACCGACACCGTTCCGCCGAGCCGTCCCGACGGCGTAGTCGGACGGTTCGTCAACGGCGCGCTCAGGCTCACGTGGAACGCCGCAACCGACAACGCGGGCCCGGTCGTTCGCTACGACGTGCTCCTTGACGGTGTCCCTTCGGCGCACGTCGACGGAAGCCCTCGCCGTGTGATCGTGCGCGCGTTCCATCCGGGCGCGCAGACCGTCTATCGCGTCCGCGCGGTCGACGGCGCCGGCAACGCGAGCGTCCCGTCGCGCGCGGTCGTCGTCGTGCCGACGAAGCGGCCGGCGGACGTGCCGCGCGTCCTCCCACGCTGGGTGTGGGGCCTGTACGACTTCCAGCACCACAAGGGCTCACGTCCCGCGACCGCGCCGCGCAAGCCGCCCGCCTGGTACTGGCACTGGGCCGCGTGGCGCTCGGCGCCCTATCGCGTCAAGGCCTAGTCCGGTTCTTGGACAAGAAGACCGCACGGAGCGCCCGCTGACTACCCTCGCTAGCATCGGCGCAGTGAGGGGGGTGCTCGCGTTTTTCGTCGCAGTGCTGGCGCTTAGCGCCTCGACTGCGCACGCAGCCGCTCGCGACGCGCCTCACGTGACGCTGATCGGCGACTCGGTCGCCGACGCGATCGGGGAGACGAACAATGCGATCGCGACCATCAAGCAAGGGGTCGACATGGACTTCGAGCTCGCGCCATGCCGCCGCGTGGAAGGGGAGGGCTGCCCCGTCAACGGTGTGCGCCCGCCGAGCGTCGTCGACCTCGCAAAGGCGATGGGGACGAAGCTTGGCGCGAACGTCGTGGTCTCGGTTGGCTACAACGACTACGAAGCTCAGTACGCCCAGAACATCGACGATGCGCTCAACGCGTTCAAGGCCGCCGGCGTCAAGCACGTGTGGTGGCTCACGCTGCGGGCCGCACACCATCCGTACCTGAGCATGAACGACGCCATCGTGGCCGCGGCGAAGACGCACCCCGAGCTCACGGTGATCGACTGGAACGTCTATTCGCGCAGTCACACCGACTGGTTCCAGGACGACGGACTGCACCTCCTCCAGCCCGGAGCCGAGGCGATGGCGACGCTGATCCACACGACGCTGCTCGACGATGGCGTCGCACTGAAACCGGTGCAGGTCGACACGGCGACGCTGCCGGCCGCGCGTCGTGGCAAGCCTTACACGGCGAGGCTGAAGGCGAGCAGCGGGCTGTCTCCGTACCGGTGGTCGCTTCTCGAGCGCGCGCCGAAGGGCCTGCATCTCGAAGCCGACGGAAGGATCATCGGCAAGGCGCTCGCGAAGCCCGGCGCCTATGCGTTCAACGTGCGGGTCAAGGACTCGGCAGCCTCGTTCGACGTCCGTCGTCTCACGCTGCGCATCAAGCAATAGAGGCCTAGTGCTCTTTCCGACCGTCACCTTCGCGGTCTTCTTCATGATCGTGCTGCCCGTGTCGTGGGCGCTGATGCGGTACCAGCGCGCGTGGCGCATCTGGATCCTCCTCGCGAGCTACGTCTTCTACGCGTGGTGGGACTGGCGCTTCGTCTTCCTGCTCCTCGCGTCGACGATTGTCAACCACGTCCTCGCCGTCGCGATCCACCGCTCGCGGGGCGCCGGCGCGCGGAAGGCGTTCCTCACGCTCGCAGTCGTTTTCGACCTCGGATTGCTCGGCTACTTCAAGTACACGAACTTCTTTCTGAGCACGGCAGACAACATTGCGGGCACGTCGTGGCTCGCGCACGTCGTGCTGCCGGTCGGGATCTCCTTCTACACGTTCATGGCGATCTCGTACGTCGTCGACACGTATCGCGGCGAGCTCGTCCCGGCGTCGCTTGCGCGCTTCGCCGTCTTCCAGGCGTTCTTCCCGCACCTCGTCGCGGGGCCGATCGTGCGCGCGAGCGAGCTGCTGCCGCAGCTGGAGAAAGCGCGCGATCCGCGCAGGGTCGACGTGTCGCGCGCGTTCTTTCTGATCATCAGCGGCCTCTTTCTGAAGGTGGTGATCGCGAGCCACCTCGCAACGAACATCGTCGACGACGTGTTCGCCGCGCCGAACCGGCACTCGTCGCTCGAGGTGCTGGTCGCGATCTACGGCTATGCGGTGCAGATCTTCGCGGACTTCTGCGGCTACACGAACATCGCGATCGGGATCGCGTTGCTCCTCGGTTTCGAGTTCCCGCAGAACTTCAACTCGCCGTACACCGCGGTGTCGCTGCAGGACTTCTGGCGGCGCTGGCACATGACGCTGTCGCGCTGGCTGCGCGACTACCTCTACATCCCGCTCGGCGGTAATCGGAAGGGCCGGCTCCTCACCTACCGGAACCTGATGCTGACGATGCTGCTCGGCGGGCTCTGGCACGGCGCCGCCTGGACGTTCGTCATCTGGGGCGGCATCCACGGGCTCGGTCTCTCGATCGAGCGCGCGACCGGCTGGCGCCCGACCTCAGCCGCGGCGCAATGGTTCGGCCGCATCGTCACCTTCCACGTCGTTTGCTTCGCTTGGATCTTCTTCCGGGCCGACTCGTTCGGACGCGCAGGCGACGTGCTCGCGCGGCTCTTCACGGCATGGGGGCAGTCGTCGCCGCTCGTGACGACATCGGTCGTGCTCGCGATCCTCGTCGGCATCCTCGGGCAGTACATTCGCCCGGGCGCGATCGGCGCCGCGTTGCGCGGCTTTCAGCGGCTACCGGTCCCCGCGCAGGCGACGGGCTTCGCGGTCGCGCTGGTGCTCATCAACACCCTTGGCCCAGCAGGAGTTGCGCCCTTCATCTACTTCCGCTTCTGATGAGGCTCCTGCACACAGCGGCCGGTCGCGGCATCCTCGTCCTGTTCTTCGGGCTCCTGCTCGCCGCACTCCTGCAGGCGGAGGGCCTGCGCAAGCAGGCCGAGATCCAACCCGCCGGCTTCCAGCGCGACCTGGCGCTCGACGTGACGCGTCCGCTCGTGCGCGTCAGCCGCGCGTTGCACCTGACGACGCCGCGTCACGAAGTGCTGGTTGCGATCGGTCGCACGAACGAGGACACGATCGACACACGGATCCACCTGACGCTGCCGCCTCCCGCGGGGCCGCCGCCCACGAAATCGCGCCCGACAGGCACGCACCCACCGCGTAAACCGCGGTTCACCGCAGCGAAGCCGCTCCGGGTCTGGGTGGCGGGCGACTCGCTCGCCGAGATCCCCGGCCAGGCGCTCGAACGCGCGACGAATCCCGCGTTGAAGGTCGTGGGCGTCGAGAGCAGGCTCTCCACGGGTCTGGCGCGGCCGGATCTCTACAACTGGTTCACGCGCATCCAGGAGGCGCCCACACAACTCGCGCCGAAAGTGGCCGTCTTCTCGTTCGGCGCCGACGACGCGCACGACTTCATGGCGGGCGTCCCCTCGGGTGAGCACGTCGGCGCGCTCGGCACGCCGTCGTGGATCGCGGAGTACCGCCGGCGCGTCGACGGCGTGACGCGCGAGTTGAACGCGAAGGGCGTCCACGTCGTCTGGCTCGGCCTGCCGGTCCCGGACGGGCCAGGGTTCAAGAAGAGCTTCCCGATCGTCAACCAGATCCTCGAATCGGTTGTCGCCGCGCATCCGAAGACGGCGACGTACGTCGACACGTGGCACATCCTCGCCGACGCGCACGGCCGCTACGCGCCGTACCTGCGCGTGCACGGGAAGCTGACGCTGATGCGGCTCCCCGACGGCGTGCACTACACGGCGGCCGCGGGCGACCTGATCGCGCGGCAGCTGCTCAAGCAGCTCGGTGCGATCTACCGCCTGGGCTGACCTGTCCAACCGGGACATGTCCCGGGGACATGTCCGAACGGGACACCATTCAACGCTTGGCGGCCGCGTCGACGGCGACGTAGTCGCGTTCCTCGAGCGCGCGGATGATCATGTTCAGCCGTCGCGCGCGCGTCCGGCCCTCCGTGCCGTCAAGCCACGCGAGCCAGCGGTCCCAGCGCGTGCGGCTCACCCGCCGCTGGTTCTCCTTCGCGAGCGGGCTCGCCTTCAGACGTGCTTTGAGGTCGTCGGGAGTCGGCGTCGGCCGCTGCACGGTGTAGGCGCGATCCCACTCGCCGGAAGCCTTCGCGGCCTCGACGGCGGCAAGCCCCATCGGCCGCAGCTCGCCGCTTGCGATGTGGCGCAGCACGATCTCCTTGTTCACGAGCGACCATTTGCTCTTCGGCCGCCGCGGCGTCCAGCGCTGCGCATAGCGATGCTCGTCGATCGTCCGGATCACTCCGTCGATCCAGCCGAACTTGAGCGCGACTTCGACGGCGTCGGCCCACTTGATCGACTCCTTGCCGCTCCCCTTCTTCCAGTAGACGAGCCAGACCTCGGACTCGGCCTCGTGGTTCGCCTCGAGCCACGCCGCCCACTCGGCGTGGTCGCGCGCGGTGATCTCGCTCACGTGAAGGCGTTCTCGCCGGTCAGCGCACGCCCGATCAGCAGCTTCTGAATCTGGCTCGTGCCTTCGTACAACGTCGTGACGCGCGCGTCGCGCAGGTACTTCCCGACCGGGTATTCGTCGATGTAGCCGTATCCGCCGTGTGCTTGCACCGCGGCGTTCGCCGCGCGGACCGCGACTTCGCTCGCGAAGTACTTGGCGTACGACGCCTCCACCGTATGACGTTCGCCGCGGTCGGCGGTCGCCGCCGCGCGCCAGACGAGCAGGCGCGCCGCCTCGGTCTCCACGGCGATGTCGGCGAGCAGTTCCTGCACGAGCTGGAAGCTCGCCACGCTGCGCCCGAACTGCTTGCGCTCCTTGGTGTACGCGATCGATGCGTCGAGGCAGCCCTGCGCGATCCCGACGCAGCCGGCGCCGAGCGAGATGCGACCGTGGTCGAGCGCCGACATCGCGACCTTGAAGCCGGAGCCGAGCTCGCCCAGCCGGTTCTCGTCCGGGACGCGCACGCCGTCGAGGAAGACCTCCGCGGTGTCCTGCGCGCGCAGCCCGAGCTTGCCCTTGATCGGGCGAGCCTCGAAGCCGTTCGCATCCGCCGGCACGACGAAGCACGTGATGCCGCGCGCTCCCGGCTCGCCGGTGCGCGCGAAGACGAGCGCGTTCGCAGCCCAGGAACCGAGGGTGACGAAGATCTTCTGGCCGCTGATCACCCAGTCGTCGCCGTCGCGCTCGGCGCGCGTCTCGAGGCCGCCGGGATCGGAGCCGGCGCCGGGCTCCGTCAGCGCGTAACAGCCGAGCGACGCGCCCGAGGCGAGTGGGGGCAGCAGGCGCGCCTTCTGCTCCTCGGTGCCCCACCTGGCGACGGACTTCCCGTAGAGGCCATTCGAGACGGAGACGATGCCGCGCACGTTCGAGTCCGCCTTGCCGAGCTCCTCGACAAGGAGCGTGTACGAGAGCATGTCGAGGCCCATTCCGCCGTGCTCCTCCGGCAGCGCCGCGGCGAGGAAGCCCAGCTCGGCGAGCTTGTCGACGATCGAGCGGTCGATCGTCTCGCTGCGATCCCACTCGGCGGCGTACGGCGCGATCTCGGCAGCGCAGAACGCGCGCGCGGTCTCACGGATCAGCTGCTGCTCGTCGGAGAGCGTGAAGTCCATCGCGAGACTAAATCGGACCACAAAAAATCCCGCTGAGCCGGTGGCGCTTTCGTCCACCTCACTGACTGGCCGCATCAGGCTTGCGCCTTCAACAGTCACTCGGCGAGGCTTCGACCTACTCGCGCTCCGCGCTCAGCGGGATCCGCAATGTATGCCGAGCGCGCACTCTCGCGCAAGAGGGTGCGCACACGAAATATCCGCTCGTTCCGTAAATTCAGCTCTTCCGTGCTGTCGCCTTGCCGCCCTTGCGGCCAGCAGCGACCTTCTGCGCATGCGTTCCGCCTTGCTTTGGATCGCTCTTCGAGGTGTGCGACTTCTCGCCGCCGTGCTTCGAGGCGTCGGGGGAGTTCGCGATCTTCGCCGCGCGCTCCTTCGACATGCCCTTGTCCTTCAGGGCCTCGTACTGCTTCTCGTTCTTGACGTGTGCGCTTTTACCGGGCATCTGACCCCTCCTTTCAGTCGTACGCTTTCCCCGTGACGCCACCGAGGCAAACCGTCCGCGGACCGCTGACGGTCGTCCGTCCCGCGACGGACGACGACGTCGAGCTGCTCGTCGCCTGGTACGCCGACCCGGAGGTCTCGCGCTACTGGGACGACGAGACCTTCACCCCGGAGCAGATGCGCGCGCGGCTCGCGCGCCCGGCGGTCGACGCGTGGATCGTCGAGGCGAACGGGAAGCCCATCGGGTACCTGCAGTCGTGGTGGGAGGAGGAAGGCCCACGGCGCGGCGGGCTCGACGGGTTCCTCATCCCGGCAGCGCGCGGTCTGGGCTTGATGCCGGACGCTGCAAGCACGCTCGCGCAAGAGCTCCTCGACGACGGCTGGGAGTACGTGACCGTCGATCCGTACGCCTGGAACGAGCGCGCGCTCAAGGGCTGGCGCAACGCGGGCTTCGTTCCTGTCTCGCGGCACCCACCCGACGAGGATCACCTCGCCGAGTGGGTGCTGATGCGGTTCACGCCTGGCGCAGGGCCGAACGCGCCGCTACCATCGGACACATGAACGCGGGCCGGTTCTTGACGACGACGCTGACGCGCTGCCGCGCGCGGGCGACAGTCGCCGGCCTGCGCGCGGCTTAATCAGCTCCCGGATCGTCCTCGGCTGACGGGCTCTCCACCTCTTCGGGGTCGGGAACCGGCGACTCGTCGATTTCCTCGTTCCTGTCGTCTTCACGGGGGTGATTACTCTTGTCGTCTGTCATGAAGGTCCTTCTGCCCGATAACTCAGAGCTCGAACTGCCCGAAGGCGCAACCGGCCTCGAGGCCGCGCGCGCGATCGGCGCCAAGCTCGCCGAGCAGGCCGTGCTCGTGCGCTCGAACGGATCCGTCCAGGATCTCCGGCTGCCGTTGCACGACGGCCAGCAGATCCACTTCCTGACCACGCGCGACACCGAAGATCCGGACGCGCTTTACGTGCTCCGCCACTCGGCTGCGCACCTGCTGGCCGAGGCCGTGCGGCGTCTCTACCCGGGCGTGAAGGTCGCGATAGGCCCGCCGATCGAGAACGGCTTCTACTACGACTTCGACTTCCCGGAGCCGATCACCGAGGCCGACCTCGCGAAGATCGAGAACGAGGTCAAGCGGGAGATCAAGGAAGGACGCGAGTGGCAGCGCGAGGAGATCTCGCGCGACGAGGCCAAGCAGCGCTTCGAGGGAGAGAGCGAGCCGTACAAGGTCGAGCTCGTCGACACCGCGCAGGGCGACATCTCGCTCTACACCCAGTTTGCGAACGGCGCCGGCGAGTTCACCGACCTGTGCCGCGGCCCGCACCTGCAGAACGCGAAGCCGATCAAGGCCTTCAAGCTCACAGGCCTCGCCGGCGCCTACTGGCGCGGCGACGAGAAGAACAAGCAGCTGACCCGGATCTACGGCACCGCGTTCTACAACCAGGCCGACCTCGACGCACACCTCGCGCGGCTCGAAGAGGCGCGCAAGCGCGATCACCGCAAGCTCGGTGTCCAGCTCGACCTCTTCCACCTCGAGGAGATCTCGCCGGGCTCACCCTTCTGGCACCCGAAGGGAATGGTGATCTGGAACGAGCTCGAGGCAATGCGCCGACGCGAGAACGCACGGCGTGGCTACCTCGAGGTGAAGACCCCGCTGATCTTCGACAAGGTGCTGTGGGAGCGCTCGGGCCACTGGGAGAAGTTCCGCGAGAACATGTTCCTGATCCCCGAGGACGACCACACCTACGCGATCAAGCCCATGAACTGCCCGGGTCACATGGTGCTGTTCGCGAACACCTTGCGCAGCTACCGCGAACTGCCGCTCCGGTACGCCGAGGCTGCACCCCTGCATCGCAACGAGCCGTCCGGCAGCCTGCACGGGCTGACTCGCGTGCGCCACGTCACCCAGGACGACGCGCATATCTTCTGCACCCGCGAACAGATCGAGGACGAGATCTTCGGCTGCCTCGATTACGCGAAGGCGATCTACGACCTCTTCGGGCTGGAGGCGGGCTTCGAGCTCTCGACCCGGCCCGACAACAAGCTCGGCACCGACGAGGAGTGGGACTTCACCGAGGGGGCGCTCAAGGCGGCGCTCGACCGGCGGGGGCTCGAGTACTCGATCAACGAAGGCGACGGCGCGTTCTACGGCCCGAAGATCGACCTGCACATGAAGGACTCGCTGGGCCGTGCCTGGCAGATGGGCACCGTTCAGCTCGACAGCCAGACTCCCGGGCGCCTGAACTGCCGTTACATCGGCGCCGACAACGTGGAGCACACCCCGTACGTCGTGCACCGCGCGCTGATGGGCTCATTCGAGCGGTTCATCGGGATCCTGACCGAGCACTACGCCGGTGCGTTCCCCTTCTGGCTCGCCCCGGTGCAGATCCGGATCGTCCCGGTCGCCGAGGCGCACCACGCGGCCGCGGCCGCGCTGGCGGAGAAGCTGGCGCCGTACCGGGTCGAGGTCGACGACTCGTCGGAGACCCTCGGCAAGCGGATCCGCAACGGCGAGGTGGAGAAGATCCCCTACCTGATCGTCTTCGGCGACAAGGAGTCCGACGAGTCCCTGGCAATCCGGGAGCACGGCGGGGAGCAGACCACCCTTTCGTTAGGTGATTTGCGGGGAAAACTTGCTACGCTGAATCCCTGGCAAGCAGGGGCGGAACCGTCTCTCACCTCCTAGCTCACGCTTCGGAGGTTCAACCGACCAAGGTTGATGAGAACCTCTGCCGCTGCATGCCAGCGGAATTTTCGTTTAATGAGGAGGAAATCACGAGCTTGGTGAAGATCATTTGAGGCCGCGTAGGCGTTCTGGGTTCGAACCGCCGCGCCGTCCCGAACCGCAGACACGGATCAACGACGCGATCCGTGTTCCCAAGGTGAGGCTGATCGGCGAGGACGGGGAGCAACTCGGAGTCAAGACGACGGACGAGGCCCGTGAGTACGCATACGGGAAAAACCTCGATCTGGTCGAAGTCGCGGCCCAGGCGGACCCGCCGGTTGCCCGGGTCATGGACTACGGGAAGTACCGGTACGAGCTGGAGCAGAAGGCGAAGGTCGCCCGCAAGCACCAGACGCAGATCAACGTCAAGGAGATCAAGCTCAGGCCCAAGATCGGAATTCACGACTACGACACCAAGAAAGGCCACGTCGCGCGCTTCTTGAACCAGCGCGCGAAGGTCAAGGTGACGATCATGTTCCGGGGCCGCGAGCGCGAACATCCGGATCGCGGGCGCGACTTGCTGATGCGCCTCGCGGAGGACGTCAAGGAGATCGGCCTGATCGAGACGCAGCCGCTCCTCGAAGGGCGGAACATGACAATGGTGCTCGGCCCAACGAAGAACGCAGGAGTCAAACGAGATGCCGAAACAGAAGACACACTCAGGAGCGAAGAAGAAATTCAAGGTCACGGGGACGGGGAAGCTTCTCCGCCGGTCGGCGAACCAGAGTCACAATCTGGAGCACAAGTCGCCGAAGCAGAAGCGCACGTTCAGTAAGAACCACCCTGTCGACACCGCGAACGAGAAGACCGTCGAACGCATGCTGGGACGGAGGTAACCGATGCCACGCGTAAAGCGTTCACTCCACGCGCGCAAGAAGCGGCGCAAGGTCCTCGAGCAAGCCTCTGGTTACTGGGGCCTCAAGAACTCGAACTACACGTACGCGAAGGAGCAGGTCGAGCGCTCGCTCGCATACGCGTACCGCGACCGCAAGGTTCGGAAGCGCGAGTTCCGGAAGCTCTGGATCATGCGCATCAACGCCGGCGCCCGCGCGAACGGGCTCTCGTACAACCAGTTCATCGCGGGCCTGAAGGCGGCCGAGATCGAGCTCGACCGGAAGGTGCTCGCGGATCTCGCGACCACCGATCCGGCGAAGTTCGGCGAGATCGTCGAGCAGGCCAAGTCGGCGCTCGCTTCCGCCCAATAACGCGCCAGGCGGAGATCTTCCGCCGGCAGGCCGCCTATTGCGACGGCCGCTCGCCCCTGTACGCGGAACTCTGTCGTCGGCTCGCGGAAGATCCGCGGGTCGACGACATCGCTCCCGACCTCGTGTGGGACTTTCCGCTGCGGCTGCTCGGTGGGCTGCACTACCTCGTGCTCGCGCATCAGGCCTCGTGGGACGACGTCGGCGGCGCGCTCGAGCAGCACCAGGAGTTCCTCAGCCGCTGGACCGAGGAGCAGGACGTTCAGACGAACGAGGTGCAACGTGCGTGGGCGCTCTTTCCCGGGTTCCTCTGGCTCGCCGACGGCCGCCCGTTCGACCTGCTCGAGCTCGGACCGTCGGCCGGCCTGAACCTGATGTGGGACCGCTATCGCTATCGGTACAAGACGGGCGAGTGGGGGACGGGCGCGCTCGAGCTCACGGGTGACGACCGCACGCCGCCGCCGGCGGAGCTCTTCTCGCGCCGCGTGTCCGTCGCGCGCCGCCGCGGCATCGACCTCAATCCGGTCGACGTGACGACGGAGCACGGTGCGCGGCTCTTGCAGGCGTTCGTCTGGCCCGACCAAACAGCGCGTCTGGAACGACTACGCCGTGCGATCGAGACGGTGCGCGACGATCCGCCCGAGCTGATGCGCGGCGACTACGTCGAGTCGCTCCCGGCGCTGCTCAGCGACCGGCGGGAGGGAACGCAGCTCGTCGTCTTTCAGAGTGCATCGACGATGTACCTCGACCAGAGCGCGATGACCAAGGTGCGCGCGGCGCTGCAGGACGCGGCTCACGACGAGCCGCTCGTCTACCTGACGACGGGCCGCGCGCCCGACGACGATGGCTTCGCACTGGAGGTCGAGCGCTACCCCGACGACCACAGCGACCGGCTCGCGGTGTTCGACTTCCACGGCGAATGGCTCGACTGGGGCCGTTGATCCTCTCGAAGGACAACGAGCGCCTGAAGCTCGTCCGCAAGCTGCACGACAAGAGCTGGCGCGACAAGCTCGGGCTCTTCTTCGTCGAAGGCGAGGACGCGATCGAGGCCGCGACCGCCGACCCGGTCGACCTGCTGCGCGCCGGGGAGGATGTCGAGCCGAAGCTGCTCGCGGAGGTTGCCTCGGCGCCGCATCCGCCGCGCGTGATCGGCGTCTACCGCCGCGAGGATCTGCCGCAGTGGGAAGAGCGTCCGGCGACACTCGCGCTCTGGAAGCTCGCCGATCCCGGCAACGTGGGAACGCTGATTCGCACCGCGGATGCCTTCGGCGCCGCCGTCGTGCTCTCGGACGGCTGTGCCGACCCGACGTCGCCGAAGGCACTCCGCGCGAGCGTGGGCTCGATCTGGCGCGTTCCCATGGGGCGCTTCGAAGTTTGTGTTGACTCAACACAAACTCGGGTTGCGCTCGAGGCACACCGCGGCGTGCCGCTCAGTTCGGTCGACCTTTCCGGACGTGTTGTGTTCCTGCTCGGCGCGGAGCGGGAGGGACTGCCGGCGGAGGTGGAGCGGGACGTCGAGACCTGGATCCCGATCGCGGGCGCCGAGTCGCTGAACGTCGCTGCGTCGGGGGCGATCGCGCTCTACGAGTGGCGCCGTCAGCGCGGCCAGGACATCCAGTAGCCGGTCGAGTTCCCGTCCGACAGACCGAGGTCGGTGCCCCAGGACGCGGTGCCCCAGGACGCCGTGCCCCAGGAAGCGGTGCCCCACGAGGCCGAGGACCAGTAGGCGGTGCCCCACGATGCCGTGCCCCAGGACGCGGTGCCCCACGAAGCGTTCGCCTGGACGGCTGTGCCCCAGCTCGCAGTGTCGAAGACCGGCGTTGCGTCGCCACTCGGATCGGAGACGACGAACTCGTCCAGCGCGGCGTTCGGGTTCGGCGGGTCGGTGACCGCAAGCGCGGCGGCGGCATCGAGCAGTCCGACACCGACCGAGAACGGGGCCGCAGCGGTGGCCGGTGCGGCGCTCACCATCAGCGCGCCCTTCACCTGGTCCGGCGTCCACGCCGGATGGAGCGCGAGCAGGTTGGCGGCGACACCGGCGACGAGCGGAGCGGCGAACGACGTTCCCGACAGCTGCAGAAGCCCGGGCGCGACGATGCGGTCGGTGCGTGTGCGGTACAGGGTCGATTCCGTGGGCACGCGCGCGACGACATAGCGGCCGGGCGCACCGAGCTCGGGCTTCGCGAAGCCGTCATAGGTGTGGCCGAACACCGACCAAGGGGCTGCGAAATCGTCGTCCTTGGTCAACGTGCCGGCGGTGTCGGTTGCGCCGACGGTGAGCACAAACGGATCGTTCGCAGGCGCCAACGCGACGTCGCCCGTGTGGCCGTTGCCGTAGTTGCCTGCTGCTGCCACGACGACGACCCCGCTCAGCCACAGACGCTCGAGCGCACGGTCCAGCGGGTCGTACTGGAAGGTCGACTTGGCCGAGCCGACGAGGGAGAAGTTGGCCACGCCGATGCCGCTCTCGCTCTTGTGTGTGTAGATCCAGTCGGCGGCCGCGACGACGTCGCTGGTCAGCGCCATCCCGTTGTCGTCCATCACGTCGAGCGAGACGATCGGCGCTGTCGGCGCGGCACCGGCTTCACCGGGCGCTCGCCCGGCCGCGACCTGGGCGACGAAGCTGCCGTGGCCGTACGAATCGGCTCCGGCAGCTTGCGGCAGCGACGTCAGGGTTGCCGACTGCACGACCGCACCGTTGAGCCCGGGCAGCGCGGAGTCCACGCCCGAGTCGACGACCGCGATCGCCGGCGGGGTCACGCCTGCGCCGGCGACCGCCGCCCACTGCGCGTCGACGCCCGCGGCGTACGGCCCGAGCTGCCAGCTCCAGAGCCCCGAAGGCGAGTCCGGGGCGACCCGGTCGGTCCTCGCGGAGGTTCTCGTCCGGTTGCCGCCGGCGTTCGTCGCGCGCACGACGACTCGTAGCGTTGCTCCGATGTCGGCGTCGCCGGCCGTGTACGTCGAGGTGGTCGCGACGTCCACGCACGCACCGCTCGCGGGATCGCAACGCTGCCAGCGGTAGTGATAGGTCAGGGGCACGGCGCTCGCCCAGTCACCGGGGAGCGCTTCGAGCTGTGCGCCTGAGACGGAAGCGCCCTCGATCGTCGGCGGCGCGGTGTTCACGGGGGCCGCGGGCAGCACGACCGCCGTCGGCGCCGAGACGAGCGTTCCGTCGGAGACGCGCAGCGTTGCACCGACGTCGGCCGCGACCGGGACGTACGTCGACGTCTCGGCACCCGCGATCTCGGCGCACGTCTCACCGGTCGCGTCGCAGCGCTGCCAGAGGTAGGTCTCCGCACCGGTCGCCTCGAGCCGCGCGCCCACTTGCGCGGCGCCCTCGATCGTCGGCGGGTCCGAGTGCGAGGCGGGAATGGCAATGGTCGGTTCGGACGCGGGCATCGGCAGGCTCGGCGTGTCCGTGACGGGCGCGGTGCTGATGAGGACGCCCAGGCTTGACCCGATGTCGCCCGGCGCGAGCACGTACGTCCCGGCGACAACGACCGCCGTCGCAACCGAGACCGCCGAAGCGCTGCCGTCGTCGTTCGTCGCGGTCACCGCGGCCGCAAGGGTCGATCCGATGTCGTCCGGGGAGGCGACGTATCCCGGCCCGGTGGCGCCCGGGATCTCCGCGCACTCGGTGCCCGCGGCGTTGCACCGCCGCCACTGGTACGCGAGCGCCAGCGGCTGCGCCCCCGACCATTGCCCCGGTGTCGCGTCGAGCTGCGACCCACTCTGGGCCAGACCGGTGACGGTCGGCGGCTCGACGGCGAAGGGAGGATCCGCAGCGACCGAGCGCAGCGGCAGGTCGGGGGTGATGGCGAGGATGTCCTCTCGTTCGAAGAGCAGCAAAATCTGCTTGCCGGTCAGCTCGGCCGCGACGGCGTTGATCGACGAGTAGGCGATGTCGATTCCATCCTCGTAGGCGGGCGCTTCCCGGCGGTCGTGCTCGACGTCGGCCTTGACGTGCGACGCGGATACGGCCGGCCGGCCCTGGACGATCACGCGGAACAGCTGCCGGGGGTAGGTCGAGATCGTTTCGTGGAACGACTCCGGCATGTAGGTGTCGGCGGCCGCCGGCGCAGGGGCCGCCAGGAGAGCGCACGCAAACGTCAGCACCGCCAGCACGGCTGGCCTGAGACGAGCTCGGACTGTGGCCTGGCGCCCGGAGTGCACGGGCGACCCCCTTTCAGCAAGGAAGAGGAGACGGCCGCGAAGATCTCCGAACGAGTGTGGAGCTTACGGTAGACGGCTCAGGCGCCGGAAACAAGCGCTGAGCGCAGATTCTCCGTTTGGGCGATTGCGACGAGATGCTGTTTCTGCCTGTAGGCCTGGAGCGCCTCCTCGAGCAGGTGGCGCGCCTCCGCGACCCCGTCCGCCAGCAGCCTGACGGCCGCGAGGTCGCACAAGGCATCGCCGGACATGACGAGGAAATCGGTCGTTCGGGCCCGCGCGACCGCGCTACGCGCCAGCAGGTCGGCCTCGTCGATCCTCCCGACCGACGCGAGGGCCCGCGCTCGCGCACCCGACAGATGGACGTGCGCCGAGACGTCGTCTTCGGCCGCCTTCACATCCGAGACCGCAACAGCCTCTTCATGACGGCCCTGCGCCTGGAGCGCCTCCGCGAGCAATGCCGCGAGGTTTGCACTCGTGCTCGACTCGCCCATCTCCTCGAGCTCCGCATAGCCCGCCCGCAGCCGGCGCTCCGCGGAGACCGGGTCGCCTGCGAGGAGCTCCACCTCGGCATACGTCTCGGCCGCCGACGCGGCCGTGACGCGCAGGCCGAGATCCTCGACGATCGCCGAGAAGCGCCGCAGCAGGAACCGGGCTTCGTCGAACTCGCCTGCCATTGCTTTCAGCGCGGCGAGTGCACGTAATGCGGAGGCGGTCACCCGCTTCTGCTGCCGGCCGTCCGCGAGGATCTCCTCACACCGCGCGATGGCGTCCGGAACCGGGCGCGGTCCGAACACCGCGGCGCCGAGCATGAGATGGCGGCTCTGGGCCGCCGTGCGAGGGTCCGCGGCACGGCGTGCGTGCTCGAGCGACTGGGCGAGCGCCTCTTCGGTCGCCTCGGCCTGGCACTGCACCCAGTGGCCCCAGGCGAGGAGCTCCCACGCCTTCGCCTGACTCTGCGCGTCGTCGATCGGCTCGAACGCATCGAGTGCCCGGCGGGCGCCTGCGATGACTTCCTCCGCACCGAGGTCGGGATCGGTCTGCACGCGCATGCGCAAGCGGACGAGGCGCGCGTACTCCGCCAGCGCTTCGTCACCGCCGTCATCCGCGCCTTCGATCGCTTCTGCCAGCGCTGCTTCGGCGCGTGGATAGTCGCCGCTCTCGCGGACAGCCTCGCCGAGATCGGGGAGCAGTTCGTACCGCGTTCGGGTTCCGGGGCCGGCGAGGTCGGCCGCCCGTTCGAGGAGCGCGACGGCGGCAGGCACGTCGTCTCGTGCGTACGCGCGCCGCCCGGCTGCGGCCAGGAGCGTCGTTGCCTGTTCAGCGAGCCGTTCCACGTCGAGACCCGACTGGCCCAGCTCGCTGCGGTACCGGTACGCCTGCTCGAGGTGAAATGCGAGGACCTCCTCGTGCCGCCCCGCGTGCTGGTCGGGCACCCGCTCGATGAAGCGCGCGAGCGCCTCGTGAAGCGCCGCACGTTCGACCTTCGGCAGCGCGTCGTACGCCGCGTCACGGATCAGGCCGTGCCGGAAGAAGAAGCCTGCGTCGACACGCCGCGTCGCTGCCGCAACCCCGAGCAGGTCACGCCGGGCGAGGGACTCGAGCTGCCGCAGGACGTCGTCGCGCTCGGGCTCCGGCGAGAGTGCCGTGACCTCGGCGAGCGTGAACTCCTTGCCCACGACCGCCGCCCGCTCGAGGACGTTTCGCTCGAGCGGAACGAGACGGTCCACCCTTGCCGCGAGCAGCGCCTGAATCGTGGGCGGCACGAGGACCTCCCCGGCGTCTGTTCCCTCCTCGATCGCAAGCGCGACCATCTGCTCGAGAAACAGCGGATTCCCCTCGGCCGCCTCGGCAACCTGGGCCGCGACGGCCGCGTCGAGCGAGCGCCCTCCGGCCTGGGCGATCAGCAGCTCTCGATCGGGCTGGGACAACGGCTCGAGCTGGACGGTCGACGCGTTCAGCTTGCCGCCGCTCCACGTCGGGCGGCTCTCGAGCAGCTCGGAGCGCGCGAGGCACAGCAGCAGCATCGGTGCGTCACGCGTCGCTTCGACGAGGTGCTCGAGCAGATCGAGGAGCGTCGGCTCCGCCCACTGGAGATCGTCGAAGACCACGATCAACGGGTGCTTGCGCGCCTGCGCGGCGAGCAGGCTCCGCACGGCCCAGAAGAGCTCGGCTGCCGACCCGGCCGAATCGTCTGCGCCGATCGCTCCGGCGATCCGAGCTGCGATCTCCTCGCCCTCGGGCTCCTCGGCGACGAGCCCGGCGATCGCGGACTGCGTCGTAGCGCCCGCGGCTTCGCGCACGATCTCCGCCAGCGGCCAGAGGGTCACGCCCGCGCCGTACGACGGACAGCGACCTGTGAGCACCGTCGCCGCGCCCGACACGGACTCGACGAACGCGCGGGCGAGGCGCGACTTGCCGATCCCGCCGGGGCCGAGCAGTGTGAAGAGGTACGACGTCCTTCCTTGCGTCACGCGCTCGAACGCGTGTTGCAGCTGCGCGAGCTCCCAGTCTCGCCCGACGAGCGGCGAGTCGAGCAGGCGGGGTGTCATGGCGGCGTCGAGGCGCACGGCGCGCAGCCGCCAGGCGGTCTCCGCCTCGTCGCCCGTGGTGGGCTCGACCTCGACCGCGTTGCGCAGCGTGCCGTACGTCGAGGGGGCGAGCAGCACCTCGTCGGCGCCCGCCACGCGCGCGAGGCGGGCCGCGATGGCGAAGACTTCGCCGGTCGCTGCGCCCGTTTCCACGCCGGGCGACTCGACGAGCACCGTCCCGGTCGCAACGCCGATGCGGAGCGTGCAGCGCACCCCCCATTCGCGCTCGAACGCCTCGTCGAGCGCCGCGATCGCGGCGCGGGCCTCGAGCGCGGCGCGCGCGGCGCGGAGCGTGTCGTCCTCGGCAAGCGTCGGCAGGCCGAAGACGGCGACGAACGAGATGCCGGTCGACGACGACACGGTGCCGCCGTGGGCGACAACCGCTGCGCGCAACGTTTCCTCGACGCGGGTCGTCAGTGCGAGCAGCGCTTCCGGGTCGAGCGCGCGCCCCTCGCGCGCCAGTTCGGCGTGGACGACGGTCAGCGTCTTCCGGAGCGCGTGGGCGGCGGAGACGGACGGGCTGAGGAACTCGACGTCGAGCGCCGGGTCCTGCAGGAGGATCGCCTGCTCGAGGCGCTGGAGTGAGGGGCTCGGCTCGAGCCCAAGCTCGTCGCGGAGCGCGGCGCGGGCCGCCTGATAGGCCGCCAGGGCCTCGGCCTGGCGGCCCGACCGGTAGAGCGAGAGCATCAGCTGCAACCGGAGGGTCTCGCGGAACGGATGCTGCGCCACGAGGTTCTCGAGCTTCGCGGCGAGCTCGCGATGCCGCCCGAGTGCGAGACCGACCTCAACCGCGCACTCGGCCGCTTCCAGCCGCAGTTCCTCGAGCCGCGCGATCTCCAGCTGCGCGAAGCGTTCCGTGGCGACGTCCGCGAACGGCGGGCCGCGCCAGAGTGCCTCGGCCTGGGCGAGCAGCTCCTCGGCCGCTTGCGGATCACCTGCGGCGAGCGCTTCGCGCGCGCGCTCGAGCAGGCGCTCGAACCGTTTCGCGTCGATCTCATCGGGATCGACACGCAGCATGTACCCGCCGGCCCGGGTCGCCAGGACGGCTGCGAAACCGCTCTTGCGCAGCTTCGAGACGGCGTTCTGCACCATCTTGGCTGCCGTCTCGGGCGCCGGCAGGCCCCAGACCTCGTCCACGACGTCCTCGGTCCGGACAACGGCATTCGGGCGCATCAGCAGCAGGGCGAGGACCGAGCGCTGGATTGCGCCCTGGATCGGCACGGCTTTTTCGCCGTCGAAGACCTCGAGCTCCCCGAGTGTCCGGAACTCAAGCGGCATCAGGGGCACCCGGCGATTACCGGCGAATGACCGCCGGATGGAGGTTGCAGCCGACAATCCTCGTGTGGCATGCGTTAAACGCTCCTTTGGCGCCGATTATCGCTTCTGCAACCCTCGGTGTGGTAGCGATGGCTAGTTGGGGGCGCGTTCTAACGGGTGCCGCACCCTCCAGGCGGGTGCCTTCGCCTTCGGGACCCGGGCCGAGTGTCGCCGCAGTCACTCGGTGGGGCGTGACCCCGAAGCCTTCGGCAACTGCAGGGCTGATGGCAATGGACGGTCGTGCGGAACGCCTGGTCGACACGGTGGGCGGCGGATCGGCCGCGAGACGCCGCCCACCTGTCGAATTGAAGCTCGTGAGCCCTCGGGCCGAGCCGAGGCCGCTGCGGGTGCTGATCGTCGACGACCATCCGTCGTACCCGGAGTTGCTGCTCCGGTATTTCCAGTTTCAGGATTGGATCGAGGTGGTGGGCTGCGCCGTGAACGGCCGCGACGGGGTGGCGCTCGCCTCGGCAACGAACCCGGACGTTGTGCTGATGGACATCAACATGCCGTTGCTCGACGGCGTCGAGGCGACGCGGCGCATCCTCCAGCGCCGGCGGGCCACCGTGCTCGTCCTCACTGCGTCGGCCGAGCCGGCGGAGCATGAGCGTGCGCTCGCTGCCGGGGCGCGTGCCGTTCTGGACAAGGCGATCGAGCCGATGGATCTTGTCGCGTGCTTGCAGGAGGCGTATCTCGAGTATCTAGCCTCGTCGGGCGATCCAGACGGAATCCTCACCACCAC
>DATBDB010000159.1:0-10598 GCA_036270155.1 Gaiellaceae bacterium
GCGGGGGGACACGTCTGGCACGCGGAGTCTCCGTATCCTGCTCTCGACGGGCTGCCGTCCGTCACCGATGGACGGACATTCGCGCCATTTGTCTATCCGGCGCCCGCGGCGTTCGCGATGGTCCCGTTCGCGGCGCTGCCGTTCGCCCTTGCGGCGACGCTCTTCCTCGCGCTCAGCCTCGGGGCGATCTTCGGTGCGTTGCGACTCCTGAATGTCCGCGACTGGCGGTGCTACGTGGCTGTGCTCGGATCAGTCCCGGTCGTTGCGGGAAACTTGCTCGGGACGTTCAGCCCGTTGCTTCTGCTCGGAGCTGCCGGCGCCTGGCGCTACCGCGATCGGATCTCGCGGGTCGCGCCGATCGTTGCGGCGCTTGTCGTCGCAAAGCTCTTTCTGTGGCCGCTCTGGTTGTGGCTCGTGTATACGCGACGCTATGCGGCAGCCGTCGTGTCGGCCGCTCTCGGCCTTGGCGTAACGCTCGTCACCTGGTCGCTGATCGACTTCGCAGGACTACACGACTACCCCAAGCTCCTCTCGCGGTTGAGCGAGCTCACAGGCAAGAACAGCTACTCGCTCTATGCGCTCGGCCGAGCTGCCGGCGCTGCGCCCGGCGCGACGCAGGCTGGGGTACTTGTTGTCGGCGTCGTGCTCGCAGTCGTGGCCGCTCGAGTTTTGCGCGTGGGCCGGAGCGACCAGCGCGCTTTCGTGGCGAGCCTGGGCATCGCGTTGCTGCTGACCCCGATCCTCTGGCCGCACTACCTCGTGCTGCTCTTCGTCCCGATCGCGCTGATACGCCGCGAGTTCTCGTGGCCGTGGCTGCTGCCGCTGCTGCTGTGGATGGACCCGAATGCGTGGAGCTTCGGACAGCCGGCTCGGATCGTGCCCTTGCTCGCCATCGCGGCCGCCCCGATCGTGCTGGCGCTGAAGACCGCCGCGATGACGGCACCGCCGGCTGCTGCTCTGCGCCGCTTCTAGACCCGCTCAAGCTCTCAGCCTGATCCGCCGATCACCGTCGGGTCATGGAGTTCACGCTGATCGACCTGTTCGAGCAGATGGCTGCGGCCGGAGCCTCGGATCTTCACCTCTGTTCCGGCTCGCCGCCGGTGCTGCGTGTGCGTGGCGAGCTCGAGCGCCTGGAGCTGCCGCCGCTCTCGGCCGAGGAGATGCGGGCGCTCGTGTACCGGATCACCACGCTCGAGCAGCAGAAGATCCTCGAGGTCGAGCGGGAGCTCGATTTCTCCTATGCGCTCGCCGACAAGTGGCGGTTTCGTCTCAACGTCTTCTACGACCGCGACTCGGTCGCGGCCGCCGTCCGGCTCGTGCCCGCGACGATCCCGACGCTCGCCGAGATTCACATGCCGCCGATCGTGCGCGAGCTGACGCTGCGCCCGCGTGGGCTCGTGCTGGTCACCGGACCGACCGGCAGCGGCAAGTCGACGACGCTCGCCGCGATGGTCGACGAGATCAACGAGACGCGCGCCTGTCACATCGTGACGGTCGAAGATCCGATCGAGTTCATGCACACGCACAAGCGCGCGGTCGTGAACCAGCGCGAAGTCGGCGCGGACACCCGGTCGTTCGCACGCGCGCTCCGCTCCGCGTTGCGCCAGGACCCGGACGTGATTCTCGTCGGAGAGCTGCGTGACCTCGAGTCGATCGCGATCGCGCTCACGGCGGCCGAGACAGGCCACCTCGTCTTTGCGACCCTGCACACGCGTAGTGCCGCAGGTGCCATCGACCGCATCATCGACGTCTTCCCGCACGAGCAGCAGGCGCAGGTCCGCGTGCAGCTCAGCGCATCGCTGCAGGGGATCATCGCCCAGGCGCTGCTCGTGACCGCGGACGGGGAGGGCCGGCGTGCGGGCGTCGAGGTGCTCGTGGCGGACGACGCGATGCGGAACCTGATCCGCCAGGCGAAGATGGAGCAGGTTCACTCCTACCTGCACACCGGCGGCAAGCGCGGGATGCACACGCTCGAGCAAGCCCTCGCGAAGCTCGTGCAGGACGGCGAGGTCGCGCTGCCCGAGGCGCTCGCGAATGCGAACGACCCCGAGCAGCTGCGCCGGCTCGTGACCCGCGCCCGCGACGTCGGGGCCGAGGCTTCCGCCGCGGCAATCGGGTAACGCCCTCCGACTAGGCGACGGCGCTGCGGCCGAACCGCTCGGCGGAACGAGCTTGCCGCTTCTGCGCTTCGACCTCGCGGTCCCGCGGCGGCGCCTGCGTGACGAGGTCGTCGAGGAGCTGCTGCGTGACGCCTGCGATCGCCGCGACGGCGTGCTCGAACGCCGCCTCGTTCGCCTTCGACGGCTTCTGCATGCCGCTCACCTTGCGGACGTACTGCACCGCGGCAGCGTGAATCTCGTCCTCGGTCGTAGGCGGCTGGAAGTTGTAGAGGATCTTGATGTTCCGGCACATAGCGTGAGTTTAGAGGCTGGCGCTGGGCGCGGGCGTGACGAAAAACGTGCAGCCTGCGGCATCGCCGCGGTGCATGCAGAGCGGCTGGTCGATCAGCACGGCGTCGCCGTAGAAGCGCGCCACGCCGACGACAAGCCCTTCGAGGAGCTCGCAGAGCGCGCGCGACGACGTGTACGCGATCGAGACGCCGCCGCCCGAGAGCGCTCTGATGCCGAGGTGGGGCGGCGCCGAAAGCGGCACGGTGCTGCGAACGACCTCGTGAATCCGCTGCTCGATGTCGAGCAGGAAGGAGAAGGTGTCGCCGTGCTCCGCGTAGTAGTCGGGGTACAGCAGCCGGAACGTGCTGACGCCGGCGTAGATCCCGAACCGGCGCAGGACCGTGGCACGGGAATCGCCCGACAGATCCACGGTCCGGGTGAGGACTGCGTCGAACTCCTCGTCGCTGTAGGCCTCGGTCACGAAGTGCCGCTCGTTCGCCCACACCTCGTCGGCGACGGCGGGGTACTCGCTTGCGACGAACGCGCGGAAGCTCGTGAAGATCAGGCCGTGCATTTCTCCGGCGTCAGGAGCGCAGCGTTTCGAGCACGTCGTCGGCGTGGGTGTCCGGTTTCACCTTGTGCATGACGCGCTTCACATTCCCTTGTTCGTCGATTACGAACGTCGAGCGGTTGACGCCCCAGTAGGTCTTGCCCATGTACTTCTTCTCGGCCCAGACGCCGTACTCGTCGGCGACCTTGTGCTCCTCGTCCGCGAGCAGCGTGAACGGGAGCTCGAACTTCTCCTTGAACTTGACGTGGGAGCGCTCGTCGTCGGGCGAGACGCCCAGCACGACCGCACCTTCGCGCTCGAACTCCCCGTAGACGTCGCGGATCCCGCACGCCTGTGTCGTGCAGCCGGGAGTGTCGTCCTTGGGATAGAAGTAGAGAACGACCTGCTTGCCGCGGAGATCGGAGAGCTTGACGCTCTCGCCGCTGTCGCTCTTGAGCTCGAAGTCCGGTGCCGGCTTGCCTTCTTCGACCACGATCGTCCTCCCTGTAGCTTTTGGTGCCGATGCTAACGGCCCACCACCTGAACGCATTCCTCTTGATCGCGGTCTGCGTCCTGGCGTCGACGGCGGCCTTCTGGGCCCGCCGCACGCGCGCGGGGCACACCGTCGCACAGCTGCTCGCCCTGGCGCAGACCCTGCTCGTCGCTCAGGTCGGGCTCGGGCTGCTGCTGCTCTCGCGCCACCACCGCGCGCACGACCACCTGCACTACGCCTACGGCACGTTCGCGCTGCTCGCCGTGCTGTCGCCATGGCTCTACGCGCCGGAGGAGCCGAAGGCGCGTCTGCTCTGGTTCGGGATCGCGACGGCGCTCGGCGCCGCGCTCGGCGTCCGTGCTTGGATGACGGCATGACGCCCTTCATCCGCAACCTCCTGATCCTTGCCGCGGTCGCGGTTGTGATCGTTCTCTTGAACCTGGAGACGGCGGTGATCACCGCGGGCCTGCTCCTGCGGATCGCGTTCATCATCGCGATCGCGGTGGTGGTGTACTTCTACTGGCGCGACTTTGGCCGGCGGGAGATCTCAACCTGGCCGCAGCGCGCCGCATGGGTCTTCTACAGCGCGGCGGCGCTGCTCGTGGTCGACATCGGCTGGTGGATGCTCGGCGGCCTGGCGGGGCGCAATCTGCTCATTGCGATCCTTGTTGCGGCGGCGTGCGGGTACGCCGGCTACCGCACGTGGCGCGACCAGCGAAACCTCGTGTGACCGGGCGCGAGCTCATGGAGTCGCACGTCGCGCGCTTCAACGAGGGTGTGCGCTCCGGTGATTGGGAACCAACGCTCGTGCATTTCGCCGACGACGGCGAGCTGCTGTTCGAGGGTGTTCCCGCAGGCCCGTTCGTGGGCCTAGCCGAGATTCGGCGCGGCTATCTCGAACAGCCGCCGGACGACCAGATCCAGCTGCTCGGCATCCAGGACGACGAGCAGGAGAACCGCGTCACGGCGGCGTTCGTGTGGGCGCGGGGCGGAACGGGCCGGCTCGTCCTCGAGCACGACCGTGGCGCGATCACGCGCCTAGTTGTGATCTTCGACGAGTGACCCGACTCCGTCGAGGCGCGCGAGCGCCTCGCGGACCGGCATGTGCTGCCCGACGAAGATCGGGGTGTCGCGCTCGGTCCAGCGCGAGGCTTCGGAGTCGCGGAGCCGCAGCATCAGGTGCATGAAGTCGGCCGGCTCGTCGCACTCGAACGCCGTCATGAACTCCTGGTCGTCGATCCCGAAGCTGTAGCTCGTGTGGTTGTGGATCGTCGGAAACTCTTCCCGCCCGATGCGGATGTGCTCGTCCATCGCACGCTGGCGGTCTGCAGCCGAGAGCTCGTACCACGGGCGCACCTTTACGAACGGGTAGACGACGAGGTACGGCGAGCCCTGCGGCGTGAGCTTGCGCGGCTTGCGCGCCGACGTGTACTGGGACGCCTTCGTCGTTGCGAGGTAGTTGTACGGCGTCTCGAGCCAGCCTGCGAGCGGCGTCGCGTTGAGCGCAGCGCCGAGCTCGCCGAGCGTCTCGTAGCGCTGGGTGATCTTCCAGAGGAAGAAGTCCGAGTCGGGACGCACGCCCGTCGTCGAGTAGGTCCTCAGGTGGTCGAAGCTCGGCGCGAACTCGTCGATCACATCTGCGAACGCATCCTTGTGCGCGGTGCGCTCCTCGACGGGCAGCCGGCGCCAGGCCGGATCGACCCGGAAGTAGGTGTACGCGACGTACTGGCCGGTTTCCATCGCTACCTAGGCTAGCGACCGAGCGCCGCCTGCACGGCGGCCTCGCTCGACTTGGGGCTCCCGTCCGCGTAGCGCGTCCCGCTCTGAAGCCCTTCCAGGCGGCTCTCGTCGACGACATGGAACAGGAACAACATACGCACGTTCGGTTGCGCCTCCGCTTCGTGGATCGCCTCGACGTAGTACTGCGCCTGCGTGGCCTCGTCGACCGGGTCGACCACCTCACTCCCGGTGTAGAGCGCCGCCTTGGCGGGCGGGATCTGCGTCTCGACGCCGTACTCGCCGTAGACGATCGGCAGGGTCGAGCCCGGCTGGGCTGTCCCGTCGAACGCGGTCGTGAGCAGGTTGACCAGCTTCGGATAGTCGGCGATCCCGATCGTCGTCGTGCGCGGGTGCTCCAGCGTCGGCGGGATGCGCGGGCTCTCGCCGTAGGGGTGAATGCAGAACGCGTCCATCAGCGGCGCCTTACGGCCGCTCGCGCGATAGGCGGCGCCGAGGTCGAGGATGAACCGCGTCGGGGAATGCGTGGGGCGCGCCGACGGCTCGTCGCCGCCGTGCGGCGCGAGCGCGCCGCCGATCACGTTCAGGTGCGGGTCCTCCGCCTTCAGCGCGTCGTAGGTCGCCGCGAGCAGCGCTTCGTAGTCGATCGCCGCCTGATCGCCGCCGGTCGCATCAAACTGCGGCTGCCAGAAGAGGTTGAGATTCGGCTCGTTGCCGACGATCACGTCGCGCACCTGCGGCAGCGCCTTCGCGAGCGCCGCCGCGTAGCGCGCGAACGCCGCACGCCGCGTGGGATCGGCAGGCGTCGATGAGCTGAGCTGGTAGACGGCGAGCACCGGCCGGATGTCCTGCTGCACGGCCGCATCGACCGCACGCCGCAGCGGCGGCAGGTCCGCTTCCACGGTCGCGCCCTCTTCCCACACGGCGCTCAGGACGATCGCGCGGTAGCCCGAGTCCTGCGCGAGCTTCATCTGGGCGCCGGGGTCGGGCGCGTACTTCGCAGCGTCCTCGACGGCGCCGACGAGCAGCTTCGGCTGCTTCGAACCGCCGCAGCTGGCGAGGACGAGCAGCGCTAGTGCGAGCGGAACGACTTCGAGGCGGTGCCTGCGGGGCCGGTGTTCGCCGGCACCGTTCCTTGCGCGGTGACCCGGTGCAAACCGGCGGGCAGTGTGCCCTTGAAGAGGATCGTCTTCGTGGTGCTGCCGACTGCCAGTCCCGTGAGGCTGCGGTTGTCGAGGGTGACGGTGTAGTTGCAATCGAGTGAGCATGTGAGCGAGACCTTGACGCCGGTCTTGTCCGGTTTCCCCGTCTTGATCACCAGCTTGGGGGTCAGCAGCAGGCCGGGGCACGCGGCCACGATGCCACGGTGGACGCCGAAGGCGGCGCTGCGTACCGGATAAAGCGAGGTCTTCGGCGTGCCGTCGACGTAGTACTCGCCCGACTGCCAGGCGGAGAGCGCCGGCTCGTCCTGGACGTGGAAGAGCAGCAGACCCATCACGGTCGGCTGGCAGAAGGTCATCTGCATTGCCTGCAGGTACATCTGCGCCTGGAGGGTTTCGTCGACCGGCTTGGTCGTCGCCGGCTCCGTCCCGGTGTACAGCGGCGCCTTGGCCGCGGGGATCTGCGTCTCGATCCCGAACTCGTCGTAGAGGATCGGGAGCGTCGAGCCCTTCTGGGCGGTGCCGTCGAACGCGGCGCCGAGCAGGCCGACGAGCTTCGGGTAGTCGGCCAGGCCGATCGCGGTGCCGTTCGGGTGGGGGAAGTTCGGACCTGTGGCAGAGGTCTCCGGATAGGGATGGAACGCAAACGCGTCCATGATCGGGATCTGGCGGCCGCTCGACTTGTAGGCGGCGCCGAGGTCGGCGATGAACGCCGTCGGGGAGTGCGTGTCGCGGCCCGTGTTCGGTTTGTCGACGCCACGCGGAGCGAGCGCGCCGCCGTAAATCGTCGAGTGGGGGCGGACCACCTTCAGCGCGTCGTAGGTGGCAGCCAGCAGCAGCTCGTACGCCGGCGCTGCCACGTCTTCGCCGCTACCGCCGAACTGCGGAAGCCAGAAGCGGTTCAGGTTCGGCTCGTTCCCGATGATGAAGTCGTGGAGCAGGGGGTACCGCCTTGCGACGTCGGCGGCGAACTGGGTGAAGTCGAGGCGATCCTGCTCGGTGAGCGGCGTCACGCTCGAACCGAATGGATAGATCGAGAGGATGACGCGCACGCCGGTGAACTGCGCGGCCTTCATCGCATTGCCGAGCGTGATCGCGTCGTTCGGGCCAAGCTCCGTCTTGCCCTTCGTCCACGTCTGCGTGAGGCGGATCGTGTCGAGGCCCGCGAGCTTCGTCTTGTCCATCTCGGCCTTCGAGAACGCGTAGTCCTGCGCCTTCACGACGTCCTCGGCGGCGCCAACCATCATGAACGGGCCGCCCGCGAACGCCGACGGCACGCACACCAAAAAGACCACCGCGACCCCCAGAAGCACCCTCACGGGTCACCACAGTACCCTGGCCTACTGATGGCAACGGATCGCATCGAAAGCCAGCTGAAGCGCCTCTCGACGGGGCCGGGCGTCTACATCCTGCGCGATGCGAAGGGCGACGTTCTCTACGTGGGCAAGGCCAAGTCGCTCCGCCCGCGCGTCCGTTCGTACTTCCAGGCAGGCTCGAGCGACACGCGCCAGGGGATCCGGCACATGGCCGCGCGGGTCGAAACGATCGAGACGATCGTCACGTCGAGCGAGGTCGAGGCGCTGCACCTCGAGCAGAACCTCGTCAAACGCCACCGGCCGCCGTTCAACGTGCGCCTGCGCGACGACAAGTCGTTCCCGTACATCGCGGTCACGGTCGAAGACGACTACCCGCGCGTGATGTTCACCCGCGAGCGGCACCGGCGCGGCGTCGTGTACTTCGGGCCGTACGCGAACGCGAAGACGGTGCGCGAGACGCTCGACGTGCTGAATCGCGTGTTCCGCTACCGCCCGTGCGAGGGTCCGCAGCCCGGCCGTCACAGCGGCATCCCGTGCCTCGACTTCCACATCGAGCGCTGCCACGCGCCCTGCGTCGGCTACATCTCGAAGGAGGACTACCGCGAGCTGATCGACCAGGTGATCGAGTTCTTGTCCGGCGACGACCGGCCGATTCGCCGTCGGCTCGAGGAGCAGATGCGGGAAGCGGCAGCGGACGAGCGCTTCGAAGACGCGGCGCGATATCGCAACCGGTTGCGTGCGATCGAGCGGCTCTCCGAGCGCCAGGCTGTCGAGCGGAAGTCGATTGGCACCATCGACGTGATCGGCGTGGCGGTCTCCGAGGAGCGCGCGGCAGTTCAGGTGTTCCCCCTACGCGAAGGGCGCATGGTCGATCGCTACTCGTTCCACCTCGAGAATGCTGCGGGCGAGCCCATCGTCGAGGTGCTCGAGCAGTTCTGTCTCGAGTACTACGGGTCGGCGCGATCGATCCCGCCCCAGATCCTCGTGCCGCGCGGCGCCGGAGACCTGACTGCGCTCGAGACGTTCCTCTCGGAGCGGCGCGGCTCGCATGTCGAGGTACGCGCGCCCGAGCGCGGCGAGAAGCGGCGGCTCCAGGAGCTCGCTCAGCAGAACGCACAGCTCGCGCTCGACTCGCAGACGTTCGTGACCGAGACCAAGCGGGCGCGGCGGCTGGAGTCGTTGGAAGAACTGCGGGAGGCGCTCAACCTCGAGTCGCTGCCGATCCGCATCGAGTGCTTCGACATCTCGAACATCCAGGGCCAGGAGATCGTCGGTTCGATGGTCGTCTTCGAGGACGCCGTCGCGAAGAAGGCGCACTACCGAAAGTTCACCGTCAAGGGCGTCGAGGGCCAGGACGACTTCGCGTCGATGCGCGAGGTGATCTCGCGACGTTTCTCGCGCCTCTCCGCCGATCCGGGCTCCGACGAGTGGAACGAATCGTTTGCAGCGATGCCGAATCTCGTCGTGATCGACGGTGGCAAGGGCCAGCTGAGCGCGGCGCTCGCGGCGATGCAGGAGCTCGACCTGCCACGCGTCGCGGTGATCTCGCTCGCGAAGCGGATCGAAGAGGTGTTCGTCCCGGGTCGTTCCGATCCGATCCTGCTCGACGAACGCTCGCCCGGCCTGCAGTTGCTGCAGCGCATCCGCGACGAGGCGCACCGCTTCGCCGTGACGTTCCATCGCCAGCGGCGCGATGCGGCGGCGCGCGAGTCGGTCTTCGACCAGATCACCGGCGTCGGCCCGTCGCGCCGCCGGGCGCTGTTGCGCCACTTCGGCTCGGCCGAGCGGGTACTGAACGCGACGGAGGAGGAGCTCGAGGGCGTCCCCGGCCTGCCGGCGAAGACTGCGCGCAGCATCTACTCCCAGCTGCGTAGGACCGGTCGGGCGTAGCAGCGACGGCAGCGATCGCACTCAGCGGGTCGCTCGCGGCGCTTGCGTGGGTCGGCGCCGCGACCGCGGGCGCATCATGGCGCTCTGGTCGATCGCGTTCCTCGGCCTCCGGCCCGTCGCGAGCCTGACCGACGGCGCCGTCGGCGAAGCGTTCGGCGTGAGAACGGCCGGATTTGCGCTCCGCCGTCCCGGCGATCCTCGGTGCGTTTCTTGCTCTGCGCTCCCGCCGTCGCCGCGTTCCTTAGGCTACGCAGCCGTGCGCCGGCTTGCCCTCTTGCTCACCGCCGTCGCCCTCGCGGGCTGCGGCGGTTCGTCGACCCAGACGACGACCACCGACGCCGCCACGCCGCCCGGCCCTGGCACGACGCTCTACGCGGGCGGCGACTGGGCGGTCGTGCTCGACGGTGACCAGGCGACCGCGTTCCATCGGGTCGCAGGCGCCTGGAAGCCGGACACGAGCGGGGCGGTGAAGATCGCGATCCTCGGTCCGCACCCCGGCGGGACCGTCGCCGCCATTCCCCAGCTCGCAGCCGAGCTCTCGGCGAAGAAGCCGCTGATCGAATCGGGGATGTGGGTCGACGGCAAGGAGTTGCCGGTCAAAGGCGGCGGGCTGACGCCGACGAAGGGAACGATCTACGGCGCTCCCGGCGTCCGGCTCACGAAGGGCAAGCACGTCGCCGTCGCCTACGCGCGAACGGCGCAGCATGCGACCGCGGTGGCGTGGTCGTTCCGCGTCGCGTGATTCACGTGTGACCGGCGCGTTGCGGGTTGCTCCGCGCGCGCGAGGTGTGCAGGATGCGAACTGCGCCCGGCGCCTCGTGGCAACCCCCACCGCTGGCGAGGCTCCGGATACGACCTGCTGCGGCCTGCGGTAACCCGGGCTTTGCGGGTCCCGAGGCGGCTGTTGTCGGGAGTCTCTCCCGCGGCAGCCGCCTCGCGCACTCCTAGATGGTTGATGCCACGCGGCGTGGGTCTGGGGGCGGATCCAGACCAAGCAGGACGGTCGACTCGCCCGCAGGGCAGGCGGTACGCCTGACCGAGGGCGAGGCGGGCGTCATGCGC
>DATBDB010000160.1:0-16737 GCA_036270155.1 Gaiellaceae bacterium
CAAGCAGATCTACAGCCTCGACCTCGCAGCGCTCGTCGCGGGCTCGAAGTACCGCGGTGAGTTCGAGGAGCGCCTGAAGAAGGTGATGAAGGAGATCACCCAGCGCGGCGACATCATCCTGTTCATCGACGAGCTGCACAATCTCGTCGGCGCGGGTGCCGCCGAAGGCGCGATCGACGCTGCGTCGATTCTCAAGCCGGCGCTTGCGCGCGGTGAGCTGCAGACGATCGGTGCGACGACGCTCGACGAGTACCGCAAGTACCTCGAGCGCGACTCAGCACTCGAGCGGCGTTTCCAGCAGATCCGCGTCGAGGAGCCGACCACGGACGACACCGTGCAAATCCTGCGCGGGCTCCGCGACCGCTACGAGGCGCATCACCGGTGCAAGATCACCGACGAGGCGCTCGAGGCGGCCGCGACGCTCGCTAGCCGGTACATCCAGGACCGCCAGCTGCCCGACAAGGCGATCGACCTGATCGACGAGGCGGCGTCGCGGATGCGCATCAAGACGATGACCGCACCGCCGCGCTATCGCGAGCTCGAGGAGGAGATCGAGAAGGTCCGCAAGGACAAGGAAGCCTCGATCGAGAACCAGGAGTTCGAGAAGGCCGCGTCGCTCCGCGACAAGGAGCGCAAGCTCACGCAGAAGAAGCGAGAGCTCGAGGATCAGTGGCGCGAGCAGGACCAGACCGAGCAGCCCGAGATCGGCGAGGAAGAGATCGCCGACATCGTCTCGATGTGGACGGGCATCCCGGTGTTCAAGCTCACGGAAGCTGAGTCGCAGCGGCTCGTCAACATGGAGCAGGAGCTGCACAAGCGCGTCATCGGCCAGGACGCGGCGATCATCGCCGTGTCGAAGTCGATCCGCCGCGCGCGTGCCGGCATCAAGGACCCGAAGCGGCCGACCGGCTCGTTCATCTTCCTCGGCCCGTCAGGCGTCGGGAAGACCGAGCTCGCACGCACGCTCGCCGAGTTCCTGTTCGCAGACGAGGACGCGATGATCCAGATCGACATGTCGGAGTACA
Organism: Gaiellaceae bacterium; assembly: GCA_036270155.1. Classification (GTDB taxonomy): domain Bacteria; phylum Actinomycetota; class Thermoleophilia; order Gaiellales; family Gaiellaceae; genus PALSA-600. Next base: position 1,026 of record DATBDB010000160.1, read on the forward strand.
TGGAGAAGCACGCCGTGTCCCGTCTTGTCGGATCGCCTCCCGGCTACATCGGCTACGACGAAGGCGGCCAGCTCACCGAGGCCGTTCGCCGCAAGCCGTACTCGGTCATCCTCTTCGACGAGATCGAGAAGGCGCATCCGGATGTGTTCAACATCCTCCTGCAGATCCTCGAGGACGGGAAGCTGACCGACTCGCAGGGCCGCAAGGTGGACTTCCGGAACGTGATCGTGATCATGACGTCGAACATCGGCTCGGCATCGATCTCGAAGAACGTCTCGCTCGGGTTCAACATGTCGAACGAGGACGGACTGACCTACGACGACATGAAGAGCCGCGTGATGGGCGACCTGAAGAAGGTCTTCCGTCCCGAGCTCCTGAACCGCATCGACGAGATCATCGTCTTCCCGAAGCTGCAGAAGGAAGAGATCCTGCAGATCGTCGACCTGCTCATGAACCGCCTGCGCGTGCAGATGGCCGAGCACGAGGTGACGATCGAGCTGACGGACGAGGCGAAGGACCTGCTCGTCGAGAAGGGTTGGGACCCGGCAATGGGCGCTCGCCCGCTGCGCCGCGCGATCCAGCGGTACATCGAGGACCCGCTCGCGGATTACGTCCTCGGCCGCTCGCTCGAGCCCGGCTCGACGATCCTGGTCGCCCGCAAGAGCGACGAGGAAGTCGACATCACGGTCGTCCCCCCGGCACCGCCCGAGGCGATCGGCGTCTCCGCCGCGCCCGATGCGCCGCCGGAAGACATCGCGGAAGTAACCGAATAACGAAAGGGCCGGCGCAAGCCGGCCCTTCTCGTTTCACTCAGCCCACGAGCCGGACCGTGTACTTCGTCGTCGGGCCTCCGACGACGGTGACCGTGCCGCGCGCGCCCTTGTACCTGCCGGTGCCACCCGTGATCTTTGCGGTGAAACTCGGCCCGCGCGCGACGAAGCCGTTGGCGATGAGCGAGCCGCCGGTGATCCACCTGGCTGCTGCACGTCGCGCCCACCGTGCACCGGATGCGGTCGCGCCGAGGCGGGCGTCATGCGCCGCGTCTGGGCCGTTCCCAGGCGGGCGTAAGCGTGGCATCAACCGTCTAGGTCGTCTGGACGACGAAGGCGACTTCGTCGATCACGCACCAGCTCCAATCCTCGCCCGGCTCGGCCGAGCGGAAGATCGGGTGGTCGGCCGCGTGGGCATGCTTGGTGGCGTGCTGGTTCGGCGACGAGTCGCAGCAGCCGATCTTCCCGCACGTCATGCACATGCGCAGGTGCAGCCAGCGCCCCCCGATCGCGAGACAATCCTCACAACCTGCGATCTCCTCGGGGAGCTCGACGATCTCGATCCGGTCGGTGTGGGTGCAGGCGGCGCTCACAGCGCAAGTTTAAAGGGTCCCGGGGCCGCGCGGCTTTTAAAGGGTCACAGGGCCGCGCCGCGCCCGCGACGCGTGCCGTCAAAAGTTAATAGATCGTTAAACGATCCTTACGCGGTGCAACAAATGTTAAGCGGAACCGTCGAAGTCGTTGAGCGCCATTAAACGCGCTCGCTCAGTGACCCAAAAAAGGAGCATTTCGTTGACAAGAAAGCTGTGGCTCTCGACCGCTCTGGTCGCCGTCGCCCTGCTGGCGGTGTTTGCCGGTAGCGGCGTGGCCAAGTCGGCGAAGGCCGGTGCGCAGGGTGGAACCCTGAACGTCGACCTTCCGAACGACGTGGACTACACGGATCCCGCGCTCGACTACCTGTCCACCGGTTGGGAAATCGAGTACGCGACCTGCCTCAAGCTGATGAACTACCCCGACGCCAACGGCGCCAAGGGCTCTCAGCTCGTTCCCGAGGCGGCGACCGGCTTCCCGAAGGTGTCGAACAGCGGGAAGACCTACGACTTCAATGTGAAGGTCGGCTACACAAAGTTCTCGAACGGCCAGCCTGTCACGGCCGCGAACTTCAAGGCTGCCTTCGACCGCAACGCGGACCCGAAGATGCAGTCGCCGGCCGTCCCGTTCTTCTCCGACATCGTCGGTGCTGACAAGTCGCCGGTCTCCGGTGTGAAGGTGAGCGGCTCGCACCTGATCATCAACCTCACGCATGCGTCGCCGGACTTCCTCGCTCGCGTCGCGATGCCGTTCTTCTGTGCGATCCCGACGAACCTGGCGCACGATCCGAATGGCGTCCTTGCTCCGGCGTCAGCAGGCCCGTACTACATCTCGGACCGCGTGCCGAACAAGTCGATCACCGTCAAGAAGAACCCGTACTACAAGGGCAAGCGCCCGCACAACGTCAACCAGATCAGCTACACGGTCGGCAACTCGCTGGCCGCGACGTACCTCCGCGTGCAGAGCGCCTCGACCGACTACGCCGCGGCCGGCATTCCGCCCGCGTCGTACTCCGAAGCCGCGCAGAAGTACGGCATCAACAAGAGCCAGTTCTGGGTCCAGCCACAGCTCGGCATCTCGTACATCGCGATGAACCACGACCGCCCGGCATTCAAGGGCACACAGGGCACCGCGCTGGCGAAGGCCGTGAACTACGCGATCGACCGCAAGGCGATGCTCGCGCAGGGCGGCTACCTCGCCGGTAAGCGGACCGACCAGATCCTGCCCCCCGGGATTGCCGGCTTCCGCGACGCGAACCTGTACCCGCTCAAGGGCCCGGATATCGCCACCGCCAAGAAGTGGGCGGCGAAGGCCGGTCTCAAATCGGGCGAGACGCTCGAGTACTACACCTCGAATACGGGCTCGGCGCCGCTGGTGGCGCAGATCCTTCAGTTCAACCTGAAGCAGATCGGCATCAACGTCAACGCGCACCTGTTCGCGCGTGCCGTCCAGATCGACAAGGAAGGCACGCGGGGTGAGCCGTTCGACCTCACGTCCGAAGCGTGGATCGCCGACTACGCCGATCCGTACGACTTCATCAACGTGCTGCTCTCGGGCGACAACCTGCACGCTGCGAACAACAACAACGTCGCGTACTTCAACGACCCGAAGTACAACAAGGCGATGCAGTCCGCGTCCCTGCTCTCCGGTAGCGCGCGCTACACCGCCTACGGGAACCTGGACGTCAACATGATGAAGAACAACCCGCCGTGGGCCGCCCGCAACAACTTCAATGACCGCATCCTGGTCTCGAAGCGCGTCGGGTGCTTCACGTTCAACTCGATCTACTCCGTCGACCTGGCAGCCGTCTGCCTCAAGTAGCCGGTTCGTGATCGAACCTGGTTCGCCGCTGTGCGGCGAACCAGGTTCGTTGGTGTCTGACACCTGTTCGCGGTTCGTGCCGAGCGCGCGCTTCGAACAGGTGTCAGACACCTTTCGCAGTTCGAGACGCGTGGGCGTTTCGAACTGGTGTCAGACACCAGAGCGAACCAGGTTCGGGGGCTTTACTCCGGCAGCTGCCAGACGTCGTCGCGGAGCAGCGGCACCAGGGTCCCACTGCGCGTGACGGCGTCGACATCGACCTGCGGCCCGCCGACCATGAAATCGGTGTGCACGTTCGAGACGTTGACGCCCTCGATCACGCCGCCTTCGACCGCCTCTGCATACGCGCCGCCGTATGCGACATGGCAGGTCGTGTTCTCGTCGAAGAGCGTGTCGAAGAACGTCAGACCCGTCTGACCGATGCGCGAGGTGCCGTCGACGAGGGCGATCTCGCCGAGGTAGGCCGCCGTCTCGTCCGTCTCGAGCTGGCCCTTGACGACATCGGCGCCCTCGTCGGCCTTGACGTCGACGATGCGGCCACCTTCGAACCGAACCTCGAGCCCCTTGACGATCCGCCCGTAGAGCGCGAGTGGCCGCGTCGAGCGGACGAAGCCTTCCGCACGCCGCAGGTCCGGCGTCGTGAAGACCTCCTCGGTCGGCATGTTCGCGACGTACGGAATGCCCTCGGCCGTGAGCGACTCGCAGCCCTGCCAGCGCGACTGCGGCAGCAGCCCGACGCGGAGGTCGGTGCCCGGGCCCTTGAAGTGGATCTCGTCGACCTGGAGGTCGTTGAGCGCGCTCGCACGCTTGCCGATGCGCGTGACGTGCGCCCGCCACGCGGCGACCGGGTCGTCCTCGTTCAGCCGCACCGTGTACTCGACGGCCTGCCAGAGCCGCTCCAGGTCCGGCTCGCCGAACATCTGCTGCGCCCAGCCGACGTTGGGGACGCCGATCACGGTCCAGTTGTTCAGCTGCTCGTTGATCTGCCGGTTGGATTCCTCCGCCAGTTCGAGCATGCGTGCCTTGCCGACGCGGTCGCCCGGCAGGTCGGCAAGCAGGTTCGGCTCGGCATCGCCTGTGAGGGCGACGACGGCCGCGCGCTCGTCGCCCACCTGCTTCGCCCGGTTCAGGAGCCACGGCGGAGTCCACGAGAGCATTTCGTCCGCGGCCCCCTGGATCATCGCCCGGCGAATGTGCTGGTCGGAGTAGTAGACGTCGACATAGGAGGCGCCGGCCTTGTACGCCTCGCGGGCCACCGCCCGTGCGACGGGAGCGTGCTCGACGCGCGCGATCACGTCGACGAGCTGGCCTGGCCGCACGTTTGCTCCGACGCGCACCGCCAGCTCCGCGTAACGGTCTTCGCGGTTCCTTTGCGACTCCGTCGAGCCCACGTCGCTCATTCGGGCAGCTGCCACGTCTCGTCGCGCAGGATCGGCACGATTTTGCCGTCCTTCGTCAGGCCGTCCACCTCGAGCTCGGGACGACCGACCATGAAGTCGGTGTGCACGCTCGAGATGTTCATGCCCTCGCCCGCCTCGCCCTCGAACGTCTCCGGGATCCCGAAGCCGTAGGCGATGTGGCAGGTCGCGTTCTCGTCGTAGAGCGTGTCGAAGAACGTGATGCCCGTCTTGCCGACCCGTGAGGTGCCGTCGACGAGCGCGACCTCGCCGAAGTACGACGCGCCTTCGTCGCTCGAGATCTGGCTGCGCACGAGCTCGGCGCCGTGCTCGGCCTCGACGTTGACGATCTTCCCGTCCTTCACCGTCAGCTTCAGGCCCTTCACGATGTCTCCAAGGAGCGCGAGGGGAAGGCTCGAGGCGATCGTGCCTTCGGCGCGGCGCCGGTCGGGCGTCGTGAAGATCTCTTCGGTCGGCATGTTCGGGACGTACTCGCGCCCCTCGGCCGTATGGAAGAGCGCCGACATCCAGCGCGCCGCGGACAGCAGCCCGATCGTGAAGTCCGTGCCCGGCCCGCGGTAGCGCAGCGCGTCGAACTGGAGCTCGTTGAGCGTGGCGGCGCGGCGCTCGAGGCGCGCCATGTGCTCGCGCCAGGCGGCGACCGGGTCAGGCTCGTCGAGCCGTGTGCAGAAGGCGACCGCCTCCCAGACCCGTTCGACGTCCGGCTCGCCGAACATCTCGTTCGCCCAGCCGGCATTCGGGTAGGCGACACCCGACCAGTTGATGCCTCGGGCGATCATGTGGCGGCGAACGATCTCGGTGACTTCCTTCATCTGTGCCTTCCCGACGCGCTCGCCGTCGAGGTCGCCGAGGAGCTCCGGCTCGGGGTCGCCCGTCGTCGCGATCATCGCCGCGCCGTTCAGCGCCTCGGCGCGCACCTTGAGCCAGTCGGGCGTGTAGGTGAGCGCCTCGTCGGGGCCAAGCTCGATCATCGCCTTGCGGACGTGCTGGTCGCGATACATCACGTCGACGTAGCGCGCGCCCGCGGCGTAGGCCGCGCGGGTCAGCGCCCGCGCCAGCGGGGCGTGCTCGATCTGCGAGATCACGAAGACGTTCTGGCCCGCTTCGACGTTCGCGCCGACGCGCACCGCCAGCTCCGCGTACCGCTCGAGACGCTCGTTTGCCGGCTCCGTCGAGCCGACGCCGGGCTCTAGCTCAACTGCCATACGTCCTCCCTCAGGATCGGGACACGCTTGCCGTCGGTCGTGATGCCGTCGACGGCCACCTCGGGGCCGCCGACCATGAAGTCCGTGTGGACGGTCGAGACGTTCGCGCCGCGCTCACGCGTCTCGTCCGGCGTGAGGCCTGTGAGCTCCGGGGCCCCGAACATGATCGCGCTCCCCCAGGCGACGTGGCACGTCGCGTTCTCGTCGAACAGCGTGTTGAAGAAGGTGATGCCCGTCTGTCCGACCCGCGAGGTTCCGTCCACGAGGGCCACCTCGCCGAGCCGGTTTGCGAACTCGTCGGTATCGAGCTGTCCCCGGACGGCGTCCGCGCCGCTCGATGCCAGCACCTCGACGGCTTCGCCGTTTGCGAACGTCAGCTCGAGATCTCGCACGATCGTGCCGCCGAGTGCGAGCGGGCGCGTCGAGCGGACCGTGCCCTCGGTGCGGCGCCAGTCCGGGGCGCTGAAGACCTCTTCGGTGGGCAGGTTCGGGACGTGCGCGATGCCGTCGCGCGTCTCGATCCCGCCGCCGACCCACCGGGACTCGGGCAGCAGGCCAACGGTCAGGTCGGTGCCCGGCCCTTCGAAATGCAGCGCGTCGAGCGCGAGCGCATCGAGTTGCGCGCAGCGGGCACGCAGGCGGCCGGTGTGCTCGCGCCAGGCCTCGACCGGGTCGGCCTCGTCGAGACGGACGGTCATTGCGATTGCATCCCACAGCCGCTCGACATCAGGCTCCCCGAAGACCTGCTCGGCCCACCCGGCATTCGGATAGGCGGCGATCGTCCAGTTGACGGCGCGCGCGTTCTGGATCTTCAGCGAGTGCTCGACCACGGTCACCGGGCGCGCCCTTCCGACGCGCTGCTGGTCGAGGTCGGCGTACAGCTCGGGCTCGGCCTCGCCTGCGATCGCCGCGATCGCCGCGCCCTCGGAGGCGTCGGCGCGCTCGACGAGCCAGTCGGGCGAGTGCGTGAGGGTGTCCTCCGGGGCCAGCGCGATCCGCGCGTGCTGGACGTGCGGATCGCTGTAGCGGACGTCGACGTAGGAGGCTCCCGCGCGGTAGCCCGAGCGGGCGAGCGCGCGAACCAGGTCGAGGTGCTCCGGCAGGGCGTTGACGAAGAACGTCTGGCCCGGTTGGACGTTGGCGCCGATCCGGACGATCAGGTCGGCGTAGGCATCGATCCGCTCTGGCATGCCGCTAGACAATAGAGAACGCTATATCAGGTGTCGAGGGGCACATCGTTCCACGATTCGCCTGCTCCGCAGAGCCAGTTCAGCGCCTGGTGGCGCTCGACGGCGAGCGAATGGGCCTCGGCGTGCTGCTCTGGCGCCAGATGGCGGTAGACCTTCCCGTAGGCCCGGAAATCGCCGCGCATGGGCGCAGGGAGCACCCCCTGCTCGTAGCCGCGCATTGCCGTCGCCGCGATCAGCTGGTCGAACGTGGCGTAGCGCTCGGGCAGCTCGAGCGCCCCGGCCGTCTGCAGGCTCGTCGTCCTCGCCCGCCAGTGCCAGAGCCTTGCCGAGTCCCGCTCGAGCTCGATTTCGTCGCCACCCCGGAGGTGGGCGTCGTCGAGTGAGACAGCGGCGACCTCCTCTGCATCGAACGGTTGGTCGTAGGCGGGCAGCTCCAGCAGCTGCAGCGCCCAGAGCAGCGTGCCGAGTGCTTCACCGCGCCAGATGGCGTCGACGACTGCCGGATCGTCGTCCGGGAGCTTCGCCAGCGCCACGCGCAGCTCGTCGCCCAGCGCCTGGCTGCGTTCGACGACCTCTCCTTGTGACCGGAGCTTGCGGCGCGGCATCCTGGGGGAACCTAGCTTCCCAGGATGGCGTCGATCTCTGCCAGGGTCTGCGCGTCCAGCTCGATCCCGGAGGCGGAGGCGTTGTCGTGCACCTGCTCGGGACGCGAGGCGCCGACGATCGCGGAGGCGACGTTGTCCTCGCGCAGCACCCAGGCGAGCGCGAGCTGCGCCATCGTGAGACCGTTGCGCTCGGCGACCGGCACGAGGCGCTGCACCGTCTCGAGCACGTCCTCCTCGAGCCAGTCGCTCATCATTCCGCCCATCTTCTGGCTCGTCGCGCGTGAGCCCTCGGGCGGCGGGGCGCCGGGCTTGTACTTTCCGGTCAGTGCGCCCTGGGCGAGGGGCGACCAGACGATCTGCGAGATGCCGTTGGCCTTGCAGAGCGGGAAGATCTCCCGTTCCGGGTCGCAGTGGAGCATCGAGTACTGAGGCTGCGACGAGACGAACTTCGCGTAGCCCTGGTCGCGGCTCAGGTCGAGCGCGGCCTGGATTTGCGCTGCGCTCCACTCGCTGAAGCCGATGTAGCGGGCCTTGCCGGAGTTCACGACCTCCGTCAGTGCGGCCATCGTCTCCTCGAGCGGCGTGTTGCTGTCGTAGCGGTGGCACTGGTAGAGGTCGACGTAGTCGGTGCGCAGGCGGCGGAGCGAGTCGTCGATCTGCTTCTCCACCTGCGCCCGCGAGAGCCCCTGGTTCTCGCCCGTGTCGTCCATCGGAAAGTAGAGCTTCGTCGCAAGCACGTAGGAATCGCGCGGCCGGCTCTGCAGGACGTCGCCGAGGAAGTCCTCTGCGGCGCCGCGTGCGTAGACGTTCGCCGTGTCGATGAAGTTGATGCCCACCTCGAACGCAGCGTCGACGCAGGCACGGGCGGATTCGTCGCCAACGCCGCCGCCATAGGTCAGCCACGAGCCGAGGCTGATCTCCGACACGTTCAGGTCACTGTCGCCGAGCTGTCTGTATCTCATGGGGATAGATCGTTCCAGAGTCGGCACAGTTGCCGTCGGGACCAGTGAGTACCGTCCCTCGTCGTGGGGAAACCGGCGGCCGTCCAGCATGTGTGCACCGAGTGCGGGGCGTCGTCCGGCCGCTGGCTCGGCCGCTGTCCCGGCTGCGGCGAGTTCGGGACGATGCAGGCCGAGGCGGTGCCCGCGCGGGGCGCACGGTCTGCAAGTGCGCGCGGGGCCGCCCAGGTCGCACCACGCCCGCTGCTCCGTCTCGTCGACGTCGTCTCGGAAGAGGCGGAGCGCATCTCGACCGGTGTGCCGGAGCTCGACCGGGTGCTGGGCGGCGGCCTCGTTCCCGCGTCCGTCGTGCTCGTCGGCGGTGAGCCGGGCGTCGGCAAGTCGACGCTGCTCCTGAGCGCGCTGGGCGCGATGTCGCGCGAACGGCGGGCGCTGCTCGTCACCGGCGAGGAGTCTGTCGCCCAGGTGAAGCTGCGCGCCGCGCGCCTCGGCGGCTGCGACGACGTCGAGATCCTCGCGGAGACCGAGCTGGATGTCGTCTGCGACACGCTCGAGCGCGAGCGGCCCGCCGTCTGCGTGATCGACTCCGTCCAGACGCTCTGGTCGCAGGAGATCGGCTCCGCGCCGGGCTCCGTCTCACAGGTGCGCGAGGCGGCCGGGCGCCTGCTCCGCGTCTCGAAGGAGAGCGGCGTGGCGACGTTCCTCGTCGGCCACGTCACGAAGGACGGCTCGGTTGCGGGCCCTCGCGTGCTCGAGCACCTCGTCGATTGCGTGCTCCAGTTCGAGGGCGACCGCTACCACGCCCACCGCATCCTGCGGGCCGTGAAGAACCGCTTTGGCTCGACGAACGAGATCGGCGTCTTCGAGATGACGGGCGAGGGCCTGGTCGGCGTGCCCGATCCGTCCGAGGTCTTCGGCCACTCCCGTGGCGGCGAGATCGGAGCGGCCGTCGCGTGCACGCTCGAGGGCACGCGGCCGCTCCTGCTCGAGATTCAGTCCCTCGTCGCGCCGACCGACCTGGCGATGCCCCGCCGCGTCGGCACGGGCGTCGACCCGAAGCGGCTCGCGATGATCGTCGCGGTCCTCTCGCGGCACGCCGGCCTGCCGCTCGGCGGGGCGGACGTCTTCGTGAACGTTGCAGGCGGCGTACGGATCGACGAGCCGGGCGCCGACCTCGGGATCGCCCTCGCGATTGCCTCGGCGGCGAAGGGCGTGCCGGTGCGGGAGGGCCTCACGGCCTTCGGTGAGATCGGCCTGACCGGCCGGATCCGGGCCGCCACGCAGACCGACCGGCGGATCGAGGAATGCCGCAAATTCGGCAGTTCACTCGTGATCGGGCCCGACTGCGAGACCCTGCGCCAGGCGCTGGCCGCCGGCCTCGCAAATTCTCAGAGCTAGCAGGGATTTTCCCAAAAAACCCCAGTTTTCCAGGGTTTCTGCTAAGATGGTGGCCTCGCCGGTGGAGCCATATGGGCCGCCGGCTCTTTCGCGACAGCAGACGGAAAGAGGCGCATTTGTACAAGGTCGGCGACAAGGTGGTGTATCCCCACCACGGTGCAGGAACGGTCGTAAAGCGTGAAAAGCGCGAGGTTCTCGGCGAGAAGCGCGAGTACCTGACGATCAAGATCCTGCACAACGACATGACGGTGAACGTTCCGGCCGACAACGCCGAGCGCGTCGGCCTGCGGAAGGTCATCGACGAAGAGGCGGTCAAGAAGGTCGTCAAGTACCTGACCTCGGGCGGTACGGAGATGCCCAAGAACTGGAACCGCCGCTTCAAGCACAACCGCGACAAGATGAAGACCGGCGACATCTACGAGCTGGCCGAGGTCGTTCGCAACCTCGCGCTCCGCGATGGCGAGAAGGGCCTCTCGACCGGTGAGAAGCAGATGTACGTCAAGGCGAAGAAGATCCTCGCCTCCGAGCTCATGTACGCCAAGACGATGAGCGAGGACGAAGCGCTCGAGTGGCTCGAAGAGACACTTACCGAGGGCGCGAAGCCGAAGCTGACGCCTGCCGAGAAGAAGGCCGCCGCCGCGGAGACGAAGAAGACCGCCGCAGCTGCGAAGGCGACCGCTGCGAAGCCCGCCGCGAAGCCCGCGGCCGCTGCGAAGAAGGCGCCTGCCAAGACGACAACGACCACCACTGCGCGCAAGACCGCGACGGCGAAAAAGCCGGCCGCGAAGGCGACTGCGCACACGTGAGCGTCTGGGCCGTGCTCGTCGCCGCCGGGCGGGGAGAACGGCTCGGGGAAGACCGCCCGAAGGCTTTCGTCCGCCTCGGCGATCTTCCCCTGCTCGCGGAGCCTCTCCGCCGCTTCGACGAGAGCGGCTGGATCGACCAGATCGTGCTCGTCGCACCGCCCGAGTGGGAGGAGCCGGCGATCCTGCTCGCCGAGGAGATCGGCGCCTCGAAGGTGAGCGCGTGCGTCCCGGGCGGCGAGACGCGGACGGACTCCGTGCGCGCAGGCGTCGCAGAGGTCCCGGAAGACGCGGCGGTGATCGTCGTGCACGACGCGGCACGGCCGCTCGTCTCCGAGGAGGTGATCCTGCGCGTGATCGCCGCGCTCGGCGAGAGCTTCGACGGCGCGGTCCCCGGCCTGCCGCTCGCGGATACCGTCAAGCGCGTGCGCGCCGGCGTCGTCGTCGAGACAGTCCCGCGCGAGGAGCTCGTCACGGTGCAGACGCCGCAGGCGTTCGTCGCGCCGGTCCTCCGAGCCGCGCTGACCGCACTTAGTGTTGAGTCAACACAAAGTCCGACGGACTGCGCGTCGATCGTCGAGGGGAACGGCGGCCGGATCAAGGTCGTCGACGGCGACGAGAAGCTGCTCAAGGTGACGACACGCGCGGATCTCGAGCGGGTCGCCACATGGCTGGTGTCCGAGACCCGCAGGGTGTCTGACACCTCGTCGGGCTGAACTGCGAGCGTGAGTGAGACAGTCTTGAGCAATCAGGTGACAACGGTCGTCTTCGACGTCGGCGAGACGCTCGTCGACGAGACGATGATGTGGACGCGCGCCGCCGCCAACGCGGGCGTGACGCCGCTCACGCTGATGGGCGTTCTCGGCGCGACGATCGAGCGTGGCGTGCATCACAACGACACGTGGGAGATCCTCGGCGTCGAGCAACCGGAGGGGACGTGGGCCGACGAAGACTGGTACCCGGATGCGGTGCCGTGCATCGAGCGGCTGCGCGACGCGGGCTACCGCGTGTGCGCGGTCGGCAACACGCCGCAGTTCGTCGAGGAGGATGTCGGCGTCCACGTGGAGGTGCTCGGCTCGTCGGAGCGGTGGCAGATCTGGAAGCCGGATCCTGCGTTCTTCGCACGCATCGTCGAGATCCTCGACGTCGAGCCTGCGAAGATCGCCTACGTGGGCGACCGCGTGGACAACGACGTCGGCCCGGCGATCGCGGCGGGGATGGTCGGCGTGCACATCAAGCGTGGCCCGTGGGGCTACCTGCACGTGCCGCCTGCGGCGGCGATCAAGGTGAATTCGCTCGACGAGCTGCCGGCGGTGCTGGTGTGAGCTTCCGCGTGGGGATCGGCGTGGACGCGCACAAGCTCGAACGCGGTGTGCCGCTGATCCTCGGCGGCGTGCACTTCGACTTCGACCGGGGGCTCGCGGGCCACTCCGACGGCGATGTGCTCGCGCACGCGCTCGTCGACGCGGTGCTCGGCGCCGCGGGCCTCGGCGACATCGGGTCGCTCTTCCCGTCGGACGACGAGCAGTACCGGGGCGCGGACAGCCTCGAGCTGCTGCGCGAGGCCTACCGGCAGGTGCAGGAGGCCGGGTGGGTCATCGTGAACGCGGATTGTGTGCTGATCGGCCAGGAGCCGAAGATCGCGAGGCGCCGCGACGAGATGCGAGAGCGCCTCTCGGAGGCGTGCGGCGGCGCTGAAGTCAACGTGCGCGCGACGACGATGGACCACATGGGCTTCACGGGCCGCGGCGAGGGTCTTGCTGCGCACGCCGTCGCGTTGCTTCAGCGGGCCTGATCACATGCATCACAACGCGATGGGCTGTGGGATGCGGCATGAGCTGCTTGTGATTGAGTCTGGCGCATGAGCGAGACCGAGGTCTACGACCTGCGCGTGACCGTCGAGCGGATCGAGGGTCGATCCGTCTGCGGACTCGCCGTCGGCGACTACTTCGAGGTGACCGAGTCGAGCCGCGTCAGGATCCCCGAAGGCAAGCACTTCTGTCTCTACGCGCTCAGCTCGGTGCTCCCGCTCCTGCCGGCGAAGCAGCGACAAATGCCGCCCGGCGACTGGCTCGAGCAGGACAACTTCGTCGCCTGCCCGGATCCGGACGAGCGCACGATCATGCGGATCGAGCGGATCGGGCGCCGAACGATCCCGACATCCGACCTGACGTGAGCGCGCGCGAGCTCGGGCTCGGCCTGCAGAGCAACAAGCGGCCGGGGGATTACGCGGCGCTTGCTGTGAGCGCAGAGGACGCCGGCTTCGACGTGATCACGGTGTTCAACGACCTATTCTTTCAGCCGGCGCTGCCGGCCCTGCTCGAGATTGCGCGCGCAACCGAGCGCGTGCGCGTCGGCCCGTCGTGCCTCAACCCGTTCACGGTGCACCCGGTCGAGATCGCGGGGCAGACGGCCGCACTCGACCTCGAGTCCAACGGCCGCGCCTTTCTCGGGCTCGCGGCCGGCGCCTGGCTCGACCGCGTCGGTGTGGACGCGAGCCGTCCGCTGACGGCGATCCGCGAGGCCTGGGAGGTCGTCCGCCGGCTGCTCGCGGGCGACGACTCCGGGTTCGACGGTGAGCGCTTCTCGCTCCAGCCCGGCAACACCCTGGCGTACGAGCCGGTCCGGCGCGAAGTGCCGTTGCTCGTCGGCACGTGGTCGCCGCGGCTGACGGCGTTCGCGGGCGAGCATGCTGCCGAGCTGAAGCTCGGCGGTTGCGCAAACCCGGCCATGGTGCGCCTTGCCCGTGAGCGGCTGGGCTCGAGCGAGACGAGGATCGTCGTCGGCGCTGTCACCGTGGTCGACGAGGACGACGCAGCGGCGCGCGCGCTCGCACGCGACGAGGTCGCTCTCTACCTGCCGGTGGTCGCCGGTCACGACCCGACGGTCGACGTAGACCTGGACGCACCGGAGATCTCCGACGAGGTGCTCGACCTATTCGCGTTCGCCGGCTCCCCCGAGCGGATCGCCGAGCATGCGGAAGCCTTGTTCGCCGCGGGCGCAGACCGGGTCGAGTTCGGAACGCCGCACGGGATCGACGAGCGCCGAGGCGTGGAGCTGCTCGGCGCTCGTGTCCTCCCGCGCCTAAGCGTCTAGGCCTCTCTCACCACCATCGCGCCGGAGAGGTCGTTCAAGACCGTGCCGCCGCCCTCGGCGCACACCACGACGTCCTCGATGCGAACGGCGAAATGGCCGTCCCAGAGGATCGACGGCTCGTCGGTGAACGTCATGCCCGACTCGAGAGGCGTCTCGTCTTCCTCGGAGATAAAGGGCTGCTCGTGCACGTCGAGACCGATCCCGTGGCCCATCCGATGGCGGAAGAACTCGCCGAGCCCCGCCTCCTCGATCGGCCCGCGACACGCCGCGTTGACCTCCCGCGCCAGCGCCCCCGGCACCGCAGCTGCGCGTCCCGCTTCCTGCGCCGCGAGCATCACGTCGTAGGCGTACGCGTATTCCGGGTGCGGCTCGCCGCAGACGATCGTCCGGCCGAAGTCGGAGCAGTACCCGGCGTGGACCGCGCCGAAGTCGAACATCACCGCTTCGCCCTCCGCGATCGGCTCGAGGCCGCTGGCCATCGTCGAGTCGTGCGAGCTCTCATAGCCGTAGCTGAAGATGTGCGTCGGGAACGACGGCGTGCGCGACCCGCGGACGCGCATCTGGTGCTCGACCTCTTCGACAAGCTCTGCCATCGTCACGCCCGGTACGACCTTGTCGGCGCTCGCCGTCATTGCCTCATCACACATGTGCGCGGCGACCGTCATCAGCTCGAGCTCGAGCGGCGACTTGACGCGCCGGAGCTCGTTCACGAGCGGGGTCCCGTTCACGAGCTGCGTGCCGGGCAGCGCACCTTGCAGCTCGAGCACCGCCTCACCGAAGGTGCGCGCGCCGATCCCGACGGTCTTGACGTCGCCAAGCGCGCTCGTCGCCTTGCGGAAAAGCGCGCGGCCGTCGTCGGTCTCGTTGACCGTGAGCAGATCGTCCGGCTCGTTGCCCCAGAGGTGGAACAGCACGAACATGCGCGGCAGGACGTACAGCGGCTCGCGACCGGGAACGATGAAGGCGCCCGTCACCCAGCCGTGCGCGTACGAGCTCTGCCCGAAGCTGGGCAGGTCGCGCTCGAGGCCGGTCAGATACTCGAGATCCGACGAGGGCGGCACGAACAGCGCGTCGATCCCCTGCTCCTGCATGCGCTCGGCGAGCTTCTCCCTGCGCATGGCGTATTCGGTCTCCGGCAGATGTGCGGTCACGTGGTGGTCTCCTCCATCGGTCGAGTTGTGGTGTCGCGCAAAAAGCAGGCCGAAGTGCGCTCGGCGTCGAGGTCGTACAGCGGCGGAACCTCGGCCACGCAGCGGTCGAAGACGTGCGGGCACCGAGGATGGAACCGGCAGCCGCTCGGCGGCTGAGCCGGATCGGGCACCTCGCCCGGGAGCGCCTCGGGAAGAAAGCCCGCGCCGTCGGCGTGGGGGATGGCCGCGACGAGCGCCTCGGTGTACGGATGCTGGGGCGACTGCCACAACGCGCGCGTCGGGGCGGTCTCGACGACCACGCCGAGGTACATGACGCTGACGACGTCGGCGACGTGATTGACGATCCCGAGGTCGTGCGAGATGAGGAGGAGAGCGAGCCCCCGGTCGCGCGCGAGCCGGACGAGGAGATTCGCGGCCTGTGCCTGCGCGGAGGCGTCGAGCGACGACAGCGGCTCGTCGAGCACGATCACCGACGGGTCGGCGGCGAGCGCCCGGGCGATCGCGGTGCGCTGGCGCTGGCCGCCGCTGAACTGGTGCGGGTAGCGGCCCGCCGCCTCGGGCGCGATGCCGACCTCCTCGAGCAGCTCCGCCGTGCGGTTGCGGCGCAGCCCGCTCTCGACACCGGCCAGCGCGAGGCCGTCGCCGATCTGGGAGCCGATCGTGCGCCGCGGGTTGAGCGAGGCGTAGGGGTTCTGGAAGACCATC
>DATBDB010000161.1:0-12729 GCA_036270155.1 Gaiellaceae bacterium
CAGCGTGGCAACCTCCGTCGAGGTGAGACGCACGAGCGCGGTCTCGGACGCGTCGTCGGCGGCGAAGGGGATCAGCACTCCGGGCACGTCGGGAAAGCTCTGCTCCCAGACCGGGTCCTGGACGACGACCGGAACGACGTCCCAGCGCGTCGCGCGCAGGCCCGACCACGTGCCCGCGGGCACGTCCGTCAAGAAATCCGAGAGGACGAAGACGAAAGATCCCTGCGGCAGCTCGGCACGGCGGTTCAAAAGCTGGCCGAGGGTACGGGCAAGGCTCTCGGGCGGCGCGTCGTAGGACTCGCGGCGGACCCGGTCGAGGACGTGCCTGGGTGCGACCGCGCCCGGCGACAGCACACGCGTGCGACCACCCGGTGCGTCGGCGTGCCCCAGCTCCGCGCGGGCGCGAACCGCGGAGCGGGCGATCGCCTCGGCGGCGGCAACGACCGCCGCAGGCTTGGAGAGCCACGGCAGATCGCCGCCGTACAACGACATCGAGGGCCGCTGGTCGGTGACGATGAGCACGCGCGGGGCCTCCTCGGCGTAGAGCTCCCGCACCACGAACTCGTCCGAGCCGCGGGCGGAGGAGAGCCGTGCCGACGCAAACCAGTCGATCGTCGAGACCGGATCTCCCGGCGCGTAGGGGCGGGTGCCGGCCACGTCGGAGCCGCGGCCGCGCCGTGCGCTTCGTCGCTCCCCGAACGGCGTGCCGCTCAGCCGCTTGCGCGAGACGAGTGGGAAGGCGCGACGGTGCGTGGTCAAGAGAGTTCGTGTGCTGCAGCCGGGCGGGCCGTCTCCCACTCCGGCGCGGGACGCGGCGCGATTGCGAGCACCCCTTCCCAGACCCGTCGGGCCACCTCCTCGGCCGTCGGCTCGTCCTCGGCGAGGTACTCCGGTGTGAGCACGAGCCGGTGCAGCACGACCGGCACGAACAGCCGCTCGACGTCCTCCGGCTCCGCGTGGTCGCGACCCTCGATCAGCGCCAGCGCCCGCGCCGCGCGCTCGAGGGCGAGCGACCCGCGCACCGACGCTCCGAGCTCCACGAAGTTGAGGGAACGTGTCGCTCGGACGAGCTCGACGGTCCAGCGCCGCAGGAGCGGATCGACGTACACGTCCTCGACGGCTTCCTGGAGCGCGTTGACATCGGTCTCCTCGACCACCGGCTTCAGGTGCTCGAGTGGATGGCCGCCGAGCTGGCCCTCGACGATCGAGAGCTCCTGCTCGAGGTCCGGGTAGCCGAGGGCCGTCCTGAGAAAGAAGCGGTCGAGCTGCGCCTCGGGCAACGGAAACGTGCCCTCCTGCTCGATCGGGTTCTCCGTCGCGAGCAGGAAAAACGGCAAGGGCAGCTCATGCGTGACCCCGTCCACCGTCACCTGCCCCTCTGCCATCGCCTCGAGCAGCGCGGACTGCGTCTTCGGCATCGCACGGTTGATCTCGTCGACGAGCAGGACGTTTCCGAACACCGGCCCCGCCCGGAACCGGAATTCGCGCTCCCGCTGGTCGTACACCGTCAGGCCGGTCACGTCCGTCGGCTGGAGATCCGGGGTGCACTGGATCCGCGTCGAGACCGAGCCCTGGATGCTGCCGGCGAGGGCTCGGGCCAGGACCGTTTTCGCAGTCCCGGGGACGTCCTCGAGCAGCACGTGCCCTCGACAAGCGAGCGCCGTCAGCACGAGGCGGATCTGGTCGGGCTTGCCGATCACGACGGTTTCGATGTTGGCGCGAAGCCGCGCAGCAGCATCGTGAGCCAGTTCGAGACGCTCGTCCACGGCCCGCATGGTACGCGGCTTTGGTTGCATACCGTAAAGAACTGCCGCCGAATCTCGTTGCGCCGCGTAATATTCCTCCGCTGCGCACCCAGGCGCTGCCATCCCAATCATCAACCCTCGACGAAGGGGGAACCTTGCGCTTGTTCCGCATGTTGGTACCAGTCGCGTTGGTTGCGTTTGCGCTCGCCGTGGTCGGCACCGCAGGTGCGTCCTCGGCCATCACGCCGGCTCCGGCGTTCGCGCCGCAGCCGCTGTCGCTGAACAGTGGCGACGACTGGCTCACCGTGGGCGGCGGTCTCAGTGACCAACGCCATTCGACCCTGACGCAGATCAATGCGTCGAACATCGGCGGGCTGAAGCTCGCTTGGACGGGAACGTTCAACCTGCCGACAAAGGCGGCCGCCATCCCTGAGGAAGGCGCGGCAATCGCGTATCAGGGCACGCTGTACATCCCCGACGGCCTGAACGCCGTTCAGGCGGTCGACGGCACGACGGGCAAGACGCTCTGGAACTACACGCCCGTCAACGACAACGCCGCACTGCTACCGGCCGTTCGCGGCCTTGCACTCGGTGACGGAAAGGTCTTCGAGGGACAGACCGACGGCAACATCGTCGCTCTCGACCAGCAGACCGGCCAGCCGGTGTGGAAGACCAAGGTCGGAGACCCGATGGACGGCATCCAGTTCTCCTCGGCGCCCGTGTACTACAACGGCATGGTGATCGAGGGTGCCTCAGGCGGAGACTGGGGCGGCCGGTCGTTCGCCATCGCACTCGACGCGAAGACGGGCGCTGAACTTTGGCGCTGGTACGTCGCCCCGAGCCCGGGCTCACTCGGCTCCGGCTCGTGGGGGATCAACGAGTGGCAGCGCGGTGGCGGTGCCATCTGGATCTACCCGTCGATCGACATCCAGACGGGCCTGCTCTATCTCGTCACCGGCAACCCGGTCCCGTGGAACGGGCGCGGCCCCGGTAGCAACCTCTGGTCGGACTCGGTCGTTGCGCTGCACGTGCAGACCGGTCAGTTCGCGTGGGGTTACCAGACCGTGCATCACGACCTCTGGGACTACGACGTGACGAATCCGCCGGTCCTCTTCGACATCAACTACGGCAGCGGCACTGTTACGCCGGCTGTTGGCGTTGCATCGAAGACGGGTTGGGTCTACATCCTGAACCGCCTTACGGGCAAGCCGATCCTGGGCATCCCGGAGAAGAAGGTGCCGCAGCTGAAGGGCGCTGCTGCGAAGTACGCGAACACCTCGAAGACCCAGCCGCACCCGAATGGCGAGGCGTTCACGACCCAGTGCTCGACGCGCAAGGAGTGGCCGGGCAAGGCACCCGACGGCAAGCCGTACATCGTCGGCTGCATCTTCACGCCGTACGCTTACGCGAAGGGCCAGCCGTCGTTCCTGGCGTCGGCTCCGAGCGCAGAGGGCGGCGTCGACTGGCAGCCGTCGGCATACGACCCGGCGACGCACGACCAGTACCTCTGCTCGATCACGGGCGCGGGCACCTCGATTGGTGCGATTCCGAATGCCGAGAAGTCGATCGTTCCGGGGCAGCTCTCGTTGGGCGTCAACTTCGGGCCGCCGAGCCCGAATACGCCTGACACCCCGCAGCTCGTGGCGATGGACATGCTCACGAACAAGGTTGCGTGGAAGGTCACGCAGCCCCTGCCGGCCAACAAGAAGACGCCGAGCGCACGCTGCTCCGGTGTCCTCTCGATTCCGGGCGTGGTGTTTGCAGGCCAGGAGAACACCAAGCAGCTCGGCGCGTACGACCCGGCCACGGGCAAGAAACTGTGGCTGTCGTCGGCGCTTCCGACTGCACCGGGTGGTCCTCCGGTCACCTACACGGGCGCCGACGGCAAGCAGTACGTCGTCGTGCTCGGTAACACCGGGCTGATCTACGGCTTCAGCCTCTAGGTAAGAGCAATGCAAACTCTCGGGCGGCGGGCATGTCCTGCCGCCCGAGGGTCGCTTGCCCGCGCTACGGTGATTGCGTCATACAACTAAAAGGGGTAATTCACTTGCGCTTCCGCCTCATCGCTCCGGTTGCTGTGGTCCTCGCGCTGGTCCTCTCGAGCTTCGCGCTCGCGGCCAAGCAGGCGACGTCGGTCACGGCACCGATCAAGATCGCTGTCACGCTTTCCGACTATGCGTTCAAGTTCAGCCGGTTGAGCGTTCCAAAGGGATCGACCGTCGTCTTCACGCTGAAGAACACCGGCACGGTTCAGCACAACATCGACTTTGTCGGCACCGGCAAGCGCTCAGCGCTGATCGCCGCCGGCGGCAAGGGAACGTTGAAGGTCACCTTCAACAAGAAGGGCACGATCCAGGTCGTCTGCGATGTGCCGCGGCACATTCAGCTCGGCATGGTCTCGAGCTTCAAGGTCAAGTAGGCACCAGCAGCACACGAACTGCCGAAGGGCGGGCGCGAACGCCCGCCCTTCGTGTTTCCGCTCTAGAAAATGATGATCTTCCCGATGGGCTTGATCTGATGACCCTTGTAGATCCGCGCGTAGGTGTAATCACCACGGTAGGCCCAGTTGATGAGGCTGGCGTCCTTGCGGCCGGGCTTCATGACCAGCGTCTCGGTTGCCCAGATGCGAACGGCGTACGGCTTGGTTCCCTTGTTGACGAACTCGTAGCGAATGAGAGCCCCGCGCGGATACCGCGTGACCCCGTTTCGGGTGAACTTGTCCTTCGGAATGTGGATGCCCTTGTCGTCGACGGTCGTCTTGATCACGTAGATGACGCCCGGCGTCGTCGTTTGTGGGCGCGCGTCAACGGCGGCCGGCACGGCGATTGCGGCGACGAGGGCAACGGAAACCGCAAGCATGTGCTTCATGCGAAGCATCGTAGCCTCGCGCTCCTAGCTGCCCTTCTCGCTGCGGGGTGCGGCGCGCAGACACACAACTGGGCACAGCCGAATTCCGACGTTGCGTCCACGAGGCTCGCACGCGACACGTCTATTCATGCTTCGAACGTCACGCGGTTGCACGTCGCGTGGCGCTTCCGGTTCTCCATCGCGCCGCGTGAGTCCGGTGTTGTGACAGCGACGCCCGTGGTCGTGAACGGCGTTGTCTATGCACAAGACATGGAGAGCAACGTGTTCGCGCTGCGCGCAAGCGACGGCACCCTCTTGTGGCAACGGCTTTTCCACGCCGGAACACCGGGGCCGAACGGGCTCGCTGTCGTCGGCGGTCATGTGTTCGGGAGTACCGATGAGCGCGTGTTCTCGCTCGACGCGGGCACCGGCCGGCTGCGCTGGTCGCGCCGCATCCTTCGGCCTGTCGACAGCTTCGTCGATGTCGCACCGCTCGTCGCAGGCGGTCTCGTCTACACCGCGACGACCGGGTACGGCCCCGGGACCCGGCCGTCGATCTACGCGCTCGACGCGGCAACCGGTGCTGTTCGCTGGAGGTTCGACACGATCCGCGATCCGTGGCCGCACCCGGCGGAGGCGGGAGGGGGAGGCGCGTGGCAGACGCCCTCACTCGTCGACGGCGTCCTGTACGCCGGGACCGCGAACCCGCTGCCGTGGGGAGGGTCGCCGCGCCTGCCGAACGGCGGAGCGTTCGCCGGCCCCGCGCTCTACACGGACTCGCTCCTGGCGCTCGGCGCCGGTGATGGTTCGCTCCACTGGTTCGATCAGGTCACCCCGCACGACGTGCGCGATCACGACTTCCAGAACCCACCGCTCGTGAGCGGCAACTTCGTCGTCGGCTCGGGCAAGGCGGGCCGGGTGATCGCATGGGACCGCACGACGCACCGGCGTCGCTGGAGCGCCTCCGTCGGACGCCATCTGAACGACGCGGGGCCGCTGCCGCGGCGAACCGTCTCCGTCTGCCCGGGGCTGCTCGGTGGGGTCGAGACGCCCGCGGCCGTCGCCGACGGCCGTGTGTTCGTTGCTGCCGTCGACCTCTGTTATCGCGAGAACGCAACCGGAGCGGCGGCGAAGAGCTTCGGGACAACGGATCCGTCGAGCGGCCGGGGCAGCGTGACGGCGCTCGATCTCGCCACCGGTCGCTCACTCTGGACGGCCTCGCTCGACTCGCCCCCGTTCGGCTGCACGACGGTCGCGCGCGATGTGGTGTTCGTTCCGACCTTCGACGGCGTCGTTCGCGCCTACGACGCCGCCAGCGGGCGCGTCCTGTGGCGGGGACGGGCGAGAGCCGGGATCAACGCCTGCCCGTCGGTCGCAGGGGACACGCTGTACGTCGCTGCAGGCACGCCCGAGCGGTCATTTTCGCGGCCGCGCTTCGAGTTGATCGCCTACCGGCTGGGCTGATCGCCCTCCTGGACGGTGCCCTCTGACGCCGCCGCTATCGTCGTCGGAGCGTCGCCCAAGGCGCAGCGCCCGCAGCCGCGGGCGTTCGTTTTGCCTCTCCAAATGACCAGGATCATCCGCCTACGGCCGTGGCAGAAGGCCGCCCTCGATCAGTTCGTCGAGGCTGAGAAGCCCGACTTCCTTGCGGTTGCAACGCCCGGCGCCGGTAAGACCACCTTTGCGCTGACGGCTGCTCGGCACCAGTTGGCCGGGCACCCGGCTCGGCTGATCGTCGTTGCACCGACCGCACACCTGAAGGTGCAGTGGGCCCGCGCGGCGGCCGCGTTCTCGCTCCATCTCGACCCGGCCTGGTCGGCTGCCGACGGGCGCCTGCCCGCCGACATGCATGGGATCGTCACCTCCTACCAGCAGGTCGCGACGAGCGCGACGCTGTTGCGCCGGCTCTCGGCGGACGCGTTCGTCGTCTTCGACGAGCTGCACCACGCTGCTGACGACCGCGCTTGGGGTGCGGCGATCCAGGAGGCCTTCGGGCCTGCGCGCCGCCGCCTCGCGCTCTCCGGGACGCCGTTCCGTTCCGACACGCGCGCGATCCCGTTCGTCTCGTACGAAGGCGACGAAGCGGTGCCCGACTTCGAGTACAGCTATGGCGACGCGCTCGCCGACCGCCGCGTCGTCCGGCCCGTGTACTTCCCCACGACGAACGGTCAGATGGAGTGGTCGGCGCCTGACGGCTCGATCCACTCCGCGACGTTCGACGACCGCCTCGACTCAGCACGCACGAGCCAGCGGCTGCGCACCGCGCTCTCACTCGACGGCGAATGGCTGCCGACCGTGCTGCGCACTGCGCACGCTCGGCTGACCGAAGTTCGCCGCGAGCAGCCGGACGCAGGCGGCCTCGTGATCGCGACCGACCAGGAGCATGCGCGCGGGATCGCGGCGCTGCTCCGCACGCGCTTCGGCACGTCGGCGCGCGTCGTCACCTCGGACGATCCGCTCGCCTCCGCGGGCATCGCCGAGTTCGCCGCCGGCTCCGACCCCTGGCTCGTCGCGGTGCGCATGGTGTCCGAGGGTGTCGACATCCCGCGCCTCCGTGTCGGTGTCTATGCGACGACGACATCGACCGAGCTGTTCTTCCGCCAGGCCGTCGGGCGTCTCGTCCGCTGGACCCGCGGCGTCCCGCGTCAGCGCGCGTGGCTCTTCATCCCGGACGATCCACGGCTGCGCCGCCATGCCGCCGGTGTCGCCGAGCAGCGGCGACACTCACTCCGCCGCCGCGAGGTCGAGCCGCGCGTCGAAGGCGAACAGGAGCGCGAGACGGCCGGCGACGAGGAGCAGATGTCGCTGTTTGCCGTTCTCTCGGCGGTCGCAACCGAGGCGTCCGATCCGTCGGGTGACTTCAACTTCGGCGACGAGCTCGAGCTCGACGACGGGCCGAACGACGAGATCGAGATGGCGCTCGCCCCGCCACCACCGCTTTCCGGCGCAGTTGGAATGACGGCGGCGAGTGGTGCGGCGCTCCTCACGCGTCGAGAGGAGAAGAATGAGCTGCGCGATGCGAATGCCAAGGTCGCGCGCGAGCTCGTGCGCCGCACGCGCATGACGCACGGCCAGGTGAACGCGGAGTTGAACCGCCTCTCGCGAGTGCGGAAGGTATCGGAGGCGACGATCGACGAGCTCGAACGCCGGCTTGCTGCGGCTGATCGGTGGTTGAGCAAGACCTAAGCGCGGTCGGTGTCTGACACCTTGTCGCAGCCCGAAGCCTCGTGGCGGCTCGAAGTGGTGTCAGACACCAGTTCGGCGTGCGTGTGCGTGTCGGACTGTCACGAGGTGTCAGACACCGTGGCGGGGCGTCACCCGCCCGCAAGCTTGACGACGTAGCCCTGCGCCGTCAGCCGCGCTGCGATCTTCTCGCGATGGTCGCCCTGGATCTCGACCGCGCCGTCCTTGACCGTTCCGCCCGAGCCGCAGTGCTTCTTCAGGTCCTTTGCGACGGCGTCGAGGTCGCGTGGCGGAAGGCCGCGGACGACGCTGACAGCCTTGCCTCCCCGCCCGCCTTTGCCGCGAAAGATCCGGACAACACCGTCACGCGGCAGTTCGGGCGACGGAGCGTTGGGCTTCGGTCCGCGCTTACGCTGATCGCCGTCGCCGGTCGAGTAGACGAGGCGGCTGTTGCTCATGAAACGGAACCTACCGCTCGAAGATGCCGCGCCCGCCGAGCTCCGTCTGGAAGAAGACGCTCGCGAGCTCGAGGTGGTCGTAGAACGCCTTCGCCGCCTCGTCCGGTCGGTGCGCGATGCACGCGTCGAGCAGCTGCTCGTCGAGCGCGCGATGCAGGTCCTGCGGGTCTCCGGCCGACGCGAGCAGTGCAGGGCGGAAGCGCTCGGAGCGAACCCAGGCCGGGCGGATCAGCGCGACGAGCCACGGCGAGGCCGATGCGTCGTAGAGCGTGAAGTGGAACGCCGTGTGCGCGCGCATCGTCTCGCGTACGTCACCCGCGTCGCGCGTCTCGTCGAAGCGCGTGAGGTGCTTACGGGCGGCGGCAGCGTCAGCGTCGGTGAACCGCTCGGCCGCGCGCCGAACCGCGAGCGACTCCAACGCGAGCCGCACCTCGAAGAGGTCACGCAGCTCGTCTACGTCGAAATCGAGCACCTTCGCGCCCTGATGAGGGACGTGCTTGGCGAGACCGAGCGCCTCGAGCTGCCGCACAGCCTCGCGGATCGGCGAGATGCTCATGCCGAGCGAGCGGGCCAGCTCGTCCAGGCGCAGGGGCGTCCCGGCGGGCAGTTCGCCGAGGATGATCGCCTCGCGGAGTTGCTCCAGGGCGAACTCGGCCATCGTCCGGTGGCGGATCTGGCCCTCTGCGGGCGACTGGCGTAGACGGGGCATTGAAGGGACCTTCCTATGCCCTTGATCAGATGTCAAACGCCGTGAAAGGATGGTCTTTGTGGCTCCCCGCCTCTCTGTCTCCCAGATTACGACATTGCGCTCGAGCTTTGTCGAGGACGTCCGCGACTACGCGGCGGCCGGACTGGACGGGATCGGGGTCTGGGAGCTGAAGCTTGCGGAGGGCGCCGACGCCGAAGCGCTCGAGGCGCTGGAGGCGAGCGGCCTCGAGTCTGCGGCGGCCGTGCCGGCCGTTCCGTCGATCCTCCCGCTGCCGCTCCTCGGCGGCCCGGAAGAGCCCGCCGAGCGCGTTGACGCGTTCTGCCGCTCGCTCGAGCGGCTCGCGCGGTTCAAGCCCTCGTCGATCGTGTGCCTGACCGGCACGGGCCTCGGTCGCGACGCCGACGAGGCGCGCTCGATCGCCGTCGACGGTCTCGCGACGATCGCGCGCGAGGCCGCGCGCCTCGGCCTGCGCATCGGCCTCGAGCCCTACCAGCGCGTCGGCGGCGAGGAGTGGACGCTCGTCTCCTCGATCCCGGAAGCGGTGGAGCTGATCGGGGACGCGGGCGATCCGCCTGCGCTCGGGATCCAGTTCGACTCGTGGCACCTCTGGAACACGCCGACGCTCTACGACGACATCGAGCGCGAGATCGACCGCTTTGTAGGCGTGCACATCGCCGACTACCGCGAGCCGACCCGCGGTTGGGCCGATCGCGCCCTCTCCGGCCACGGCGCCGGGGACCTTCCCCGGATCCTGCACGCGCTCGACGCCGCGGGCTGGGACGGGCTCTACGACATCGAGATCTTTTCCGACGACGGCACGTTCGGCGCCGAGTACCCCGACTCGTTCTGGGCGGCGCCGGCCACGGCGACGCTCGAACGCGCACGCACGGCGTTCGGGCAGTGCTGGTCAGTAGGTCCCCCGTCCGTCGCATCGCGACGGCAGACAGTGAAGGAGTGGAGATGAAGAGTCTGGGTTCCCGTGCGGGGCTCCTCTTGGTCGTCGTCGCGGCGTCATTGGTCGTGCTCGCGGCGACCGCTGCGGCGCGCACCGCAGCCGCGAAGCCGATCGTGATCGGCTGGGCGTTCGACAGCAAGGGCGCGATGGCTCCCTTCGACAACCCGGCACTTGCCGCGGCACAACTGCGGGTCAAGCAGGTGAACGCGAGGGGCGGCGTCAGCGGTCGTCCGCTCCAGATCCAGACGTGCGACACGCAGGGCAACAAGCCGGCAATCGCGAAAGCCTGCGCGCTGAAGCTGCTCGGTGCCGGGGCCGACGTGATCTTCACGACGTGCGACGTCGACTACGCGGCCCCTGTCGTGCAGGAGGCGATCAACCGCGGCGTGCTCGCAATCGCCCCGTGCATCGGCACCGATCAGATGGGGCCGAAGCGCTTTGGCGCCAAGGGCAAGCTCGCGTTCAGCTTCGGCAACGTTGCGCAGGACGAAGGCTCGGCCATGGCGCAGTACGCGTGGGGCAAGGGCTGGCGCACGGCGTCGCTCGCGACCGACGGCGTCATCGTCTACTTCAAGGACGTCGTCAAGGCGTTCAAGGCACGCTGGACGCAGCTCGGCGGCAAGGTCGTCGACGAGGAGACCTACCACTCGCTCGGCGGCAATGACGTGCAGAACGCGATCAGCCGGTTGAACGCGAAGAAGGCGGACGTGGTCATCACGTCCACAGCCGGTGCGTTCGGCGCCCTCTCGACGCTCATCTCGGGACTGCGCAGCCTCGGCAACGACACGCCGATCCTCAACTCGTGGGCCGGCGACGGCACCTACTGGCTCCCGAAGAGCCCGAAGGTGACGAACTACTACTTCGTCACGTACGCGTCGATCTTCGGCGATGACCCGAGCGCGGCGATCAACAAGCTGGCAAAGCAGGTCAAGGCGGGCACGGGTGGCTTCATCGCCGGTTCGGCCGCGATCGACGGGTTGGCGACGGCGATCAAACGCTCCGACGGCTCGACCAACGGCGCAACGCTCGCCGCAACGATGGAGAAGTTCAAGAGGGTTCCGACGCTGTCGGGCCTCGTGAGCTTCTCGCCGAAGTTCCACACCGTGTTCGGCCGGCAGTACCGCGTGATCAAGATCCAAGACAACAAGGCTCACCTGGTCGGCACCGTCGTCGCCAAGGTCGTCCCGAAGATCTAGAACGGCTTGACGGTCGACGCACAACAGAGCGAGTCGGAGAGGAGGCCCGGGGAAACCCTCCGGGCCTCCTCCATTTCTCGTTCCTACGAAGGGGTCAAAGCACTTCGCGGCGTGACGCTGGAGCTTCAGCGCGGCGAGGTCGTCGGTTTGATCGGTCCGAACGGCGCCGGCAAGTCGACGCTTGTGAACGTGCTCAGCGGCTTCGACCGGCCCGACGCGGGGACGGTCGCACTCGGCCAGACCGACGTCACGCGCTGGTCGCCGCACCGGCGTGGGCGCCACGGTCTTGCGCGAACGTTCCAGCACAGCCATTCGTTCGGTTCGCTCTCGGTGCGCGAGAACGTCGAGGTCGCCGCACTCGGTGTCGGCGCAGGGCCGCGGCGCGCCGCGCAGCGCGCCGACGCGCTGCTCGCCGCGCTCGGGCTCGCGGACTACGCCGACGCTCCGGCCTCGTCGCTTGCCCACGGTGACGAGCGGCGGCTCGGCGTCGCACGCGCGCTCGCGACCGAGCCGCGGTTCGTGCTGCTCGACGAACCGGCAGCCGGGCTCCCGGAGGCGGAGGTGCCCGACTTCGCTGCGGTCGTACGCTCGGTGCGTGACGAGCACGGCGCGGGGGTGCTGCTGATCGACCACAACATGGCCCTGATCATGGAGATCTGCGATCGCATCCACGTGCTCGACCAGGGAACGACGCTGGCCGAGGGCGCGCCGGCGGAGATCCGCGCGAACCTCGACGTGACCGCCGCCTATCTCGGCGAGCGGCCGGTGACAGAAGAATGAGCACGCTCACGCTCGAAGGGCTCGACGTTCGCTACGGCGGCGTCCAGGCCGTCCGCGGCCTCTCGTTCGACGTCGCACCGGGCGAGATCGTCGGCCTGATAGGGGCGAACGGCGCGGGCAAGTCCTCGACGTTGCACGCGATCATGGGCTTGGCGCCGATCGCAGGAGGAGATGTGCGGTTGGGTGGCGAGTCGTTGCGCGACCGGCGCCCAGAGGACATCGCGCGCAGCGGGATCGCGCTCGTCCCGGAAGGGCGGAGGATCTTCGCCGAGCTGACCGTCGAGGAGAACCTCCGGCTCGGTCTCGCCGCGCGGCGCTCACGCGGCCCGGCGGACGGCGTGCTGAAAGGCGTCTACGAGCTGTTCCCGATCGTCGAGGAATTCGGCGCCCGCAATGCGGGCGCGCTCTCGGGCGGGCAGCAGCAACAGCTCGCGATCGCGCGCGCGCTCGTCGCCGAGCCGGACGTGCTCTTGCTCGACGAACCGTCACTCGGCCTCGCGCCCACGGTCGTCGACATCGTCTTCGGCGCACTCGCGGCGATTCGCGAGCGTGGCATCGCGGTGCTGCTCGTCGAGCAACGAGCGCAACGCACGGTTGCCGCCGCCGACCGCTCGCACGTCCTCTCGAACGGCGAGTTGCGCCTGACGCTCGGCCCGGAGAGCGCCGGCGACACCGACACCCTCGTGGCGGCCTACTTCTCATGATGCTCGCGGTGCTCAACATCGACTGGCAGACGCTCGCCGACGCGATCGCTCTCGGTTCGATCTACGCGCTCATGGCCGTCGGCATCGGCCTGGTCTTTGGCGTGCTGCGCCTCGTCAACTTCGCCTACGGCCAGCTCGTGATGGCGGGAGCG
>DATBDB010000162.1:0-6721 GCA_036270155.1 Gaiellaceae bacterium
TGGCTCGTCGACCACCGTGAGGACTTCTTCCTGGCGACGAAGACCGGCGAGCGCGAGCGTGGCGCCGCGCACGACGAGATTCGGCGTTCTCTGGAGCGCCTGGGCGTCGACTCGGTCGACCTGATCCAACTTCACAACCTCGTCGACCGCGCCGAATGGGAGACCGCGATCGGCCCCGGCGGCGCGCTCGAAGCTGCGGTGGCCGCACGCGAGGAAGGGCTGGTTCGTTTCATCGGCGTCACCGGGCACGGCGTCGACGTCGCCGAGCGTCATCTCCAGAGCCTCGCCGAGTTCCCGTTCGACTCGGTGCTCTTCCCGTACACCTACATCCAGCTGCAGGATCACCGCTACGCGGCGGCGGTCGAGGAGTTGCTCGATCTCTGCGCCGAGCGGGAGATCGCCGTGCAGACGATCAAGAGCCTCTCGAAGGGACGCTGGCGCACCGACGAGCACACCGCCGCGCCGTGGTACGAGCCGCTGACCGACCGCGAGGCGATCCACACGGCGGTGTCGTGGACGCTTGGCAGGCCCGGGATCTTCCTGAACACGGTCAGCGACCTCAAGCTGCTTCCGCTCGTGCTCGAGGCCGCGGCGTCACCCGGGTTGCGCCCGAGTGACGAGCAGATGGATGCGCTGGTCGCCGAGCAGGGGATTACGCCCCTTTTCGACGCGGCGAATCCCCACTTCTAGCCCGATGCATCGGCGAAGAGCGCTTCCCAGCGCTTGAGCAGTGCCTCGAGATCTTCGCGCGCCGCCTTGTGCGCGCTCAACAAATCCACGTCACCCCAGTCCGCGGCGAGCTTCTGCTCCAGGTCGGCTACGCGTGCCTCGGCGCGCTCGACCTCACCCTCGACGAGCTCGAGCGCGGTCGGCTTTGCCTTCGTCGGCCGCTTCGGCTTCTCGCGCTTCTCGCGCGGCGGCGGTGGCGGCGGCGGCGCGCTGTCCGCCTCCTGCGCCTGCTGGTAGTCGGCCCAGCCGCCGGGATACGACGCGATCGCCCGGTGCTCGACCGCGAGCATCCGGTCGGCGACCGCGTCGAGCAGCGCACGATCGTGCGAGATGAGCAGCACGGTCCCCGGGAACGCTTCGAGCGCCGCCTCGAGCGCCTCGCGCGATTCGAGGTCGAGGTGGTTCGTCGGCTCGTCGAGCACGAGGAAGTTCGCGCCGGACGCGACGGCGATCGCTAGCGCCAGCCGTCGGCGCTCGCCGCCCGACAGGACGGCGACCGGCTTCTCGTGCTCGTCCCAACCCGAGAAGAGAAAGCGCCCGAGCAAGTTTTGGGCCTCCGGGCGCTTGAGACCAGTGCCGGACATCGCCGCGTCCAGAACCGAGCCGCGCTCGTCGAGCTCCGCCTCGTGCTGCGAGAAGTACGCGGCCTCCACACCGTGGCCAAGCCGGAGCTTCCCGCCGGCGGGCGCCCGCTCGCCGAGCAGCGTCTCGAGCAGCGTTGTCTTGCCGGAGCCGTTCGGGCCGACGAGCGCAACGTGCTCGCCGCGCTCGATCGCGAACGACGCGCCGTGCAGCAGCTCCTTGTCGCCTGCGCGCAGCGACAGGTCCTCGACCACCGCGACGTCGCGACCGGAGCGCGCCGGCTTGAGGAACTCGAAGCCGAGCCCGCGCCTGCGCTCCTCCGGCTTCTGCACGCGGACCGCCTCGAGCTTCTTGATCT
Organism: Gaiellaceae bacterium; assembly: GCA_036270155.1. GTDB lineage: Bacteria > Actinomycetota > Thermoleophilia > Gaiellales > Gaiellaceae > PALSA-600. The sequence goes on from DATBDB010000162.1 coordinate 1,670, forward strand.
GCTTGATCTTCATCTGCGCCTGGCGCGCCTTGCTCGCCTTGTAACGGAACCGCTCGACGAATCGTTCGAGGCGCTCGATCTGCTCGGCCTGGCGGACGGCGGTCTTCGCCTGGTGGATCGCGCGCGCCGCCGCCTCGCGCCGCCACACGTGCCACGCGCCCGGGAAGTACACGGACTTGCCGCCTTCGAGCTCGAGCACCGCCGTTGTCACAGCCTCCAAAAACCAGCGGTCGTGCGCGACGAGGATCACGGCGGCGTCCAGCGTCTTCAACATCGACTCCAGCCACTCCAGCGACTCGATGTCGAGGTGGTTCGTCGGCTCGTCGAGCAGCAGGAGATCGGGCTGCGAGGCGAGCGCGCGCGCGAGCGAGGCGCGCGTCAGCTCGCCGCCCGAGAACGTTGAGAGCGGCCGGTCGAGATCGGCGTCCGTGAAGCCCAGGCCGCGCACGACAGAGGCTGCGCGGTCGCGCCAGTCGTACCCGCCCGCGTGCTCGAGCCGGGCCTGCGCCTCCGAATAGCGCCGCATGGTCGCGGGCTGGTGATCGCCCGCCGCCATCGCGTTCTCGAGTGTGCGGAGCTCCTCCTCGACCGCCGCGAGATCGGCTGTCCCCGAGAGCACATAGTCGCGCAGCGGCCGGGGGCTGTGCGCGGGCGGGCGCTGGTCGTGGAGGGCGATCCGCGTCCCTTTTTGCAGCGCGAGCTCGCCGCCGTCAATCGAGACCTGGCCGGCCAGTTGCCGCAGGAGCGTCGTCTTGCCGGCGCCGTTCGGGCCAGCCAACGCGAGCCGGTCCTTGCGCTCGACCTTGAAGGACACGCCGTCGAAAAGGACGTCCCCGGAGTGCTCCTTGCGCAGTGAAGATGCAATGACGACCGCCATGCAGTGAAACTATCGGTAGATGCGCGTCGGCCTCACAGGACGGATTATCGCCGGCGGGCTTCTCCTCGGCTTCGTCTTCGCGCTCCAGTTCGTGCTCTCGATCCAGTCGTTCCGGTCGATTCGCCACGACACCCGCGAGCAGCAGCACGCCCAGCAGGCGGTCGTGTCTGCGATCCGGCTCGAGAAGCTCGTGCTCGACCTCGAGACCGGCGCGCGGGGCTACGTGATCACGGCCGACAAGCGGTTCCTCGAGCCCTACGTGGCAGCTCAGCGCGCGCTGCCGGGCGAGTCCGCGCGGCTGATGGCTCTCGCGCCCGGTCCCTGGTCGGCCGAGCTCGATCGCCTCTGGCGGTCCTACGTGACCAACTACTCGGCGCCGCTCGTTCGCCTCACGGAGCGCGCCCCGCTGACCGCCCAGTCGGTGGTCGCGCACGGCGAAGGCAAGCGGCGCGTCGATCGGATGCGCGGCCTGATCGACCCGTTCGTCGAGCGCCAGACCGCCATCGCCACGCGCGACCAGCGGCAGGTCGAGAAGGCCGAGCACTCCGGCGTCGTCCTGGGGGCGATCGGTAGCGGGCTGCGTTTGGCCGTGCTGCTCGTGATCATCGCGTACTTCCTCCGCTCGGTGGTGGCGCCGATCCGCCGGGTCGCGAGGGCGACGATGCGGGTCGCGGCGGGCGAGCCCGACGTCGTCGTGCCAGAGGGCGGCCCGGGCGAGGTCGGCCAGCTTGCGACGTCGTTCAACGAGATGTCACGCGCTCTCGCGCGGCACCGGACAAACCTGGCGGAGCAGAACGTCGATCTCGAACGCCTCGCCAACGTGCTGCGGGCAGTGCTCGACTCGACGATCGACGGCATCCTGCTCTCGGACGCCGACGGCAACATGCAGCTCGCGAACCGGCCGCTCGTGCGTCTGACGCGCGAGATGGGCATGAGCTACGACGGCACGATCGTCGACCGCCTCCTCTCGGTCGAGCACCGCGTCAAGGATCAGGAGGCGTACCGCAAGACGATGGAGGGGCTGCGCGACAATCCCAACGACTCGACGTTCGATGAGTTCGAGGACAGTGTCAGCGGCCGCGTCTTCCAGGGCTTCACCTCGCCCGTGCTCGACGACCGTGGTGGCTTCCTCGGCCGGCTCTGGACGCTGCGGGAAGTCACGCAGGAGCGCGAGCTCGACCGGTTGAAGGACGAGTTCGTCGCGACGGTGTCGCATGAGTTGCGGACTCCACTGACGTCGATGATGGGCTTCCTCGAGATGATCCGCGAAGGCGAAGCGGGCGACCTCAACGACGAGCAGAAGCGCTTTCTGGCGATCGTCTATCGCAGCTCCGAGCGCTTGCAGCGGCTCGTAGGCGACCTGCTCTTCGTCGCGCGCCTCGATGCGAACGGCCTGCAGCTGCAGTTCGGTGACGCGCAACTGGACGACATCGTGCGGGAGGCCGTCGAATCATCTGGAGCGCTTGCCCGCTCGCGCGAGGTCTCGCTCGTCGCCGAGGTCGAGGACGTGCCGCCTGTGACCGGGGACAAGGAGCGGCTTTCGCAGCTCGTCGCCAACCTGATCTCGAACGCGCTCAAGTTCACCCCCGCCGGTGGGAGCGTGGTCGCGCGCACCTTCGTCGCTGGGGAACAGGCGGTCGTCGAGATCGCCGACACCGGCATCGGCATCCCGCTCGTCGAGCAGAGCCGGCTCTTCCAGCGTTTCTTCCGTTCGTCCACCGCGACGGAGCAGGCGATCCCGGGCACGGGCCTCGGCCTCGTGATCTCGCGCGCCATCGCCGAGGCGCACGGCGGCACGATCGGCGTGACGTCGGCTCCCGGTGAGGGAACGACGTTCCGCGTCGAGATCCCGCTCGAGCCAGCAGAGGTCGCCGTCTGACACGGATCGTCACGCTCGACGTCGGCTCGTCCTCGATCCGCGCGATCGCGTACGACGAGGATGGGAACGCCGCACCCGGCGCTGCGCAGCTCGCCTACGACAAGCTCGACGCCGACCAACTGGTCGATGCCTGCCGCGCGGGTCTCGCGCAGGTCGGTGCGGGTGACGTGCTTGCGATCTCGTGCTTCTGGCACTCGCTCGTCGCGGTGGACGAGCACGACCGGCCGCTGACCCCGGTGCTCACGTGGCGCCACCTCGGCGGTGAGCCGCCGCCGCTGGATGCGACCGCGTACCACCGCCGGACCGGGTGCTTCCTTCATCCGGCCTACTGGCCGGCGAAGATCGAGCGCCTGAAAGGCGACGGCGTCACCGCCGCCCGCTACCTCTCGTTCGGTGACTACCTCCTGCTGCGGCTTGCGGGCGAGGCGCGGACGAGCGTGTCGACGGCGAGCGGTACCGGCCTCTTCGACCCAAACGCGCTCGCGTGGGACGGGGAGACGCTCGCGGCGCTCGGGCTGGAGCCGTCGCAACTGGCGCCGCTCTCGGACGAGCCGGTCGTGGGCGTGTGGCCGGCGCTCGGCGACGGCGCGTGTTCGAACGTCGGCGTCGGATGCGTCACGCGCGGCCGAGCGGCCGTGATGGTCGGCACGTCGGCGGCGGCCCGCGTCGTCTACGAGGCGTCGCACGGAGAGCCGAGGCCGGGCCTCTTTCTCTATCGGCTCGACGCCACGCGGTTCTGCGAAGGAGGCGCGCTCTCCGACGGTGGCAACCTGCACGCGTGGCTGCAGCGGACGCTGCGCGACGTCGACACCTCGGAGATCGCCGACCGGCCGGCGGCAGCGCACGGCTTGACGTTCCTCCCGTTCCTCGGCGGTGAGCGCTCGCTCGGCTGGGATCCAAATCGGCGCGGTGCGATCGAGGGGCTCACGTTTGCAACGACGCCGCTCGACATCGCACAGGCCGCGCTCGAAGGGGTTTGCTACCGCCTCGCGGACGTGCTCGACGCGATCGGCGGGATCGAGTCGGTCGTCGCCACCGGCGGCGCGCTGCTCGCCAACCCGGCCTGGGTGCAAGTCCTGGCGGACGTGCTCGGATGTCCGCTCGAGGTGTCCGCCGTGCCGGAGGGGTCCGCGCACGGCGCTGCACTGGTTGCGTTCGAGCGTCTCGGACTGCCGCTCCCTGCTGCGCCGATCGCGCGAATCGTCGAGCCTCGTGCGGCGCGACACGAGATCCATCTACGCTCGCGGGAAGGTCATAGGAAGGCGATTGCTCTGGAGGCGCGATGATCGGGATCGTCGGTGGCGGCCTGTCCGCCGCAAAGCTGGTCGAGGGGTACCGCGAAGCGGGTGGCGCCGATGCGATCACGATCTGGTCGCAGGACCCGCACGCCCCGTATCACCGGCCGCCGCTCTCCAAGCGGCTGCTGCGCGGTGAGGCGGAGCCCGCCGACGCGCTCGTGCATCCCACGGAGTGGTACGCGGAGCAGGGCGTCGAGCTTCGGACCGGCGAGCACGTCGGGTCGCTCGACGAGTTCGACGCCGACACGATCGTGCTCGCGACAGGCGCGCGGCCGCGGGCGCTCGACGGTGCCTTGGCGCTGCGGACCCTCGACGACTCGCTCGAGCTGCGCCGGCGGGCCGGCGAGGCGCGCACGGCGGTCGTGGTCGGCGGCGGCTTCATCGGCCTCGAGGTGACGGCGTCGCTGACGCAGCTCGGCGTGCAGGTGACCCAGATCGTGCGCGACCCGCTGGTCTTCGCGGCGCTGCAGGCGCCGCCGTTGTCCGAGGCCCTGCACGAGCGTTTTCGCGACCACGGCGTCGACCTGCGGCTGGACGCCTCGGACATCCCCACGGGCGCCGGCTTCGTGGTCGCAGGCGTTGGCGTGGAGCCGAACGTCGAGCTCGGGCGTGACGCAGGGCTCGAGGTGCGCAGCGGCATCGTTGTCAACGAGCGCTTCGAGACGTCGAAGCCGGGCGTATACGCGATCGGTGACGTGGCCGAGTTCTTCGACCCCGTCTTCGGCCGCCACCGGAGGATCGAGCACTGGTCGAACGCCGCCTACCACGGCACGACGCTCGGCAAGATGCTCGCCGGCGAGGACGCCCGCTACGACGTCGTCTCGTCGTTCTTCTCCGAGCAGTTCGGCCGCTCGTTCAAGTCGTTCGGCGACCCGCTGGGCCACGACACGACCGCGCTGGAGGGCGACTTTCGCGAGGAGCGTGCCGTTCTGCGCTTCCTCCGCGAGGGCAAGGCAGTCGGCGCGGTCACGACCGGGCTCGACGAAGACGCGGAAAAT
>DATBDB010000163.1:0-10642 GCA_036270155.1 Gaiellaceae bacterium
CGACCTCTCGCTCTGCGTTTGGGGATCAGACGAGCGCTCGTTGACCTAGTGCGGCGTAGGTCTTGCCGGCTGGTGAAGAGGCCGATCTTGAAGTGCGCCCGGCAGGATTCGAACCTGCGACCTCTCGCTCCGGAGGCGAGCGCTCTATCCCCTGAGCTACGGGCGCGAACGGTCACTAGTGTAGCCCCGTGGAAATCACGGCCCAGAAGAAGACGCTGCGGCTCGCCGAGACGTTCACGATCGCCCGCGGCTCTGAGGACGAGGCCGACGTCGTCCAGGTCGAGATCGCGCACAACGGCGCCACCGGCTTCGGCGAGGCGGCGCCGATCGCGCGCTACGACGAGTCCGCAGCCTCGGCGCTCGCCTGGCTCGAGCAGGTGACGCTCGGCGACGATCCGTTCGCGCTCGACGAGATCTTCGACAGCCTGCCGCCGGGCGAGCAGGCCGCCAGCGCCGCCGTCGACGCCGCGCTCTACGACCTGCAGGGGAAGCTGACGGGCCGGCCCGTCTACCAGCTCCTCGGCGTTCGCCCGGTCGGGCCGCCGACGTCCTGGACGATCTGGCTCGGCGACCCCGACGACATGGCGCGGCGCACGGAGAAGATCGCGAACCGCGGCTTCAAGCGCTTGAAGCTGAAGCTCGGCGGCTTCGACGGCCTCGACGCGGAGCGCGTCAAAGCGGTGCGCTCGGTCACGAGCCTGCCGTTGATGTGCGATGCGAATGAAGCGTGGACGCTCGACGAAGCGCTCGAGGTGATCCCGCAGCTCGACGTCGAGTACTGCGAACAGCCGCTGAAGGCCGGCGATCCGGACGGGCCGACCTTGAAGAAGCGCTCGCCGGTCCCGATCTATGTGGACGAGGACTGCCACACGCTCGCCGACGTCGCTGCCTGCGGCGAGCGCGCGCACGGCATCAACATCAAGCTCGCGAAGTCGGGCGGCATCCGCGAAGGCGTGCGAATGGCGAACGCCGCACGCGCGCTCGGGCTCGGCGTGATGCTCGGCTGCATGGTCGAGTCGGGGCTCGGCATCGCCGCCGGCGCGCACATCGCGAGTCTCATGGATCACGTCGACCTCGATGGCAACCTGCTGCTCGCTGAAGACCCGTGGCCGGGCGTGCAATTCGTCGACGGCGTGCAGTGTCCCTCCGACCAGCCGGGACTTGGTGTCCAGCCCGCGTAGGCTCCTGATCCTCGCGGAGGGCTACTCCGCGGACCCGCACCACGGCAAGACGGCGCGCGGGGTGATCCGGTACCGCCCTGAGGACGTCGTCGCCATCCTCGACACGGAGCGCGCCGAGGGCGACACCCAAGACGGCTTCCCGGTCGTGCGCAGCGTCGACGAGGCGCTGCAGTACGGGCCGACGACCGCGCTCGTCGGCGTCGCGACGACGGGCGGCCGTTTCCCGCCGATGTGGCGCGAGCTGCTGAAGGACGCAATCCGAGCGGGGCTCGACCTCGAGAGCGGGTTGCACGAGTTCGTCTCGAACGATTCGGAGCTCGTCGAGCTCGCGGGCGAGCACGGGGTGGAGCTGCGCGACCTGCGCAAGGCGCCGTTGGGACTGAACGTGCCGACGGGCGCGAACCTCACGCACGGCGCGACGACCGTCCTGACTGTCGGCTCCGATTGCGCGATCGGGAAGATGACCGTCTCGCTCGAGCTCGACCGCGAGGCGCGCCGGCGCGGCATCAAGAGCGAGTTCGTGCCGACTGGCCAGACGGGGATCGCGATCGCGGGCTGGGGAATCTCCGTTGACGCGGTCGTCTCCGACTTCATCGCCGGGGCCGCCGAGCAACTCGTGGTCGAAGGCGCCGAGCGTGGGGGCGAGCTCTTGCTGGTCGAGGGGCAGGGATCACTGCTCCATCCGTTCTATTCGGGCGTCACGCTCGGGCTGATCCACGGCTCCGCGCCGCACGCCTACGTGCTCTGCCACAAGGCCGGCGAGCGGTTCGTCGAGGGAGACGAGCGGTTCGTGATTCCGCCCCTCTCGGAGCTCGCCGACCTGCACGCCCGGATGAGCCTGCTCGCGCGGCCGGCGAAGGTGCTCGCGATCGCGCTCAACACGTGCGACCTGGACGAGGCAGCCGCGCGCCGCGCGGTCGAGGAAACCGAGGCGGACACAGGGCTTCCGGCCGACGATCCGGTCCGGTTCGGGGCAGGGAAGCTGGTCGACGCCCTGAACTTCTCGAGTTAGGCCGCTCGGGCCTCACGAATAGGACGAGCGGCCCTTTAGTCCCTTCTGGGGGCTGACGAAGGTGTTCGCGACCAGGTCGATTTTCAGAGAGAGGGCATGTTGTGAAGAGAATTCTTGCGGCTGCCATGGCGCTTGTCGTCATGGCGTTGAGCCTCGGCGCCGCGCGCGCGGCCGCCGATGGCGTGAAGTTCGGCGTCAACGACGACGAAGGGATGTTCCAGAAGGGCGCAGGCCCCTTCTTTTCCAACCTCGTCGGGCTTGGCATGCACGACAACACCGTCACCGTTCGCTGGGACGAGACATCTCCCGACGGCTTCGAGGTTCTCGATCCCGCGACGAACGTGACACTCAAGAACTTCCTGCCCGCGACCGTCGCTGCTGCCGGCCTGGCCGGCGTCACGCTGACGTTCGACGTCTACCCGCGGCATTCGCAGGCAGCAGGCGATTCGTCGAACGCACCGCGATTCGCAGCGTGGCTGACGCAGCTCGCGAGGACGTTCCCCACGGTGACGCACTACGTGGTCATGAACGAGTGCAACCAGCCGTTGTTCGTGAACCCGCAATACGACGGGTCGGGCAATCTCCTCTCCGCCGCAGACTGCGGTGAGTTCCTCGCCGCCGGGTACCACGCACTGAAAGACGTCAACCCGGGGATCTTCGTCTGGGGCATCGGCCTGTCGCCTCACGGAGCGAAGGTCGACGGCCAGTCGCACCGTGACTCGAGCCCGTTCGACTTCTTGAGCGCGCTCGGCACCTGGTACAAGGCCAGCAAGTACGCGGGCCAGCCGATCATGGACGGCTTGGATCTCCACCCGTACCCGATCCCGCAGTCGACTCCGTTCGCCCAGGGGAACAGCAATGCCGGCGGCCCGGCGTACGGCGTGGCGACGCTGCCGCTTGCCTACCAGGCGTTCTACGACGCGTTCAACGGCACGGCACAGCCGACCGTGGGGCCGGGACGGCTCCCGGTGAGCCTGAACGAGGTCGGGATCCAGACGATCCCGTCGGTCGGCGGCTACGCGGGCGCTGAGACTCCCGGCTGGGGCATCCAGGGCTCGACCGGGGACGAGGATTACCAGGCGCAGTGGTACAAGCAGATGATTGACGCCGCCCAGTGCGACGCCTCGATCACGAACGTCAACATCTTCAAGCTGCTCGACCAATCCGACCTCGGCGCCTGGCAGAGCGGCCTCTACCAGTTGGGCTGGGTGAAGAAGAAGTCGGCCGACATCGTGAAGAGCGAGATCGCCTCGGTGAGGACCTGCCCGACCGGCGCGGCGAAGTCCTGGTTGCCGTCTGCAGCTCCGGCTTCGACCGGCAAGCCCGTGACGAAGTCTGGGAAGACCACCCCGAAAAAGGCGCAGCCGACGAACGCCAAGGCAACGAAGGGCAAGGCAACGAATCCCAAGGCGGCGAAGGGCAAGGCGACGAAGCCCACGGCCACCGCCTGCAAGAAGGGCTTCCAGAAGAACGCCAAGGGCAAGTGCGTCAAGAAGTAGTCGACGCGAGCGGTGCTTTTTTGATCTTTCTGGAGCCCCGCAAGGGGCTCCAGATTTTCTATTCACCGAGGGTCCACCAATGAAGGGGAAACATCTGTGAAAGGACTATTCGTAGCCCTGGTTGTCGCTTGCGCGCTTTCGATCGTCGGGGCGGCAAGCGCCGATCCGATGCGCTACGGCGTGGCCGACGACTGGCCGAAGTTCCATCCATGCGGCGACGTCTGGTGGTCGTCGGCCAAGGACATCGGGTACCAGGATTTGCGCATGACCGTGAAGTGGGACGAGACAACGCCGACGGTGATCCCGTACCAGGCGAACATCCAGGCTGCGATCGACTGCGCCAGGTTGAACGACATCCGGCCGATCCTTTCGGTGTATCCGCTGCATCCGTCCGCGATCGGCTCGAGCGACGCACAGCAGCAGGCGTTCTCGAGCTTCGTGGCGCTCGTCGCGCAGGCGTTCCCTCAGGTGACTGACGTGATCGTCGGCAACGAGCCGAACCTCAACCGGTTCTGGCAGCCCCAGTACGTCGGTGGCAAGGATGCGGCGGCAACGGACTACGAGCACACGCTTGCGTACTCGTACGACAAGCTGAAGGTCGCGAGGCCCGATGCGACCGTGTGGGGGCCTGCGATCTCCTCGCGCGGCAATGACGACGCGAACGCAGCTTCGAACCCGAGCCATTCGCCCGTGTGGTTCATCAAGTACTTGGGCGACGCGTACAAGGCCTCCGGCCGGCAAAAGCCGATCTTCGACGAGTTCGACTTCCATCCGTATCCGCCGACCCAGGACACGGATCCGTTCTCGAAGAAGTTCGAGTGGCCGCAGGCCGGCGCTGCGAACCTCGACCGGATCAAGCAAGCGCTATGGGATGCGTTCAACGGCACCGCACAGGCGACTGTCACCGAGCAATCCGGTGGCAAGACCGCCGCGTTCGCCGCACCACAGAGGCTGCCGATCAACATGGACGAAGCCGGCGACCAGACCGTCATCACCGGTCATGAGCCCGCTTACGACGGGACGCCGGAGAACGTCACGCCGACCAGTGAGGCGCAGCAGTCGACGAACCACGTCGAGCTCGCCGAGATCGGCGCCTGCGATCCGTCAGTGAAGACGGTGTTGTGGTTCCCGCTGATCGACGAGCCGGGCATCTCGAGCGGTTTCCAGTCGGGCAACCTCTTCGCCGATCTTGCAAAGAAGCAGTCCTACGCCGGCATGAAGGCGAAGATCGCTTCCGCGAAGGGAAACTGTCAGGGCGGCGTCGCGGGCATCCCGCAAACGTGGGCGCACACGACGGAGGTGATCGGCGCGCAGGGCATCTTCGGCGGCCCCGGTACCGATCCGGGCTCGCAACCGGCCAACAAGCCAACCGGGATCGGCTCGCTGCAGGTTTCGGTCACTGCCTCCGAGACCGCGTCGTACACCGCAGATCTCGTCAATACGGATGGGAATCACACGATCGCCACCGTGCGAGGGACGGTTAAGGCCTACTTCGCACCGGCCATCAAGTTCGTCGACTCGATCTCGGATGGCACCTACGTGATCAAGGTGAAACTGACGGCCGCGACCAATCCTCAACGGACGAGCCAGCTGACCTCCAAGTCGTTCACGGTCGGGAACGGGCAGCCGGCGCCTTTCTCAGGAGACGCGTACTCGGACATCAACCCGTGGTTCGCCGAGTACTTCAAGTCGCTGCTCACCGCCAACGGCGTCACGACGATCTTCACGACACCGCAGCAACTCGTGCAAGCGCTGTACGACCTCGTCTACAAATTAGGTGATGCCCAGACGACGTTGCAGGTCTGCCTCGCCCTCGTCGGCTCGTTCACCTACCTGAAGGAGGATTGGTGCGTCTCCACCAACCGCGTCTCCCAGTCTGCCTTCGCACGTAGTCCGGTGCTCGTCCAGCGTGTCCGGGTCACGAAGGGCAAGCGACCGAAATTCGGGCCCTTCCCGGTCGGCAGGGTGAAGGCGGGCTACTACCGGGTGAGAGTCACGATCGTGCCCACCAACGGCAAGCGCGCTGCCTCGCTCTCCTCGCAACGGTTCTACGTGAACGCGAAGCACCGGATCGTGCCCTCGAAGTCGAAGACGAAGGCGCCGGCCAAGAAGAAGAACTAATGCGAATCGCAGTCGTCTCGGACACACACATGCCTCGGGGAGCGCGCACGCTTCCCGAGGCGTGCGTCCAGCGGCTGCGCGCGGCGGACCTGATCCTCCACGGCGGTGACATCACCGGCGAGGCGTTCCTCGAAGAGTTGCTGGCGCTCGGGCCGCCGGTCGAGGCGGTCTACGGGAACATGGACGACCCGGCGCTGAAGGCCTCGCTGCCAAAGGAGCGGGTCGTCGAGATCGCGGACCTGCGGATCGGGATGGTGCACGTCCCCGGGCCGCGGGTGGGGCGGGAGGCGCGGCTCGTGGCGCGGTTCCCCGGCTGCGACGCGATCGTCTACGGGCACACGCACGTGCCGCAGGTCGAGCGCCACGACGGCGTCTGGATTCTCAACCCCGGCTCGCCGACCGAGCGGCGCTCTTCGCCGGAACGGACGATGCTCGAGCTCGAGGTCGGGGAGCAGGATTTGGCTCCACAGCTCGTTTCGTTGGGCTCCTGAAAGCCGAACTTGACAACACGAACACCTGTTCGCTAGCATGGCGAACACATGTTCGTCAGGATCTTGTTCATCGTCGGAATGGCCGTGCTGGTCTGGAGCGTCATGGCGCGCTCCTCGAACGCTCACGGCGCAAAGCAGGTTGTGACGGTTCGCGCGTACGAGACGCTCTGGTCGATCGCACAGCAGCACTACGCGGGCGATGTCCGCGACGCGGTGTGGCAGATCGAGAAGGCGAACCACCTGCGAAGCGCTGACGTGCGCGTCGGCCAGACGCTCGTCCTTCCGTAACGGTCTCCGCATGCCGCTGCGAGACTAAGCAGCGGCATGGACCTGGACATCGTCTTTCTCGGCACGTCGGCGAGTGCGCCCACGGCGCAGCGGGCGCCGGCTGCACTCCTCGTTCGCCGCGGCGGCGACCGGCTGCTCTTCGACTGCGCCGAGGGCACTCAGCGCCAGCTGATGCGCTCGACGATCGGGCTGCCCGACCTCGAGGAGATCTTCCTCACGCACTTCCACGGCGACCACTACTTCGGCCTGCCGGGGCTGCTGAAGACCTTCGCTTTGCGCCAGCGGGAGCTGCCGCTGACGATCTACGGCCCCACGGGCCTGCGCGACCTCTACAAGAGCCTCGGCCGGCTCATCGGGAGGCTCAGCTACCCGGTCGGGCTCGAAGAGGTGCGCCCCGGCGAGGCACTCGAGCGCGACGGCTACCGGATCCTCGTCTTCCCGGTGCACCACGGCGTCTCCGCGGTGGGGTACGCCGTCGCCGAGCACGAGCGCCCGGGTGAGTTCGACGCGGCGACCGCAGACGCGCTCGGAATCCCGTTCGGCCCCGAGCGCGGCGCGCTGCAGCGCGGCGAGTCGATCACGCTCGACGACGGGCAAGTACTGACGCCGGACGCCGTGCTCGGCAAGGCGCGGCCCGGCCGGCGCATCGTGATCCCGGGCGATACCGCACCGGTCGAAACGGTGCGCGTGCTCTCAGAGGGAGCAGACGTGCTGATCCACGAAGCGACCTTTCTCGAGGACGAACGCGACCGTGCGGCCGACACGCTCCATTCGACCGCGCTCCAGGCGGGCGAGGTTGCGCGCGACGCGGGCGTTCGCCTCCTGGCGCTCACGCACGTCTCACCGCGCTACTTCGGGCCTGAGCTTGCGCGCGAGGCGCGCGAGGTATTCCCCGACACGGTTGTCCCAAAGGACTTCGACGTGATCGAAGTGCCGTTCGCAGAGCGCGGTGCGCCCGAGCTGATCAGGCGCGGTGCACGGCCCGAACGGGTGTCTGACACCACTGCGAAGACCGAATCGGCTCCGTAGCTCGAACAGGTGTCAGACACCTTTGCGCGGTTCGGTTCGTCGGCTTGGCTCGAACGGGTGTCAGACACCAGAGTTTCGATCTTGCGCCCCGAGCTCAGAACGCGTGAACCTGGTTAAAGAGCGAACCAGGTTTTTCTCTGTATGGGCTGGGGCCTGCGCGCAGCCCGCAGCTAGGTCACCAACTGCCAGATGCCGCCCACGAGGATCGGCACCTCGGTGCCGTCCTTGGTGACCCCCGTGACGGTGACGTCGTCGCTGCCGATCATGAAGTCGACGTGGACGTCGCTCTTGTTGATGCGGTCGCGGTCAGCGGCGCCGACGTGCGTTGCGTACGCGTTGCCGAGGGCGAGGTGGCTTGCTGCATTCTCGTCGAGCAGCGTGTTGAAGAAGATCGTGCCGGTCTTCTCGATGCGTCCCTCTCGGTCGACGAGCGCGACCTCGCCCAATCTGCTCCCGCCGTCGTCCTTCGCGATGCGCGCGCGGAGCGCGTCCGCGTTCTCGCCCTGGACGTCGACCGCGCGACCGCCCTCGAAGGTGACCTGCAGGTCGCGCACCACGCTGCCTGCGACATCGAGCGGTTTCGTCGCGGTCACGACACCGTCGGCCCGCATCGGGTCGGGCGTCGTCGTCACTTCCTCGGTCGGGAGGTTCGGCGCATGGATGACGCCATCGATCGTCTGCATACCGGGTGTGTCCGAGCCGAAGCGCGAGGTGGGGAGGAGCCCGACGGTGACGTCGGTCCCCGGGCCCTGGAACCGCACGGCGTCGAAGTTGCGCTCGTTGAGACGTGTGCCTGCCTCGTGGAGCTGGCCGAGCCGCTCGCGCCACGCCGCGGCCGGATCGGGCTCGTCGAGCCGCAGCGTGTAGACCAACTGCTCCCAGAGCTTGGCCATGGCCGTGTCGTCGTCGACGCCGGGGTGGACGAGCCGTGCCCATTCGGGAACCGCCCACGGCACGACGGTCCAGTTCGTCGTCCGCGCGTTGATCACGTCGAAGTTCTCCTTGGCCGCCGGCAGCGCATCGCGACCGGCCAGCGCCGGGTCGATGCCGTCGAGGAGCCCCGGCGGCACTTGCGGTGTGATCGAGATGCGGACGCCATGGCCCTCACCGAGCGCCAGCAGCCGGCGGCCGAACCAGGAAGGGACGAAGTCGATCGTGTCCTCGGGCGCCCGCTCGAGGCGGATCCGCTTGACGAACGGGTCGAAGTACCACGGGTCGACGAACTTGGCGCCGCGTTCGTAGGCCGCGGCGGCCACGAGTCGCACGAGCGGTGCGGCCCGGGGCTCGGCCACGATCCAGACGATCTGGCCGGGCTGCACGTTCGCACCGACCTCGACGATCAATTTGGCGTAGCGGCTGAGGGTCTGAGCGTCCATCGACGGAGCAGCCTAACGCTGTCCGACGCGATGCACTACAGTGGCCCGGCACTCTCGTCACGTACCGCTGAACTACATGCCCCTTTAACCCGGTCCAGAGAGGCCGAAAAGGAGTCGAATGTCTCACTCTGCCGTCACACCGGCGCCGCGCGTCCTACTGGACGAGGAATCGATCCGACGCACCCTCTCCCGCGTCGCGCACGAGATCATCGAGCGCAACGAGGATCTCGACACCGTCGCGCTCGTCGGCATCCACACGCGCGGCGTGCCGATCGCCCACCGTCTGCGCCACCTGATCGAGGAGCGCACCGGCGAGGAACTCGCGCTCGGCCAGCTCGACATCACCTTCCACCGAGACGACGTCCACGTGCGCGCCGGCCAGCCGCCGCGCAGGCCGCAGCCGCTGGCGCGCGAGACGAAGCTCGACTTCGAGCTCGAGGGGCGCACCGTGATCCTCGTCGACGACGTCCTCTACACCGGCCGCACGATCCGCGCCGCGATCGACGCGCTGCTCGAGTACGGTCGCCCCGACCGCGTGCAGCTCGCAGTGCTCGCAGACCGCGGCCACCGTGAGCTTCCGATCCGCCCGGACTACGTCGGCAAGAACCTGCCGACCGGTCGGAACGAGCGCGTTCAGGTCGAGCTCGTCGAGATCGACGAGATCGACCGGGTCATGCTGGTCACCGAGCGCGAAGGGGCCGACAATGACTGACCTGCGCGTCGTCGGCGGCGACCTGTTGCCGCCCGCAAACGAGAAGCGCAATCTGCTCTCGATCGCCGATCTCACGGAGGGCGACGTCGAGCGGCTGCTCGCGACGGCGCGCTCGTTCGCGCACTCCCAGGAGCGCGACAACAAGAAGCTGCCGACCCTGCGCGGCCGTTTGATCCTGAACGTCTTCTACGAGTCCTCGACGCGCACGTCGTCGAGCTTCGAGCTCGCAGCCAAGCGGCTGTCGGCCGACACGATGACGCTGAAGGCCGTCGGGTCGTCCGTCGACAAGGGCGAGTCGCTGAAGGACACCGCGCTCACGCTCTCGGCCTACGACCCCGACGTGATCGTGATCCGCCATCCCGACGTCGGCGCCGCCGAGTACGTCGCACGGCTGACCGAAGCGCGCATCGTGAACGCCGGCGACGGCAAGCATCAGCACCCGACGCAGGCGCTGCTCGACCTCTACACAATGCGCGAGGCATTCGGCCGGCTCGACGGGCTGCACGTCGCGATCGTCGGAGACTCGCTGCACTCGCGTGTCGCGCGGTCGCTCGTGCAGGCGCTGCAGCTCGTCGGCGCAGACGCGGTGCTCGTCGGACCGCCGGCGCTCCTGCCCGAAGGGCTCGCGCCGACCTCGCACGACATCGCGACGATCGCCGACGCCGACGTCGTCTACGTCCTCCGCATGCAGCGCGAGCGGATGCTCGAGGGCGCGAACTTCGTGCCGTCACTGCGCGAGTACACCGCGCAGTGGGGGATCACCCCCGAGCGGATTCGCGACGGCCAGCGCGTCATGCACCCGGGCCCGATGAACCGCGGCGTCGAGATCGACGCGCGCGTCGCGGACAGCGACGCCGCCCTGATCGTCGACCAGGTGCGCTCCGGCCTGATCGTGCGCATGGCGGTGCTCTACGACCTGCTGACGACCGGCCC
>DATBDB010000164.1:0-6971 GCA_036270155.1 Gaiellaceae bacterium
ATCCGCTGTTCCACGACGACCTCGCGCTCTTCCAGCAGTACGAGCGCTTTCTGACCGCGCGCAAGGTCATGGACTTCGACACGCTCGTGCTCAGAGCCGCCGAGCTGCTCGAGCACCCCGACGCGGCTGCGTCGGTGCGCCTGCGCTGGGACGTCGTGCTCGTCGACGAGTTCCAGGATCTCAACCCGGTGCAGTATCGCGTGATTCGCGCGCTGGCGCGGGAGCACCGGCACGTCTTCGCCGTCGGCGACGACGAGCAGTCGATCTACTCGTGGGCCGGCGCCGATCCCTCGGTGTTCCGGAGCTTCGTCAACGATTTCGAGATCGGGCCGGCCACGACGATCCACCTCGAGGAGAACCGGCGGTGCCCACGCGACGTGTTCTCGCTCGCCCGGCGACTCGTCACGCTCAATACGCCGATCTTCGATCATCGCGTCACCCCGCGGGCAGATCACGACTCCGCGGCACCGGCCGTCGCCCTCGGCTTCGAGACGGACACCGACGAGATGGCCTGGATCATCGAGGACATCCGGCGCGACCGGGCGCACAATGGCCACGCCTGGGGCGACGTCGCGCTGCTGTATCGGAAGCACGAGATCGGCGAGGGGCTCGAAGCGGCGTTTCTCAACGCCGGGCTTCCGTGCCGTCTCGCGCTGGGACGCGCGCTCAGCGAGGACCCCGTCGTCGCATACGTGATGGCCGCGCTTCGCGTGATCGCCAACCCGACCGACGACGTCCATCGCGACGCGTTCTTCGGCGTCGTACTCCCGCGCGCACTCTTCGACGAGGCGCGCGCGCAGGCCGAGTCCAGCCGGCACGATCTGCGGCGCCAATTGAATCACATGTCGACGCGACTCCCGCGCGCGCACGAGAACGGGCGTCAGGTGCGGCGCGCGCTCACCGATTGGCGGAATCTCGTCGCGGTCGGCAAGCGGCACGCGACGCTCGCCGCGCTCGTGCAGGAGCTGCTCTCGCGGCGCGTCGGCAGTGTGCGCTCCGTGCTCGACGACCGTCACGACGAGATCAGCGATCCCGCGTCGCTGCCGGACGTCGTCCAGCTCGCAGACCGCATCCGCGCCGCGCGCGCCACCGGCGCCGGGATCTGGATGCCGCGCATGGGCGGGATCGAGATCGCGCTCAAGGGCATCCTCGGCGCGATCGGGCTCACGACCGTGCGACTCGGCGGAGCGCCCGCATCCGACAGCGTCCGCATCGGGCGCGACGACGTGCCGTCGGTGGGGATCGCGCTCGGCGTGTTCAAAGCGGCGCAGCTCGTCGAGATGACCGACGCCATGGCCGCGTTCACCAGCTTTACCGCGATCGATCTGGAGACCACCGACCGCGACACCGCGGACGCGGAGATCGTCGAGATTGCCGCCGTGCGGGTGCGTGACGGGCACGTCGTCGAGACGCTCGCGTCGCTCGTGAAGCCATGCCGTGCCATCGCGGCCGGAGCGACCGATACGCATGGCATTCGCGCGAGCGACGTCGCCACCGCGCCGCGGTTCGAGGACATCTGGCCCCGCCTCCGCGCCTTCTGCGGCGACGACGTGATCGTCGCGCACAACGGGTACGAGTTCGACTTCCGCATCCTCGGTCGTCTCGTGCGCGCCATGGGAAAGCGGTTCGATCTGTGCACCTACGACACCCTGCCGCTCGCGCGCGATCTCTATCCCACCAGCCGGAAGCTGCAGGATCTCGCGCGCAACTTCGGCATCCCGACGGGGCGTTCGCACCGGGCGCTCGACGACACGCTGACGCTGGCGAAGGTCGTGCTCGCGCTGGACGAGGTGAAGCGGTCGCGCGCGCGCAAAACCGCGCTCGTGAACGCGCTCGACCACCTCGGCATCGCGCTGGCGCTCAGCGACGAGGAGCATCTTGGCGTCGAGGCGCGGATGTTCCGCTACATCACCCGCGCCTTCGCGCTGGGTCGCTATTCGTCGTGTCTCGAGATCTACGAACGCGAACAGGGCGACGACATCTCGGTTCCCGCCGCCGACGAGGTGATCGACCGGCTGGGTGGGGCCGAGCTGATGCTGAAGATACGCGCCGATCGCTCCGCCGATGAGCGCTATCCTGCCGCGATGCTGCGGCTCCGACGGCTGATCGCCGACCTGCCGGACGGACCGCTGGAGTCGCAGATCGCGCTGTTCCTCGAGCGCGCCATGCTGTCGCGCTGGGACGGACACGAGCCGGATCACGCGCGGGTCAACCTCCTCACGTTGCACTCGACGAAGGGGCTCGAGTTCTCACGGGTGTACGTCGTCGGCGTCGAGGACGCGCAACTTCCGGGCGGTATCCTGCCGGCCGGACCGAAGCCGCAGGAGATCGAGGAAGCGCGGCGGCTGCTGTACGTCGGCATGACGCGAACGAAGGAGCGGCTCGTGCTGACTCGCGCCGCGATGCGAAAGGGCAAACCGACGCGGGGTCACCAGTTCCTCGACGAGATGGGATTGCTGCCGCAGGCGCCCGCATGAGCGCGATCGACTGGACGATCGGCGTCGGCGCGGACGAGACGTCGGCGGTGTACGAGCCCCCCACCGCCGGCGACGAACGCGCTGTCTTCGTCTGCGCGCACGGTGCCGGCGGCAGCATGCATGACCGCAGCACCGTGGCCGCAGCAAACGCGGTGCGCGCCAGAGGATTCGGCGTCGTCCGCTTCAATTTCGTCTACAAGGAGAAAGGGAGCGGACGCCCTGATCCGATGCCGCTCCTGAAGAAATGTGTCGAGGCGGTCGTCGCGCGCGTCCGCGAGGAGAAGGCTCCGCGGCGCCTCGTCGTCGGCGGGCGATCGATGGGCGGCCGCGCGGCGTCGATGTTGGCGGCCGACGGCTTCGCGAGCGATGGTCTACTGCTCCTCGCCTATCCCCTTCACCCGGCCGGCAAACCCGAGCAGCTACGCGACGCGCATCTGCCGGCGATCTCGATGCCGACGCTGTGCTTGAGCGGAACGCGCGATGCACTGTGCACGCGCGACCTCATGGAGCGTGTCCTCACTCGCGTCGGTCCGCGCTTCCGCATGCATTGGCTCGAGGGAGCCGATCACAGCTGGCACGTGCTCAAGTCGTCGGGCCGGACCGACGCCGAGGTGCTCGACGAGGCCGCCCGCGCCGCCGATGCGTGGCTGCGTCAGGACGTCGGCGCCTGACCTGACGCGCCGACGCCGGCGATCTGCACGAAGGAGTCGACCGCGGGCGGGCCGGAGCCGTTGCCCTCGTCGTGCTTGAAGTAGATGTACGCGTCGCTCCAGCCGAGGCCGGCGACGCACTTCGCCCACTCGCCGAGCATCGCGGCGTCGTAGTCGAGGCGGTGGAGGCGGAGATATCCCCACGAGGCCGTCGCATGCACCGGACACTTGAAATCCGCTTGCTCCGCGACACAGAGCGCGATGTCCCGCTCGCGCAGCGCGGCCAACACGTCCTCGTCGAACCAGCTCTCGTGTCGGAACTCGACCGTGTAACGCCGACCCTCGGGCAAGAGCGCGAGGAAGGCGCGCAGGCGGTCGAGATCCTTTTTCAGGTTGGGCGGGAGCTGAAACAGGATCGGCCCGAGACGCGATCCGAGCACCTCCGTGTTGCGCAGGAGGAATCCGACCGCGTCGGCACAGTCCGGCTTGAGCCGCGCGTGGTGCGTGATGCGCTGGCTCGCCTTGATGGCGAAGGTGAACTGCTCCGGCACCTGCGCGGCCCAGTCGCGCAGCACCTGCTCCTTGGGGAGCCGGTAGAACGTGTTGTTGATCTCGACGGTCGGAAAGCGGCCGGCGTAGTAGCCGAGCCAGCCGTCGTCCGAGAGATCGTCGGGGTAGAAGACGCCCTTCCACTCCTTGAACGCGTAGCCGCTGGTGCCGGCGAGGAGTTTCACGACACCATGCGGTCGCTGGGCGCATCCGCGGCGGATCCGCGCGCCAGACTGGCCTTGAGCGCCTCCATGAGGTCGATGACCTTGCCGCCGGCGTCGGGGGCGACGTCGGTCGTGATGTCCTGGCCCTCGACCTTGCGCTGGATCATCTCGAGCACCCGCTCGCGCACCGTGTCCTTGTACTTCTGGGGCTCGAAGGTGTCGTTCGCCGTCTGCTCGATCAGCTGTTTGGCGAGCGCGAGCTCGGCGGGCTTCACCTCGCCGGCCGGGATGGGCACTTCCGTTGTCGCGCGCACTTCATCGGCGTAGTGGAGCTGCTCCATCACCAGCACGCCGTTGAGCGGACGAAGCAGGACGAGGTACTGCTGGCCGCGCGCCGAGTACTGCCCGAGCGCCGCTCGGCCCGTGTCGCGGAGCGCCTCGCAGAGGAGTCGGTAGGCGCGGTCGCCCCCCTTGTCCGGACCCAGATAGTAGACTTTCTCGAGGTACTCGCGATCGACGCGGGCGAGGGGGACGAACTCGACCACGTCGATCATCCCGGTCGCCTTCTCCTCCAGCGCCTTGAGCTCCTCGGGTGTAAAGACGACGTACTGGTCCTTGGCGAACTCGTAGCCCTTCACCGTCTCCTCGCGGGTGACGACCTCGTTGTCCTTGGGGCAGGTGTACTGCTGCTTGAGTCGCGAGCTGCACTTCTTGTGGAGCATGTTGAACGACACGCTCGACTTCGACTCGCTGGACGAGAAGAGGTTGACGGGGACGGAGACGAGTCCGAAGGAGATCGTGGCGGAGGCGATTGAGCGCGCAGGCATCGGAGGCAGCGACAGGGTGAGACGACTCGAGCTCTAGAAAAAAGCTACTTTACGAGGGCGCAGTTATCCACTCGATTTTTCTTGGCACCGTATTTGTGATGTACGTCGCCGCCGCTTGGTCCCCTGCTGCACATCGTCGTGCGACGAACGCGTCGGCACACACCGGCGCCGGCCATTTCAGACGAGCATGAGCCCGGGACGTGACGGACCGGACGCGGCCTCCTCGGGAGACGCGCTCAGTACCTACCGCGCCAAGCGGTCGCCCGACCGGTCACCCGAACCGGTCGGCAGCGTCTCGCCGGTCATCGGGCGGCTGTTCGTCGTGCACAAGCACGCCGCGCGGAATCTGCACTTCGACCTCCGTCTCGAGATGGACGGCGTTCTGCGCTCGTGGGCGGTGCCGAAGGGTCCGTCCTACGACATGAACGACAAGCGCCTCGCCGTGAAGGTCGAAGACCATCCGCTCGAGTACGGCGACTTCGAGGGAGTCATCCCGCAGGGCAACTACGGCGCGGGCGGCGTGATCGTGTGGGATCGCGGTGAGTGGGTGCCGCTCGAGGATTGGCGCACCGGACTCGAGAAGGGGAAGCTGCTGTTCGAGCTCAAGGGGTACAAGCTCCACGGCAAGTGGACGCTGGTGAAGATCAAGAAGAGCGAGCGCGATTGGCTCCTGATCAAGGAACGCGACGCTTGGGTGAAGACGCCGGGCGACCAGTTTCCGGAGCAGTCCGTTCTCTCGGGGCTAACCGTCGAGGAGGTAAAGGAGGGCCTCACGCCCGCCACTCGGCTTCGCGCCGCGGTCGAGCGGGCAGGCGCGGTGAACACTCCGGTGGACCCGCGCACGGTGCAGGCGATGCTCGCCGAGCCGGCCGACGAAGCGTTCACCCGTGACGGCTGGCTGTTCGAGCTCAAGCTCGACGGCTACCGACTCATCGCGAGCAAAGCCCACGGCGAAGCGCTGCTGCAGACGCGAAAGGGCAACGACTACACGGCGGTCTTTCCGGAGATCGCGCGCGCCATCAAGGCGCTTCCGGTCGACGAGTGCATCCTCGACGGCGAGGTGGTGGTGCTCGACGCGGAGGGCAAGCCGAGCTTCTCTCGGCTGCAGCAGCGCGGGCGGCTCACCTCACCGATCGACGTCAAGCGGGCCGCGGTGGAGCTGCCGGCGACCTTCTATGCATTCGATCTGCTCGCGCTGGCCGACTTCGATCTCCGGCCACTCCCCCTCACGACGCGCAAGGCGCTTCTCGCCGACGCGGTCCCGCGGCTCGGCCCCGTACGTCTGCTCGATCACATCGAGCGACAGGGCGAGGCGTTCCTCGCGCAGGTGAGTGCGATCGGCCTCGAGGGGATCATCGCGAAGAAAGCAGACGCGCCCTACCGCGGAGGACGCACGTCGCAGTGGCTCAAGATAAAAGCGGAGCAGACGAGCGACTTCGTCATCGTCGGGTTTACCGAGCCGGCCGGGACGCGAGAACACCTTGGCGCACTGCAGCTCGCGGATTTCGTGGACGACTCGCTCGTGTACGCCGGTCGCGTCGGCACGGGATTCGACCACGACGTGCTGAAGCAGCTCGCCGGCATGCTGCAGCCGATCGTGCGTGCCGATCCCCCATGCGCCGGCCCACTCGTGGCCGGCGCGGTGACCGGCGTCATTCCCGACACGAAGACGACTACGTGGGTCGAGCCGGTCAACGTGTGCGAGATTCGCTTTCGCGAATGGACGCCGGATGGACTGCTCAGGCATGCGACGTTGCTCCGGCTCCGCCCCGACAAGCCGCCGGCCGATTGCGTGCGCGAGACGTCATCCAGCAGCTCCGAGCCAGGGCAGGAGGTGTCGGGATCTGCCGTCCCGGCACTCGCTCCGCTCGTCCGGGATGAGGTGCCGCCGCAGCCTCCCGTCGCACCGGCACCGAAGACCGTCACCTTCTCGAATCTGAAGAAGATCTACTGGCCGGCGGACCGGTACACGAAGGGCGACATGGTCGACTACTATCAGTCCATCGCCGGGTGGATGCTGCCGTATCTCCGCAACCGGCCCCTCGTGCTGACGCGATTCCCCGATGGCATCGACGGCAAGTCCTTCTATCAGAAGGACGCGCCCGAGTTCGCCCCGGAATGGATGCGCATCGAGCGGATCTGGAGCGAGGAGACACAGCGCGAGATCCGCTACTTCGTGTGCGACGACGTCGACTCATTGCTGTACGTCGCCAACATGGGATCCATCCCGCTGCACATCTGGGCGAGCCGCGTGGGGTCGCTCGAGCTTCCCGACTGGTGCGTGCTCGATCTGGATCCCAAGGA
>DATBDB010000165.1:0-3952 GCA_036270155.1 Gaiellaceae bacterium
GAGCACCCGCGGCGTCAGGCGGAGCAGCACGCGCGGGACCGACGCCTCATCGACCTCGAAGACGCCGACATTGCCGCGGATCTCCGCGCCCCACGTCGAATCGGCGACCAGCGCGGCGGCGATGCCGCGATCGAGGTTCGAACCGGAGCGGTTATGTACCGGCTCCCAGCCGGCGGTCCGCACGATGTCGGAGAGCATTCGCGTGGTCGTGGTCTTGCCGTTCGTCCCCGACACGCAGACGGCGCCGTGCGTGAGCGTCGCGGTCAGGCCCTTGATCGCGTCGGGATCGAGGCCGAGGACGACGAGGCCGGGGAGCGCCGTCGCACCACGGCCGAGCAGCTGGAGAGCCGCACGGGTCGCTTTGCCCGCGGCGACCGCGGTCAGGAGGAGGGCATCGCGCTGGGTCACGCGCTGAACGTTATGCGCCGGCCGGCTGGACCTCGCGCAGCAGCAGCTCGAGCTCGTCGACCGCGCGACCGAGCCGGAGGGCGAGCGCCTTCGCGATATCGCCGTTCGCGCTCACGTTCTGAAGCGTGCCTTCGGCCTCGAGCCGGGCGAGCAGCGCGACGGCGCGGCGCAGCCGGGCGATCGTGAGCGACGCGGGCAGGGTCCTGCGGAGCTGCGACACGCGTTCCTCGAGCTTCTCGAACCGGCGCCGCAGCTCGTCCTCGAGGTCCTCGTTCGCCAGCCCTTCGAGCCGGCGGACCTCGGCCTGCAACGCACCGAGGTCGCGCGCGACCACCTGGGCGGCCTTCTCGAGCGAATAGCCCTTCTCGAGCGCCTGCCGGATCCGGATGACCTTTTCCATCGCGAAAACGTCGTAGTCGTGATCATCGTTCGTGGACGGCTTCACGAGGCCCTTTTTGGTCCAGTAGATGAGCTGGCGCGGGGTCACGTTACACACCCGCGCGGCCTCCGCCGCCGAGAGCCGCAGCCGCTGGATGACCTCTCCATCGTTCGCGATGAGCACCTGGGCAAGGGTGTCCTGAGGGTCGCCGTCCGCCACGTCCGCTTCCCTTCCGCGAGCCTGCTTACGTCGCAGGGGCGACGAGTGTGCGGGTGGGCGCCTGCCGTGTCAATAAGTCAGACAGGTGGCTGATACCGGACCACGACCGGAGGAACCGGGCTAGCTCGCGGCCTTCTTCCGTGGGCGCTTGGGCGCCGCAAGGGCCTGCCGATAAGCCACTTTCACGCTCACGTGGTAGCTCGTAATGCCGCGGGCACCGAGGTCCGCCCACTGCCGGGTGATCTCGACGGCGATCGGCTCGACCTCTTCACGAGCGCTCTTCACGGCGGCCTTGAGCGCGGCGTCCCAGCCGGCCTTCGCGACACCGGTCGTCTCGTGGATCCGCACGACGAGCGGCGGATCCGCAGCGGGCCTAGCGGCCCTTTGGCGGGTAGCCCTCAAGGCCGTACTCCTTGATCTTGGCGTAGAGGAGCCGGCGGTAGATGCCGAGCATCTCGGCGGCCTTCGAGCGGTTGCCGTTCGCGTCGCGGAGCGCCTTCATGATGAGGTCCTTCTCGAACTGGGCGACGGACTTCTTGAAGAACGAGCTGTCGCCCTTGGCGTCGGCCTCGGTCTCGCCCTCCTCGCCCTCGGCGGCGTCGTGGTCGCCGAACGGAAGCTCGCGGCTCGTGATGATCTGGCCGCGTGACAGGACGACCGCGCGCTCGATGACGTTCTCGAGCTCGCGGACGTTGCCCGGCCAGTTGTATTCCATGAGCCGGCGGATGGCCTCTTCGCTGATCGCCGCGGGCTGCGCCGTCGCGCTGTAGCGATGCTTCGCGAGGAAGTGCTCGACGAGCGACGGGATGTCCTCCTTGCGGTCCCGCAGCGGCGGCATGTGGATGTTGATGACATTGAGCCGGTAGTAGAGATCGTCCCGGAACTTCGACTGCTCGACCTGCTTCTGCAGATCCTTGTTCGTCGCCACGATGATCCGGATATCGACCTTGATCGGCAGGTTCGAGCCGATCCGCTCGATCTTGCGCTCCTGCAGCACCCGGAGGAGCTTCGTCTGCGTCGGCACGGTCATCTCGCCGATCTCGTCCAGGAAGATCGTGCCCTTGTCGGCCATCTCGAATCGGCCGCGCCGCTGCGTCATCGCGCCGGTGAACGAGCCCTTCTCATGGCCAAAGAGCTCGGCCTCGAGCAGCGTCTCGGGAAGCGCGGCGCATGACACCTTGACCATCGGCCCGGACCGGCGATTCGAGTTGAAATGGAGCGCTTCGGCGACGAGCTCCTTGCCGGTACCGCTCTCGCCGGTGATGAGCACCGTCGCATCAGCCTTCGCGACCTTGCCGATGGTCTTGTAGACCTCCTGCATCGCGGGCGAGTTGCCGACGATGCGCTCCGTCTGCACCAGCGAGCTGATCTCGTCGCGAAGGACCTCGACTTCCTGGGTGAGGTCCTGATAGTCGAGGACTCGCTTGACGCTGTGCGAGATCTTGTCCAGCTCGAACGGCTTCGTGATGTAGTCGAATGCGCCGAGCTCCATCGCGCGGATCGCCGCGTTGGAGCTGCCGAACGCGGTCATGATCAGGACGGCCGTCTTCGGGTTGGTCGATTTGAGGCGCGCCAGCGCCTCGATGCCGTCGAGCTCGGGCATCCGGACGTCCATGATCACCAGGTCAGGGCTCGACTCCTTGACCTTGTCGACGACCTCGATCCCCGTGGACGCTTCGTGCACGGCGAACCCCTCGTCGGCGAGGAGCTGCTTCAGGAGCGATCGGATGGACGCGTCATCGTCGGCGACGAGGATGGTCTTCTGTGCCACTGTTCTGTACGGTTCCTTCTCAAGAGGGACGGGAAAGGTGCCTTTCGGACCGTTCCGGCTCCCCGGCATTGCCGTTGTTGTCCCGCACAGCGTACAAGTTGTCAAGCTGGGGGGTCGGCGGCTCCGGGGAGGCCGCGAAAGTGACCGACTTTCGGTCAGGCCACCTCGCTGACCGCCGGGACGAAGCGGGCGGCAAACAGCGCGGTCGCGAGCGTGACGATGCCGGCGACGGCGATGAGCAGGCCGGCGTCGACCCGGTCGGCCAGGGCGCCGCTGATCACGATGATCGGCAGCCAGGACAGATTGAGCAGCGCGATGCGCGCACCGAACACCCGCGCACGGAGCTCCGGCGGCGTCATCTCCTGGGACAGCGTGATGTTCGGCACCACGAAGATCACGTTGGCCACGCCCATCAGGAAGAAGATGACCATCGCCGGGAGCAGGCTGGGCGCGAGTCCCAGCAGGATCAGCAACGCCCCGTACATGCCGAAACCGGCGAGGAGGAGCTGGCCCTTCCGAAACTGGGTCATGTATTCGGGAAGGGTCAGGCCTGCCCCGACCGCGCCGGCGGCCAGCGCCGCCTCAGCCACACCGAAGAGCGCCGCACCGAACTCCGCGTCGCCGTTCGCGAAGCGTCTGACGAGATACACCGGGGTCAGCCCGTTGACGACGGGCAGCGCTAGCTGCGCGGCGAGCGAGAAATACGTGTTCGCCCGAAGGATCGGCTGGTGGAGCAGGAACCGCATACCTTCGACCGCATCGGCGTAGAGATGCGACGGCCGGAATGGCTCGGTCTCGTGGGGACGCATGCGCAGCGCCGCGAGCAGCACGGCTGAGATCGCGAACGTCGCGGCGTCGACGTAGAACGCGGCGGAACCGACCGTCGCGACGAGGAACCCGGCTGCGAGCGCGCCCAGGATCTCGACGGTGCGATCCGTCGCGGCGATCGTCGAATTCGCAGCAGCGAGTCCATCGGGCGGGACGAGCTGCGGGATGATCGCGATCCGGGCTGGATTGAAGACCGCGCCACAGGTCGCCGCGAGGAACACGCACACGTACGTGCTGATCAGCGGCGCTCCCAAATCGAGCAGCACCGGTACTGCTCCGACGAGCGCGACGCGCGCGACGTCGCTCAAGAACATCGCACGCCGGTGGCCGAGCGCGTCACCGATGGC
>DATBDB010000166.1:0-2529 GCA_036270155.1 Gaiellaceae bacterium
TCGGCCCACTCCTCCTCCCACGGCTCGCCGTCGCCGAGTGGATGCGGGACCTCGTGTTCGAACTCGAGCCAGAGCTCGCGGAGCACTGCCTGGTCAGCTTCGGTGGCGCGACGAATTTTCATGGCACCAATGTGCCAGTCAGCATGTAGTGGGCGGAAAGGTTCTGGAACGGATCGAGGACGTCGCCGAGGGAGGCCACCTCGACGCCGAAGAGCACGTCGGCCGCCTTGCGCAGCGCCAGGTCACCGGTCGGCCACGCGTGCGGTCGGGCGAGGTGCCGCGCGAGGAACCACTCCGCTGTCCACGGCCCGAGACCGCGGAGCGCAGTGATGCGCTCGCGCACCTCGTCGTCCTCCAGCGTCGCGAGCTCGTGCAGATCGAGGTCGCTGCGTGCGAGGCCGACGGCGTACTCCGCCTTTCGACGCGTGAAGCCCACCGCGACGAGCTGAGCCTCAGTCGCCGCGGCGATCCGCTCGCGTACCGGGAACGCCCATGCCTCGCCCACCTGAATCCCAAAAGTTCCGATCAGACGGTTGCGGATCGCGACCGCGGAGAAGAGCGACACCTGCTGCGCGGTGATCGACGTGATCAGCGCCTCGAACGGGTCCGGCTGCAGTGGCGGGCGAAAGCCGGCGAGCTTCACCGTCAGGTCGGCGATCACCGGCTGGCGCTCGAACGCCCAGCGATAGAACGGCTCGAGCTCGAACTCCGCACCGAGCAGCTTCAGGACGACCGGACGGGTCTCGTCGTCGAGCGGTGAGACGTCGACACCACCGCGCGCCCCTCGAATGCGAACGTCCCGCCCGCCGATCGCGCGGTGCAGCACGCCGTCGACCAGCCGGTTCGCCAGGTCGGTCCCGAACGCCCGAAAGCGTCCGGTCGAGAGCTCGAAGTCGAACGGGACCGGCAAAGCGAGGAGGGTCACAGCGATCCGCACCTCGAACTGGTGTCAGACACAAGAGCTGGTCTCAGACACCAGTAAGGGCAGCAGCGACATCGTTGAGCGTCTCGTAGCGCTCGTACAAAACGCCCTGCTCGTCCAGGTAGTCCGCGAGACCCATGCGCGCGAACACGCGGTCGGCGGCGAGCGACGCGCAGCGGTCCGACCAACCGTCGCCGACGAAGACGAGCGGTCGCGTCTCCGGCAGCGAGCGGCGCTTGCACTTGTCGCCGCAGACGGGGCAGACGCCCTCGTCGCGGAAGATCACGCGCCAACCGTCGGGCCGCACCTCGGCGTTGTTCGAGCGCACCTCGAGCTCGACGCCCTCGCGCTCGAGCACCGGGAGGATCAGCTGTGGCAGTCCGCTCGACACGATGATCGGTTCATAGCGCTCGGCGAGGTCATGAAATCCAAGGCGGATCTCGACGTTCTCGACCGCCCACGCTGCAGCCTCCTCCGCCGACACGCGCAACGTGGCGACCTCGGCGGCGAGCGCCTCGCCGTAGCTGCCGAAGTTCTGCTGGATGCCGCCGTCGTAGACCGTGGGATCGCCGAGCGCGTGGATCGCAGCCACGAGCGAATCACGCACCGTGATGGTGCCGTCCCAGTCGAGAACAAGCTGCACTTAGAGGCTCAATCTGGATTTGAAGGGCACTTCCGGATGGTGGCTCATACGCTGCGCATCTCGCCCGGGTCGGGCTTGAACGTAGGCACCGCTATGCCCTGCGCCCGACCCGAACGACCTGCTTGGTCTGAGCCATCCCCGAAAGCACCCCAATCCACATTGAGCCTCTAGAAATGCGAAGTGATGCCGGCGGGGTCGTCGTCAGGCGTGCGGCCGTTGCCGGTCGTCGCATCTTCCGCCCATGAGTACATGTACTTGCCGTCGTCGAGGTCCGACGCGAGCGCCGTCAGGCGCAGCGGGTTGAACGTGTCGCACATCACGGCGTACTCGTGCGTCTCCGTCATGCCGAGCGACTTCTCTGCGAGGCCCGGCTGCGGCCCGTGCGGAAGCCCGGTCGGGTGCAGCGTGATCGATCCCAGCTCGATGCCCTTGCGCGACGAGAAGTTGCCGTCGACGTAATAGATCATCTCCTCGCTCTGGAGATTCGAGTGGTGGTAGGGGATCGGGATCGCTTCGGGATCGAAGTCGAGCTTGCGCGGGCAGAACGAGCAGATCACGAAGTTCGGACCAGCGAACGTCTGGTGTGACGGTGGCGGCATGTGGATGCGCCCGGTGATCGGCTCGAAGTCGTGGATCGAGAACGTCCACGGATAGACGTAGCCGTCCCAACCGACGACGTCGAACGGGTGGTAGTCGATGACGTAGGTCTGGTAGCCGTCGCGCACGCGCACCTTGACGACGAACTCGCCCTTGTCGCGGTGCGTGTGCAACTCGGTCGGCGAATGGATGTCGCGGTGGTAGTACGGCGCGTGCTCCATCAGCTGCCCGTGCTCGTTGCGGTAGCGCTTCGGGATCGTGATCAGTCCCGGCGTCTCGAACACGAGATAGCGCTGCTCGCTCTCATCGGCCGGCGCGAAGCGGTACGTCGTGCCGCGCGGAAGGACGATGTAGTCGCCGTCCTTGT
>DATBDB010000167.1:0-26046 GCA_036270155.1 Gaiellaceae bacterium
GGAAACGGCTGGAACGACATCGGCTACAACTTTTTGGTCGACCGCTTCGGGACGGTCTACGAGGGCCGTGCCGGCGGGATCGAGAAGAACGTGATCGGCGCCCACTCGGAAGGCTTCAACACCGGCACGTTCGGTGTCGCATTGATCGGAAACTACGCGCGCGCAACGCCGCCGAAGGCGCAGCAGGACGCGCTCGTGACCCTGCTCGCGTGGCGCCTCGACATCGCACACGTCGACCCGCTGTCGACCGTCGTCTACACCTCGGGCGGCAATCTCAAGTTCAAGTCCGGGAAGAGCGTCACGCTGCGTGCCATCTCGGGCCACCGCGACACGGGCCCCAGCGAGTGCCCGGGGACAGGCACCTATGTGCTGCTGCCCGCGATCGCAAAGCGCGTCTCGCTGACCGGCCTGCCGAAGCTCTACACCCCGACGGTGTCCGGCGCGCTCGGCGGCCCGGTGCGCATTCAGGCGCGCCTCTCCTCGTCGCTGCCGTGGACGGTCACCATCGTCGACCAGCTCAGGCGGACGGTTGCAACCTGGAGCGGAACCGGAACGCTGGTTGACTGGACGTGGATCTCGCTCGTCGCGGGCAAGGGCCTCTTCACCTGGACGATCAGCTCGCCCGGCGCACGGCCCGCGACCGGCACGCTCGGGGTCGGGCGTCCCGTGCCCGTGCCCGCCGCTGCGCTGTCGCTGACGAACCTCGCGACGACGCCGGGCGTGATCACGCCGAACGCCGACGGAAGCGGCGATGCGATGAGGGTCAGCTTCACGCTCGGGACGGCGGCGCTCGTCACCGCGCAGGTGCTCAACGCGGCCGGCGCGCCGGTCCTGACGCTGATCAACGAGCAGCGAACCTCCGGCAACAACTCGTTCGACTGGGCTGCGCACGTGCTGCCCGACGGCCGCTACGGCCTGGTGGTGACCGCGAAGAGCGGCACGAAGACGATTACGAAGACGGCCGACGTGATCGTCGATCGGACGCTCGCCGGGCTACAGGCGATGCCGAGCGTCATCTCGCCGAACGGCGACGGCGTCAACGACGGCACGACGCTCACGTTCTCACTCGCGCAGAACGTCCCGGTCCGGCTCGACATCATGCAAGCGGGCGTGATCGTCGGTTCCCCCTTCCAGGGGCAGTTGGGCATCGGCCCGCAGACGATCGACTGGAACGGCGCCGGCTTCGGCGCGCCGCTGTTCGACGGCACGTACCAGGCGACACTCACCGTCACCGACCAACTCGGCGACGTGCCGATCGCGGTTCCGATCACGATCGACAACACCCCACCGAAGCTGACACTCGTCGACAAGGCGACGCTCAAGTTCACACTCGACGAGCCGGCGACAGTAACGCTGGTCGTCAACCAGACGACGAGAATCGTGCTGGGCGAGCCGAAGGGGACGTTCCGGATCCCCTTCCAGGGCGGCGCCGTCTACCAGCTGTCGGCGGAGGCGCAGGACCTCGCCGGGAACATCTCGCCCGTCATCGCCGGTTGAGCCAGTCTTCATAGCCGCGCTCGAGTCGCTCGAGCACGTCGACGAGCAGATCGAGCCGGTCGCGGTCGACCCAACCGGCTCCGGGCCACGCGGTGCCGCCGACGTTGATCCCGATCCCGAGCACGACGCGCCCGCTCGCCTCGGCGAGGATCCCCGCCACCTTGCGTCCGTCGATCAGCACGTCGTTCGGGTCCTTGATCGCCGCCTCCGGGCCGATCGCGTCTGCGACGGCGCGCGCAGCGACGAGCGTCAACTCCGGCCAGTCCGCCACCGGCGGCGGCGGCTCGAGAAGCACCGAGAACATCAACGCGGAGTCGACCCAGGTGCGCCCGAGGCGCCCGCGGCCCTCGGTCTGGCGCTCGGCGAGCGCCACCGCGCCGTGCGCGGCGTCTTCCGGCAGCATCCGCTGCGTGGTGGGCGCCTCGCTCGCGTGGTGGTACTCCCGTCAGAAGCCGCCGCGCAGTGCAGGTAGGACCACGTCGGCGGTCAACTCCACGGTCCGAGAGGCTTGATGCGGTTTCAAGCCTCTACAGTAGGCGGGCCGTGCAACCTCCTGCCCGCCGCTCCCGTCGAATCGTCCGTGACCTGCGGCCGGACGGACCGCTCGTCTACCAGAAGCTTTCGGACCCAATCCTTGTTCGACGCGCAAAAGACGGAGACGAGTTGGCACTGGCCGCCCTGTGCAATCGGCATTCAGACCGGGTACACAAGATCGCGCTGCACGTCCTCCGTGACCCGGAAGACGCGCGCGACGCGGCGCAGGAGTCGCTCGTGAAGCTCGTGCAGCGCGTCGGCCAGTTCCGCGGCCAGTCGCAGTTCTCGACGTGGCTTCACCGGCTCGTCGTGAACACGTGCAAGGACGTCGCGCAGGCCCGCTGGGCCGCGCAGCGGCGCACCGAGCCGCTGTTCGAAGACACGCGAGTCGCGTCGGACGGCGACCCGGCCCGCGCGCTCGCCGAGTCGGAAGCCCGCCTCGAGCTCGGGCGCTGCCTCGCCGAGCTTCCGGCGGCTCAGGCGACCGTCGTCGCGCTGAAGGATGGCTACGACGTGCCGTTCGAGGAGATCTCGCGCTCGACGGGGCTGCCTGTCGGCACAGCCAAGTGTTACGCGCACCGAGGCCGCAAGGGACTCAAGGCGCGGCTCTCGGCATGACGGATGATCGGCGCAGGCTCGACGGAGCCCAGGAGATACTGATGGACAAGGCCGCGATCGAGGCGGTCCTGCCGCATCGCGACCCGATGCTCCTCATCGACGAGGTGCTCGAGCTCGTGCCCGGTGAGCGCGTGCTCGCCCGCAAGACGGTCACGGAAGAGGATTGCGCCGGCCATTTTCCCGGCAACCCGATCATGCCCGGCGTGAAGATGGTCGAGGCGCTCGCCCAGTGCGGTGCCGTCGCCGTCCTCTCGCTCGAGGAGAACCGCGGAAAGCTCGCATTGTTCGCCGGCATCGACGACGTGCGCTTCAAGCGCATCGTGCGGCCGGGCGAGGTGCTGACGCTGGAATGCAACGTCGAGACCGTTCGCGGCCCGGTCGGTCGAGGCAAGGTCAAGGCGACCGTCGACGGCAAGCTCGCCGTACGCGGGACGCTCACCTTCGCCGTCGGTGCTGAAGAGAGCAGTGACGAAGAATGATCGGTAAGGCGGAAGGCAAGCGGATCTCGATCTCGGGCCTCGGCGTCCACGTGCCGGAGAAGGTGATGACAAACGACGACCTGTCGAAGCTCGTCGACACGAACGACCAGTGGATCGTCGAGCGCACCGGGATCAAGGAGCGCCGCATCGCGGGAGACGACGAGGCGCTGACCGACATCTGCCTGCCCGCCGCGCGCCGCGCGCTGGAGATGGCGAAGGCCGCCCCGGCGTCGATCGATCTGCTGATCGTGGCGACCGTGACGCCGGACATGGCATTCCCCTCGAGCGCAGCGATCCTCGCCGACCAGCTCGGGATGCCGGACGCCGCGGCGTACGACCTGGCCGCGGGCTGCACCGGCTTTGTCTACGCGATTGCGCAGGCCCACGCGATGCTCGCGTCCGGCTTGTCGAAGCGCGCGCTCGTGATCGGCGCGGACGTGCTCTCGAAGATCCTCGACTGGACCGACCGCTCGACGCTTGTGCTCTTCGGCGACGGCGCCGGCGCGGTCGTTCTGGAGGAGGTCGACCAGGGCGGCTTCATCGGCTTCGAGCTCGGCGCCGACGGCGCCGGCTGCGCGAGCCTCTGGCTGCCCGGCAGCGGCTCGCGGAAGTTCGAGGATCCCGAGAAGTTCGTCAAGATGAATGGCCGCGAGGTCTTCAAGTTCGCGACGCGCGTGATGGTGAGCTCCGCCGAGGCGATCCTCGACGAATGCGACAAAACGATCGATGATGTCGATGTGTACGTCCCTCACCAGGCGAACGTCCGGATCATCGATCACGCTGTGAAGAAGCTCGGCGTCGCCCCGGAGAAGACCGTGATCAACGTGCAACGCTACGGCAACACCTCGTCCGGCTCGATCCCTCTGGCGCTGGCCGACGCCGCGGATGACGGCCGGCTGGAACCGGGCAAGCTTGTGCTGCTCACCGGCATGGGAGCAGGATTGACGTGGGGATCGGCGCTGATCGAGTGGACCCATCAAACGACAGGAGCAGCGGCATGAGCAAGATCGCATTCATGTTCCCGGGCCAGGGCTCATTCGAGGCCGGCATGGGCCGCGACATCGCGCTCGCGGTGCCGGAGGCGATGGCGATCTACGACGAAGGCAACGAAGCGTCCGGGATGGATCTCAAGGAGCTGTGCTTCGACCGCCCGGTCGAAGATCTCGTCGACACCCAGGTGCAGCAGCCCGCGCTCGTCACGACCTGCCTGGCGATGGATGCGGCGCTGCGCGCGCGCGGAATCACACCGGACGTCGTCGTCGGGCACTCGGTGGGCGAGTTCTCGGCGCTCGGTTCGGCGGGGTCGCTCTCCCCACGCGACGCGATCGCGCTCGTGCGCGATCGTGGCGTCGCGATGGCGGAAGCCGCGCGGGCACATCCAGGATCGATGGCGGCGATCCTCGGGCTCGCTGACGAGGCGGTCGAGGCGCTCTGCAAGAAGATCTCGAACGTGTGGCCGGCGAACTACAACTGCCCTGGCCAGCTCGTGATCTCGGGCGAGACGCCGTCGGTCGACGAGGCCTGCGTCGAGGCCGAGAGCCAGGGCGCGCGCCGCGCGATCAAGCTCCGCGTCTCCGGCGCGTTCCACACACCGCTCGTCGCCCGCGCGGCGGAGGTGCTCCGGCCGGCCGTTGAGCGCGTGCACCTGGCAGAGGGCCGGGCGGCGTTCATGTCGACCGTGACCGCGCGTGTCGAGGACGCACAACGCTACCGCGAGTTGCTGATCGAGCAGCTGACGGCACCGGTCAAGTTCACGCAGGCTGCGCGCGAGCTCGTGAACCAGGGCGTCACGACCTTTGTGGAGGTAGGGCCCGGCAACGTGCTCGGCGGTTTACTGAAGAGGATCGACAGATCGGTTCGCATCCTCTCGGTCCACGACCTGGAGTCGCTCGACGAGGCGACGGAGGCTCTTGGTTAGCACGGGGTTCGCGTCACTCGACGGCAAGCGCGCGCTGGTCACCGGCGCCTCGAAGGGCATCGGCCGCGCGATCGCGCAAGAGCTTGCGCGGGCCGGCGCGACCGTCGTCGTCGGCTACCGCTCCGGCAAGGACGAAGCGGAGCAGCTCGCGTCCGAGATCGGCGGGATCGCCGTGCAGGCGGACGTCTCGTCTCCCGAAGACGCGAAGCGCCTCGTCGAGGAGGCGGGCGACATCGACGTGCTCGTCAACAACGCCGGTCTCACCCGCGACGGCCTGCTCGCGCGCATGTCGGACGACGACTGGCGCACGGTGATCGATACCAACCTCAGCTCGGTCTTTTACACCTGCCGTGCGGTGACTCGGCCGATGATGAAGAAGCGCGGCGGCTCCATCGTCAACATCAGCTCGGTCGTCGGCGTGCACGGCAACTGGGGCCAAACGAACTACGCCGCCTCGAAGGCGGGGATCATCGGCTTTACGAAGTCGATCGCGCGCGAGCTCGGCTCGCGCAACATTCGCGCGAACGTCGTCGCGCCTGGGTACGTGAAGACGCAGCTCACCGAGGTGCTGCCCGAGGAGGCGACCGCCGCGATGATCCAGAACACGCCGCTGTCGCGCGTCGCCGAACCGGAGGAGATCGCCGGCGCGGTACGTTTCCTGGCGTCCGACGACGCCTCGTTCATCACGGGCGAGGTCCTGCTCGTCGACGGCGGACTGGGGATGTAGTGGAAAACGGCAACGGACATAGGCGGGTCGTGATCACCGGCATGGGCCTCGTGAGCCCACTTGGCAACGACGTGGACACGTCGTGGTCACGCCTGCTCGCGGGCGAGTCCGGCGCGGCGCCGATCACCGCCTTCGACCACACCGACTACAACGTCCATTTCGCCTGCGAGCTGAAGGACTTCGATCCGACCAACTGGATCGACCGCAAGGCCGCGCGCCGCATGGACCGCTTCGCGCAGATGATCCTCGCTGCCGCGCGCCAGGCCGAGTCGGATTCGGGCGTCGACGTGTCGAAGGCGCCGGACCGCGCCGGCGCGTCGATCGCGACCGGTATCGGCGGCTTGCAGAGCTACCAGGAGTGCTACCACGTGCTCCTCACGAAGGGCCCCGACCGCGTGAGCCCGTTCTCGATCCCGTCGATCATCCCGAACATGGGCGCCGGCTGGGTGTCGATCGAGCTCGGCACCAAGGGCCCGCTGATGAGCGAGTGCACCGCGTGTGCCGCGTCGAACATGGCGATCGGCGACGCGATGGACGAGATTCGGATCGGGCGCGCCGATGTGATGTTCGCGGGTGGGACCGAGGCGCCGATCACGCAGGTCGGGATCGCCGGCTTCGATGCGATGCGCGCGCTTTCACGCCGCAATGACGACCCGACCGGCGCGTCGCGCCCGTTCGACAACGGTCGCGACGGTCTCGTGATGGGTGAGGCGGCAGCGGTGCTCGTGCTCGAGGAGCTCGAGCATGCGAAGGCACGTGGCGCCAAGATCTATGCCGAACTGCTTGGGTACGGCATCTCCTCGGACGCCTCGCACATGACGGAGCCCGACCCGACCGGTGAGAACCCGGCACGCGCGATCAAGATGGCGCTCGCCGACGCACGCGTCGATCCGACCGAAGTCGGCTACGTGAACGCGCACGCGACCTCGACGCCGCTCGGCGATGCTGCGGAGACGCGCGTGATCAAGCAGGCGTTCGGCGAAGAGCACGCGAGGAACAACCTCGCTGTGTCCTCGACGAAGGGCGCGACGGGCCATTGCTTCGGTGCTGCGGGTGCAGTCGAGGCGGTGTTCACGGTGAAGGCTGTCGTCGACCGCACGGCGCCGCCGACGATCAACTACAACGATCCGGACCCGGATTGCGACCTCGACTACGTGCCGAACGTCCCGCGCGACCTTCCCGACCTGAACGTCGCAGTCTCCAACTCGTTCGGCTTCGGCGGGCACAACGCATCGATCGTCGTGCGCCGCTGGGACGACCAGTAACTCGCCGCTGAGATTCCTCGCACGCAGGACCTGGTGGTTTACAGGTCGAACAACACGACCAATGACCGGCCGTGTCACGAGCGTTGTCGTCCGAGACGACTCCTACCGTGCTGCCATGCGTGTTGTGGACGTGGGCGGCCGTCCGGTCGAGTTGCACATACGGCGGTCGAAGCGCGTGCACGGGCACCGCATTGTCGTGCGCTACGGCTTCGCGCCGGAGCTCGTGGTGCGACCGCGAGCAACGGACGCCGAGATCGACGACGCGATCGCAACGCATCTCGAGTGGTTGGAGAAGCAGCTCGCGAAGGCCGCAAAGCCGACACTCGGGCTCGAGCGGTTGAAATTGACGGAGGAGCAAGGGCGGCGTGAGGCCCACGCGCGCATCTCCCTCATTGCGCAGTCGGAAGCCGCAGCGCTCGGCGTGAAGATCGAACGGCTGACCATGCGCAACCAGCGAAGTCGTTGGGGCTCGTGCTCGAGCAAGGGCTGGTTGAGCTTCAACTGGCGGCTCGTGCTCGCCCCGCACGACGTGCTCGACTACGTCGTCGTGCACGAGGTGTGCCACCTCGTCGAACATCATCACGGTCCTGCGTTCTGGCAGCTCGTCGAACATCGCCGGCCGAACTACCGCGAATCGAAAGCATGGCTCGACGACCACGGCTGGGAGATCCTCGCGTACCAGCCGCCGGTCGAGGTCGCCGCGTAGAGGCAGCCTCTACCATTGCGCTCATGGAGCGCTGGGCGACGTTCGACTGCTACGGAACGCTCATCGACTGGGACGGTGGCGTACGTGTCGAGCTGGCGCGTGTGTTCGGCGACGAACAGGCGGACGAGTTGCTCGTGCGCTACCACGAAATCGAGCCGGAGCTGCAGCGCGACGGGGCGTCGAGTTACCGCAATGTTCTGACCGAGTCGATGCGCCGCCTGGGCGCGCCGCCCGGACAGGAGCATGGTCTCGCCGAGTCACTGCCGGGCTGGCGCGCCTTCCCTGAGGTGCAGAGCGCGCTCGAGGAGCTGCGCCGCCGCGGGTGGAAGCTCGCGATCCTTTCCAACACGGACTCGGATTTCATCGCCGCGTCGCAGGTGCACATCGGCGTGCCGTTCGAGGAAGTCGTCGTCGCGCAGGAGATCGCGTCGTACAAGCCGGCTCACAAGCACTGGGAGGAGTTCCTCACACGGACGAACGCGCCGCGCGAAGGTCACGTGCACGTCGGCGCATCGCTCTTCCACGACATCGAGCCGGCCAACGAGCTCGGACTGCCCAGCGTCTGGATCAATCGCACCGGCGAGTCCGCGACCGTTCACCCGACCCGCGAGCTGACCGATCTCTTCGCGCTTCCGGGGACGCTCGATGAGCTCGTCGCAGCTTAGGGCGCTTCGCGAGGAAGACGCGGAGCAGGTCGCCGCACTGTTCGTCGCGGCCTTCGGCGAGTCGCGCCGGCTCGACGCCGACGAGATCCGTTCGTGGCTGCGCAATGACGAGATCGAGGCGAGCTGGTTTCGCGTGCTCGAGGTCGCCGGACGCGTCGTCGGCTACGGCGACATCTTCGTCGAGACCGAGGTCGTGCAGCTCGACGTCGCCGCTCCGGGACACTGGGAGACGTTTTTCGACTGGGCGGAGCGAGAAGCCCGCTCTCGCGGTGTCCCCCGCGTGCGCGCGTACTTCGAAGCCGGCCACGAGCTCGAGGAGCTTGTCGCGGCGCGCGGGTATCGGTACTTCCGCTCGTCGTACACGATGGACATCACGCTCGACGCCCGGTCGCCGGTCATGCTGCCGGAGGGCATCGAGCTGCGGGCCTTTCGTGAGGAGGACGAGGCCCTTCTTCGCTCTGCGCTGAACGAGGCGTTCGTGGGCGACCCGTTCTGGCACACCGTCAGCCAGTCGAACTTCCGCGAGTTCTACCTTGGCGCCCGCGGTTTCGACTCCGCGCTGTGGCTGCTCGCGTGGGATGGGCCGGAGCTCGCCGGCTTCGCGTTGAACTACCCGGAGCGCACCGGCGACCGGACGCTCGGCTGGGTCGGCACGCTCGGCGTGCGGTCGCCGTGGCGCCGCCGCGGCCTGGGTGAGGCCCTGCTGCGATCGGCGTTCAACGCCTTGTATGACCGCGGCCTGCGTCGCGCCGGTCTCGGCGTCGACGCCGAGAACGCGACCGGCGCGCTCCGGCTTTACGAGGGCGCCGGCATGCAGCGCGTGCGCCAGAACGACAGCTGGGAGCTCGAAGTGTGCGACGTCGACTCGACGGAGCCGGTCGATTGAGCGCACTCCGGGCCAGGTGCCCCGACTGCAGAACGCTGACGGCGGTCGCGATCGGCCCGGACTACCAGTGCCACTCCTGTGGGCGTGAGTTCGCGGCCGGCCTGCTGCGCATCCCGCGTGCCTGGGGTGGGGGAACTGGCGACGGCGGCGAGGCGATGGCGGAGGCCGCCGGTATGACCCTGCCCTGGCCGGAGGCCGCGACGGTTGCCGAGGAGACGCTCGAAGCGCAGATCGCCGCGACCGCGCGTGAGCTTCCGGCGCGGCCGCTCGTCCTCGGCGGGTGCTGCTGTGCCCACGTGGGCGCGGTGCGCGAGCTTACGCGCCGTCACGGCCGCATCGCGGTCGTCTGGATCGACGCGCACGGCGATCTGAACACCCCCGAGAGCTCGCCGTCAGGGAACGCCTGGGGGATGCCGCTGCGGATGCTGATCGACGCCGGCGACATCGCGGCGGAGGACGTGAGGCTGATCGGCGCCCGCAACCTCGATCCGCCGGAGGAGGCGTTCATCGCCGCCGCCGGGATCCGGCGGGAGCTCGGGGAGCTGCCGGACACTGTCTACGTGGCGCTCGACTGTGACGTGATCGACCCGTCAGAGGCCGATGTCTGGATGCCCGAGCCCGGCGGGATGCCGCTCGACGAGCTGGAAACCTTGCTTGCAGGGATTCCTCGACCCGTGGGCGCCGGTTTCACCGGGCTCCGGGCGTCTACGCGGAATGAGGAGGCCCTCGCTCGCCTCGGCCACGCGCTAGGCCTTTGAAATTGGGCGTGTAACCGGTAAGCCATAGCAGGGGGTCTAAGCTTCATTGATGTCTGAGCCCCGGATCGACGTCCAAGTCGAGCACAAGCACGCTCCTCCGCCGGCAGAGAAGAAGCACCCGAACACCTGCCCGAAGTGCGGGTCGCACTACCGCGACGACGAGCTTGCCGCGGCTCTCTGGGTGTGCGGCCACTGCGGCCATCACTTCCCGATGCGCGCCCGCGCGCGGATCGACTGGTACACGGACCCCGGCTCGTTCATGGAGGAGGCCGCCGACGTTCGCTCCGAGGACCCGCTCGACTTCTTCGACCTGCGCCCGTACGCGGAGCGCCTGTCGGAAGCCGAGCTGAACACCGGCCTCAACGAGGCGGCGCTGATCGGCCAGGCGACGATCGACGGCCATCCGGTCGAGCTGTCGGTGATGGATTTCACGTTCATGGGCGGCTCGATGGGGAGCGCCGTGGGCGAGAAGTTCTCCCGCGCGTGCGATTCGGCGATCGAGAGAGGCGTCCCGCTGATCTCGGTCACCTCCTCGGGCGGCGCGCGGATGCAGGAGGGAATCCTCTCGCTGATGCAGCTCCCGAAGACGGTGTGCGCGGTCGAGGACCTGCACGATGCGCACATCCCGATGATCACGGTGATGGCGCACCCGACCACGGCCGGCGTGCTCGCCTCGTTCGCCTCGCTGGGAGACGTGACGATTGCGGAGCCGGGCGCGCTGATCGCGTTCACCGGGCCGCGCGTTGTGCAGCAGACGACGCGTGAGAAGCTGCCGGACGACTTCGGCCTCGCCGAGCAGAACCTCCGCTTCGGCCACATCGACGCGATCGTCCCGCGGGCCGAGCAGCGCGACCATCTGACCCGCCTCCTGAGGCTGTTCCCGTGACCGAGAAGGACCAGGAGCTGAACCTGCGGCAGCGGCTCTCCGGCCTGTCCCGGCTCCCGCTCTTGCGCGGAGTGCGCGTAAACGGCGAGTCTGAGCGCCTGGAGCGCCAACTCGAGCGGCTGCAGACGGACACGAGCGACGAGGCGATCTGGCGGTCGGTCGAGCTCGCGCGCCACGCCGACCGCCCGTACACGATGGATTACGTCAAGCGTTTCATCGAGGACTGGGTCGAGCTGCACGGCGACCGCGGTCGCGCGGACGACGGAGCGCTCGTCACGGGTCTCGGCAGGCTCGACGGCCGGACGGTCGCGGTGATCGGCCACCAGAAGGGCCGCGACGTGAAAGAGCGGCTCGACCGCCAGTTCGGCATGGCCTACCCCGAGGGCTACCACAAGGCGATGCGCGTGATGGAGATCGCCGAGCGCTTCGGCTTCCCGGTCATCTCCCTCATCGACACGCCGGGCGCCTATCCGGGCGTCGCTGCCGAGCAGCACGGCCAGGGCGGCGCGATCGCCCGCTCCCAGGCAGAAATGGCGCGGCTGACGGTGCCCACGGTCGCCTGCATCATCGGGGAGGGTGGCTCGGGCGGCGCGGTCGCGATCGCGGTCTCGGACCGGGTGCTGATGCAGGAGAACGCGATTTATTCGGTGATCACGCCCGAGGGCTGCGCGGCGATCCTCTGGCGCGATGCCGGCGAGGCCAAGAAGGCGGCCGCCGCCTTCAAGCCGGACGCTTTGCACTGCCTGGAGCTGGGCGTGATCGACGGGATCGTTCCCGAGCCTGAGGGAGGGGCCCAGAACGACCACGCCGAAGCCGCCAGAATGCTCAGAACTGCCCTGG
The DNA here is from genome assembly GCA_036270155.1 of Gaiellaceae bacterium. GTDB lineage: Bacteria > Actinomycetota > Thermoleophilia > Gaiellales > Gaiellaceae > PALSA-600. The sequence goes on from DATBDB010000167.1 coordinate 11,780, forward strand.
TGGAGAACCTCGCAGAGCTCGAGGACACCCCGGGCGAGGAGCTCCGCCGCCGCCGGCGCGCCAAGTTCCGAGGCATGGGCGTTTTCGCCTAGATCCGGCACCTTTCCACATCATCCACAGGGTTTTCAACGGGTCGTTATGCCTTTATGAACGCGTCGAGGCCCGCCTTGCAGCGGGCCCCGAGCGCCTAACCCCCCGTCAGGTGGAGAAGCTTGCGCGTTTTCTGTCCAGGCGAAATGAGCACCAAACCTCGTTTGTCCACGGGGCGGCTGTGGAAAAGAGCGGGGGTGCCGCGCGCCATCTGGTCAGGGGTCATCTCCTTCGGGCTCGTCTCGGTTCCCGTCCGGATGTACACGGCCACGGAGTCGAAGGAGCTGAAGTTCCATTTCCTCGACAAGCGCGACCTGGCGCCAATCGGGTACGACAAGGTGAACAAGGAAACGGGTGAGAGCGTCGCCGCTGACGACATCGTCCGGGGCTTCGAGGTCGACAAGGGCCGGTTCGTGGAACTGACGGATGAGGACATCGACCGCCTCGACGTCGAGCTCACCCATTCGATCGACATCTGCGACTTCGTCTCGATCGACGAGATCGACCCTCTCTACTTCCGGAAGGCCTACTACCTGTTGCCGCAGGACGGCGCCGAGAAGGCCTACCGCCTCCTCGTCCGGGCGCTGGAGGAGACCGGGAGGGTCGCGATCGCGAAGGTCGTGATCCGCAACAAGCAGCACCTCGCCGCGATCCGTCCGTTCAACGACACGCTCGTGCTCGAGACCATGTACTACGCCGACGAGGTGCGGCAGCCGGAAGAGGCGCCGAAGCCACAGGTGCGTGCGCCCGAGGTCGAGATGGCAAAGACCCTGATCGAGAACCTCGCGGCCAAGTGGGACCCCGAGAAATACCACGACCGCTACCGGAGCCAGCTGCTCGATCTGCTCGAGAAGAAGGCCGATGGCGAGCCGCTGCCGGAGCCCAAGGCGGAGGAGGGCGGAGAGGTCGTCGACCTGATGGAGGCGCTGCGCCAGTCGGTCGCCGCGACGAAGAAGCAGCGCGCGCCCGCGAAGCGCAAGACGGCCACCTCGCGCAAGTCCGGCTCCCGCAAGAACGCCGCTTCACGTAAAGCTTCCTAAGTGTCGCTCAGCGAATACCGCAAGAAGCGCGATCCCAAGCTCACGCCGGAGCCGTTCGGCTCCAAGAAGCGCGGCAGGAAGCCGATCTTCGTCGTGCAGCGCCACGACGCGAGCCGCCTGCACTACGACTTCCGACTCGAGAAGGACGGGGCGCTCGCCTCCTGGGCGGTGCCGAAGGGCGTGCCGCTCGAGCCGGGCGCGAAGGTGCTCGCCGTGCACGTCGAGGACCACCCCCTCGAGTACGCGAAGTTCGAGGGCGAGATCCCGAAGGGCCAGTACGGCGGCGGGACGGTCGAGATCTTCGACAACGGCACCTACGAGCTCGTCGAGGAGAAGCCGAACGGACAGCTCACGTTCGACCTGCACGGCAAGAAGCTGCAGGGGCGCTGGTCACTCGTGCCCACGCAGATGGACGGCAAGGAGCAGAACTGGCTGCTGATCAAGCGCAGCGACGATCACGACGTCGGCGCCGCTTCGGCTCCGGCGACCCACACGCAGCAGACCTACAAGCCCATGCTCGCGACGCTGGAGACGAGCGTCCCGCACGGCGAGGACTGGACGTACGAGGTGAAGTTCGACGGCTTCCGCGCGATCGCGTACATCCGTAGCGGCGAGTGCAAGCTCCTCTCTCGCAACGACAACGACCTGACCGGGCGTTTCCCGGAGATCGCGAAGGCGCTTCTCAAAGCGGTCAAGAGCCCGAACGCCGTCGTTGACGGAGAAATCACTCGCATTGACCCGAGCGGGAGGACGAGCTTCTCGGAGCTGCAGCAAGGGGAAGGGCCGCTCGTCTACTACGCGTTCGACCTCCTCGAGCTGGACGGCGAGCCGCGGGTCGACCAGCCGTTGACCGAGCGCAAACGGCAGCTGCGGAAGTTGCTCGACGGCCGCGTGAAGACGGTCGCGTACTCGGAGGACTTCGACGACGGCGACGCGCTGTTCGCGGTTGCCCAGCAGCAGTCGCTGGAGGGGATCATCTCGAAGCGTAAGAACAGCACGTACAAGACGGGCCGACGCACGCGCGACTGGCTGAAGACGAAGACGGAGAACAACGAGGAGTTCGTCGTCACCGGCTATACGCGAGGCGCCGGTCGCCGCGCGGGGACGTTCGGTGCGCTCGTGCTCGGCGTCAACGAGGGCGACCAGCTGCGCTACGTCGGGAATGTCGGTACCGGCTTCAACGACAAGGAGATCGCGAAGCTGCTGAAGCTGCTCAGGCCGCTGCATCGCGACACCTCGCCGTTCCCGGCCGACCCGAAGATGCCGCGCATCCGCAAGGGTGACGTCCAGTGGGTCGACCCCCAGCTCGTTGCGCAGGTGCGTTTTGGCGAGTGGACGCACGACGGTCATCTGCGCCACCCCGCGTATCTCGGCATCCGCGAGGACAAGGAGGCCGCAGAGGTGACGCTTGAGCCGCCGCTGCCGGATGTGCTCCGCGAGGGGAAGCGCGAGCTCCGGCTTTCGAATCTCGACAAGCCGTTCTGGCCCGAGGAGGGAATCACCAAGGGGGATCTGCTCAGCTACTACCGGGACGTTGCGGACGTGCTCGTGCCGCACCTCAAAGACCGGCCGTTCACGATGCGCCGCTATCCCGACGGCGCGTATGGCAAGGCGTTCTTCCAGAAGGATGCGCCGAAGCACATGCCGGAGTGGATCCCTCGCTACAGAGCTCTCGTCTCGACGCGGGAGAAGTCGGGCGCCAAGAAGTGGGTCGAGTTCCCGCTTGTGAACGACGAGCTGGCGCTGCTCTGGATGGTGAACATGGGCTGCATCGACATGAACCCGTGGTATTCGCGGATCGACAAGCCCGACCGGCCTGACTTTGTGTTGTTCGACCTCGATCCGACGCCCGAGGTGCCATGGACGCAAACGGTCGAAGTGGCGCTGATCCTCAAGCAGTTGCTTGACGCACTCGAGCTGGAGTCGTTTCCGAAGACATCCGGCGGCAAGGGCTTCCACGTGCTCGTCCCCATCGATCGACGCAGCACATTCGAGGACACACGGCGGTTTGCCGAGCACGTCGCCGGCGCGATCGCGCGCACGCACCCGAAGCTCGCGACGACCGAGTGGTCGAAGGCCAGGCGCCGCGGCGTCCTGATCGACGCGAACCAGAACGGCGAGGGGAAGACGATCGCCTCGGCCTACTCCGTTCGCCCGAAGCCGGGTGCGCCCGTGTCGACGCCGCTGAGGTGGGACGAGGTGAACGACAAGCTCAACCCGTCGATCTACACGATGCCGGTCGTGCTCGAACGCATCCGTCAGCACGGCGACCTGTACGCCGGCGTGCTGACGACGCGTCAATCGCTGTCGAAAGCCCTCAAGAGGATAGGGCCCTGATTCCGGGCTCGCGCACGCCTGGATGGTGGCCCATGCACGGCGCATCTCGGCCAGGACGGGCTTACCCGTAGTCCCGCTATGGGCGGCGCCCGTCCCGGCCGACCTGCTTGGTCTGGGCCATCCCCCAGTCGCACCCGATCCCGAAATCAGGCCCCTTGCTTAACGGGGCGCGTGCGCGCCGCCTCCTTCGCAACCGCGAGCTCGCGGCCGTCGATCACCGCGTAGCGCATCGCGATGGCGCTCAGCTCGTCGGAAGCCTCCTTCGCCGCGTGCCCGAGCTTCGCATCGAGCGTCTCCGGATCATCGAGGTAGAGCAACCGTGTCCAGAACGTCGTCAGGACAATCGAGACCCACGGCATGAAGATCGCGTTCCGCTCGAGCGCCGCCGACGGACGCTGCACGAAGAACGCCACGAAGATGCCGACCGTCAGCCCGGCGAGCCCGACCGACGCGACAGCTTCGCCGATGGTCGCCGCAGTCAGCCCTTTCACGAACGCCGCGACGATCGCGCCGACGCCGAAGATCATCATCGCGATGTAACCGACGAAGACGACGCGGTAGGAACGCCGCAGGTAGTCGGTCGTGCGCGCGAGTGTCTGCACGTCCTCGTGCAGGACGGCCGCAGCGAGCGCGCGCAGCTCCTGCGTCGTATCGAGTGAGTCCCCGTGCCGCGGGCGGGGCAACCGCATTGACATGCGTGCCCTCCTTGTTCGCGCCGGCTCCGACAGCGCCAGCACTTGATCGTTCATTTTCCGGCTACGCCGGTGTTCGGTTGTGCGCGCGAGCCTACGTCAGCGAGCGCGCCCCGTCTACCACCAGTTGCACCCGAAGGCGCGTAGGTTCATGCCGCTCCGAACAATGGCAGCAACGGCTTGACCGCGATGAGCTCGACCGGCACCGGCGAGCGGAAGCTCTCACGGCGCAGCTCGAGGTCCGTGTGCTCGACCGGCACGCCGCGTGGGCTGACCATGTGCGCCCCGACGATCTCGTAGCCGAGCTTCCGGGAGACGCCGAGCGACTGCGGGTTCCCTTCGATTGCTCCTGACGTCGCGAGTGTCGCGCCGAGACCTTCGAAGGCGAGGTACAGGGCTGCGGCGCGCATCTCCGTGCCAAGACCCTGTCCCTGGAACTCGCGCCCGAGCCAGGATCCGGTGTCGACCGTGCGCTGCTCACCAAATCGCTCGCTGCGAACCGACTGCACGCCCGCCGGGCGCCCGCGGTTGAACACAATCAGGTTGAGGCACCAGTCGTCCGGCCGCCACTCTCGAATCCTCGATTCGTGGTGCTTGATCGCCTCGTCGACGAACCCCGGACGGTCACTGTCGTCGGTCCACGCGACGCCGAACGGCATGGCGGCGGGGTCGTGGATGCCGCGGCGCGCGAGCTCGCCGAGCGCTCGCAGCTCCGCGCGCGTGGCGAGGCGCAGCTCGAGCCGTGGTGTGCGCACACGCAGACGCGTCAACGGGTGCGGGAACAGGGTGTTGAAGTGGCGTTCGCCGACCACGTCGAAGCCGAGCCTGGCGTAGAGCTCGCGGGGCCAGTCTTCCGCGAGGGCCTCCAGGAAGACGATGCCGTTCGACGTCCGCGCCTCGTCGATCGCGTATTGGACGACGGCTCGCCCGAGACCGCGGCCCCGGAAGCGCGGGAGCGTGTTCACGTCCTCGATCTGCGCGACGGCTCCGTAGCTCCGCACTTCGCAGTACGCCGCGATCGCGCCGTCTGCGAACGCGGCGAAGAACCGCGTCGGCACCGCGCGCATGATGAGCTGCTTCGCGTCGTCGAGCAGCGAGGAGATCTCGTCGTCGCCCCACGGCTCGCCGACCGTCACCTCCCGGCGCGCCGCGATCAGTTCCGCGAACGGCACCTCGCGCACCATCGACGTGTCGACGCGTCGATCGGGCTCGCGCATGCGGGCCATGATCAGGTGTGGGACGACCGTCCAGCCGTGCGCCCGGAATCCAGCTGCGGTGTTGCGATCGGCGCGCTCGAGGATCACGCGCTTGTGGAAGTAGTCCTCCATCAACCGCTCTGCGTCCGCGATCAATTCTTCCGCCGGCGCAGGCTGCTCCGCGCGCACGTAGTTCATGTCGTACACCTCGCGCACCGACCGGGCGAAGAGGCCGACGCCGTGGGCGGCCGGGACGCGTTGCTCGGCCGCGGCGTCCTGCACCGTCGCCCGGAAGGCATGGATTCGGTCGATCACGACCGCCCTATCTTGTCGTGAGTTCGGCGATCCGGCGCTCGAGGAACCGTCGTTCGTGCTCTGCATGCGCCAGCGCGAGGGCCTGCTGGTAGGCCTCGACGGCTTCCTCGCCACGCCCGAGCCGGCGCAGGAAGTCGGCGCGTGCGGAATGGAAGTAGCGGTAGCCGTCCAGCTCCAGCCCGTCGGCGATCGCGAGCCCCTGCTCCGGCCCCTCGGCCTCGGCGACTGCCACAGCGCGGTTCAGCTCGACCACGGGGGAGCGCGTGAGGCGCACGAGCTCGCTGTAGAGCGCGGCGATCTGCGGCCAGTCGCGCGGCTCGTCGGCGTGGAGCGACGCGATCGCCGCCTGGACGACGTACGGGCCATGGCCCTGCAGCGCGAGCGCTCGCTCCAGGATCGCGCGCCCCTCCGCGATCTCCGCGGCGTCCCATGCGGAGCGATCCTGGTCGTCGAGCAGCACGAGCTCGCCGTCGCGCAACCGGGCGTCGCGCCGTGCGTCGTGGAGAAGCATCAACGCCAGCAGGCTCTGCACCTCGGGCTCGTCCGGCATCAGCTCGGCGAGCGCACGACCGAGCCTGATCGCCTCGGACGCGAGATCGCCGCGGCCGCTGTAGCCCTCGTTGAAGATCAGGTAGACGACGGCCAGCACCGCCGTGAGCCGGTCGGGCAGCAGATGGTCGGCGGGAATCCGGAAGGGGATGCCTGCCGCCTTGATCTTTCGCTTCGCGCGCACGAGGCGTTGCGCCATCGTCGGCTCCGGGACGAGGAACGCGCGTGCGATCTCGTCCGTGGTGAGGCCGCCGAGTGTGCGCAGCGTCAAGGCGATCTGCGCGTCGAGTGCGAGCGCGGGATGGCAGCAGGTGAAGACGAGCTCGAGGCGCTCGTCGGGAAATATCGTCGGCTCGTCCATCGGTTGGGGCACCTCGAGCTGGCGGGTCTTCGCGGCGAGCGTGCGCTCGCGACGGATGCGGTCGATCGCGCGGTTCCGTGCGGTCGTCGTCAGCCATGCGCCGGGGTTGTCGGGCTCCCCGTCGCGCGGCCAACGCTCGGCGGCGATCGCGAACGCCTCCTGTGCGGCTTCCTCGGCGAGGTCGAAGTCGCCGAGGAAGCCCACGAGGTTGGCGACGACGCGCCCCCACTCGTCGCGGAAGACCTGCTCGATCAGCGCTCGACCACCGGCCTGACCTCGACGAGCCCGCCCAGCCGCGCGGCGGGCACCTTGCCGGCGAAGTCGAGCGCGGCGTCGAGATCGTCGACGTCGATCAGGTAGAAGCCGCCCAGCAGCTCCTTCGTCTCCGCATACGGACCGTCGGTCGTGAGGACGTCTCCGTTGTTGACCCGCACGGTGGTGGCCGTCGCACCTGGCTGGAGCTGTTCGCCGCCGAGGGTCGACGGCAACTGCGCCAGGGCCATGTATTCGCCCGTGATCGCCTGCTGGTCGCTCTCGGGCAGGGACTCGAACGTCTCGCCCGCCTCGGCCGAGTAGATAAGGACTGCGTACTTCACGTGCTCCTCCTTCGAGAGTTGTCGTCTTACGACGAACGGGATCTGGCGAAATCGACAGGGTCACCGCAACCGCGAGAGGAACGTCAGCGCCCCGGCCTTGTCGAGCATGTCGTTGAGGTTCCCGCACTTCGGGCTCTGGACGCATGAAGGGCAACCGTCGCTGCACGGGCAGCCGCGGATCATCGCCGCGGTATCCGCGACCCAGCCCTCGAACTGCTCGAACCCCCGCTCGGTGATCCCGACGCCGCCCGGGTGGCCGTCGTAGATGAAGACCGTGGGTCGCCCGGTCTCGGGGTGGATGTTGGTCGAGAGGCCACCGATGTCCCAGCGGTCGCACATCGCCCAGAGCGGCAGGACCGCGATCATCGCGTGCTCCGCCGCGTGCAGGGTGCCGAGCAGCTTCGGCATCTCGTCGACCTCCGCGAGATGGTGCGGATCCGGCAGGTACCAGACCGCTTCGGTTGCGAAGGTCGTCGGCGGCAGCTCGAGCGGCACGAGCTCGATGCGCTCCTGCGATGACAGCGTCTTGCGCTCGTAGGCGACGACCTGCTCGGTCACCTCGATCTCGCCGAAGGTCACTTCCATGCCCAGCCGCCATTCGACGCGGCGCGGCTCGATGATCTGCGTCATCGTCTCTTTCTTCGCCTGCGTGTACCAGTTGCCGCTGAACGGCTCGACGACGGCGTACATCGTGTTCAGGTTCAGCTCACGCACGAGGAAGGACTCGCCCATGTGCAGGTACACCGCGCCTTCGTGCACCGTCGAGTACGCACGCGAGCGCTCGACGACCCCGAGCACGGCGCCCGTGCTCCCGTCGACGATGCTGAACGCGTCAGGCTCGGACGAACGCAGTGAGAGCTGCGCGGCCGGATGCTCCTTCCCGGCCCAGACGATGCCGGCGGGTGTCTGCTTCAGCTCCGGATCGTGACGCGCAGCCTCGAGTGCCTCCGGCCCGAGGATCGTCGCGTCCTCGTCCGTCAGCGGCGCCTCGTAGGCGGCCGAGCGCACGTGCCCAGCGAGCACGCGTGGGTTGGCGTGGTCGAGGATCGCCGCTTCGACCCGCCGTCCGAGCAGCTTCTCGGGCTCGCGCATGAAGAACTGGTCGAGCCCGTCCTCGCTCGCGATGAGCACCGCCACGCCGCTGCCGCGACGCCCCGCACGTCCCCACTGCTGCCGCAGCGACGCCACGGTGCCGGGAAAGCCCACGGAGATCACGGCGTCGAGCATCCCGACATCGATGCCGAGCTCGAGCGCGTTCGTCGCCGACACGCCGAGCAGGTCGCCTTCCGACAGCCGCCGTTCGATCTCCCGGCGTTGCTGCGCGGTGTAGCCGGCGCGGTACGGCGAGAGGTGCGTGTCGTCACCGAGGCGCTCGGCCGTGAAGCGGTGGATCAACTCGGCGGCCTTGCGGCTCTTCGCGAACGTCAGTGTGCGGAGCCCGCGCTCCACGAACATCGCCTGCAACTTTGACGCTTCGGCGAGAGCAGACGCACGCAGCCCGAACTCGCTGTCGAGCAGCGGGGGATTCCAGAGGACGATCGTGCGCTCCGCGCGCGGCGCCGCGTCGTCGCCGACGACGGTCACCGGATCGCCAAGCAGCGACGCGCCGAGCTCGCCGGGGTTCGAGATCGTCGCCGACGCGAGCAGAAACTGCGGTTCGGACCCGTAGACACGCGCGAGCCGGCGCAAGCGGCGGAGAACGTTCGCGACGTGCGATCCGAACACGCCGCGGTAGACGTGCGCTTCGTCGACGACGATGTAGCGGAGGTTCGCGAGCACGTCGCCCCAGCGGTCGTGGTTGGGTAGCAGGCCGACGTGCACCATGTCCGGGTTTGTGAGGATCACGTTCGACCACTTGCGAATCTGCCAACGCTGCTCTGTAGGCGTGTCGCCGTCGTAGATCGCGGGCTTGAACTTCGGCACGCGGTAGCCGGAGAGCGTGCGGAACTGGTCCTGCGCGAGGGCTTTGGTCGGGTAGAGGTAGAGCGCACGTGTCTTCGGCACGCGCGCGAGAGCGTCGAGCACCGGCAGGTTGAACGCGAGCGTCTTCCCGGACGCGGTGCCGGTCGTGACCATCACGTTCTCGCCGCGCGCTGCCGCGTCCCACGCGGCGCGCTGGTGCGCATAGAGCTGCGAAACGCCGATCGCATCGCGGACGCGCCGGTCGAGGTCCTCAGGCAGCGACGCAAGACGCGCTTCCCGCTCCGGCTCCGTCGTGAGGTGGGCGACCTCCTCGCCCTGCAGCAACCCTTCCCAACGCAGGACGTCGACGCTCATCCCGAGCCATCGTAGAGCGCGACTACCTGGACGCGGCTGCGCCGCGTGTTCCTCAGAGCGCGAGCACGGCTGCACAGCCACGCTCGAGGCATGCACGCAGTGGGCGATCGCCCGCGAGCGCCAGGAGAAACGCAGCAGCGAACGTGTCTCCGGCCCCGCGCGGGCTCGCCGCGAGGATGCGCTCCGGGACAACGCCCACGCGCTCGTCGCCGCACACCGCCAGGGCGCCTCGCTCCGCGAGCGTCGCGCAAACGACCCGGTGGTGGACCGCGAAATCGTCGACGGCAAGCCCCGGGCCCAGCACAACATCCGCGTCGAACGCGCTCTGCCCGGCTCGCTGGAGGTCGACAGCGCGCACGCCCTGCGCGTGGGCCAGCGCTGCACCGACCGCATCGGTGTCGAGGTAGCCGGAGACGAGCGTCACGCGCGCCGCCGGCAACTCGTCGGGGACGAAGCCTGCGTTCGCACCCCGGTCGGCGACGACTCCCGGACCGATGTACGCCACGGTCCCGGTGGCCGTTCCTGCGACGACCTTCAGCAACGCGTCGATGCCGTCGCGGCGGAGGTCGCCGGCGATGGCCGCACCCGCCGGATCGTCGCCGACACGGCCTACGACCGCTGCGCGCGCGCCAAGCCGCTGTGCGGCGCGCGCCGCGTTGACGGCGGATCCGCCCGCGCAGACGCGGATCGCGTCGTGGAGGGTTCCGGCGACGGGTGCCGCCTTGACGTGTACGTCGAGCATCACGTCGCCCACGGCAACCAAGTCGTACGTCATGCGCGCAGTGTCGCCTACCTAGCGTTCGAGCAGCGAGCCGTAGTCATCGGGCAGTTGCGAGAGTAGGTGGTGCACCTCAGGCTCCGGAAGTGCTTCTCGCAGCGTCACGAGGACGGCGTGCGCGTGCGCGCGGGCGGCGTCGCGGCGGACGCCTTCGATGTCGGCAATGCGGTCGAGGAACTCCTCGAGGGTCAACCGCCTGGCCGCGCCACCGCTCGCAGCCTCGCCGAGGTCGATCGGCGGATGCAGCTCGCGGGGCAGGAACGCCTCGATCTCTTCAGCCTCCCCCTTGGTGATGCGGTAGCCGACAGCCTCCAGCACGGCAGTCAGGGCGAGCACGGCGTCGTCGAACTCGAGACCCGCCCGGGCCGCGACGCGCCGGACGAACTCGTCGGCGCCAAGCTGTGGTGCGCCGGCCCGGATCGTCTCCTCGTGTGCCTCGTGGGCGGCTGAGATCAGCTCGTGAAAGTCGTTCGGGAGCTCGGAGGCCATGTCGGACAGTTCCTTGGCGTCGAGCGCTCTGCCGAGCGCCCCGAACACGGCTTTCGCGTGCTCCTTCGCGGTCTCCTCGGTGACCCCCTCACGCTTGGCCACGCGCTGGAGGAACTCGGCGAAGCCGAACGGTTGTGGCTTCTTGCCGTCGCGGAGCCACGCTGCTGCGCGCGGCGGCAGTTCTGCAGCCACGTGCCGCGCCTCGCCGCCCGTGAGGCGCTCCGCCAGTGTCCGCAGGGTGGCCTGGATCGCCCGTTCGGCTTCCTCCCGCGACGCATGCGCCTCCCGCTCGACGCTTGCGACGAAGCTCTCGTAGTCCACCTCCGGCCTTTTGCCCACTTGCCGGGGGTGAAACCGGTGGTAGCCTCGACCGACCGGGGTGCCCTGATCGGGGCTGAGATCACACCCGTTGAACCTGATCCGGTTAGGACCGGCGAAGGGAGAGCATGGTTCCACGCGTGTTGACGATCGCCGGCTCCGACAGCGGGGGCGGCGCGGGCATTCAGGCCGATCTGAAGGCGTTCGCCGCTGCGGGCACACACGGGATGTCGGCGATCGTGGCGCTGACGGCGCAAAACACCGTCGGCGTGACCGCGGTCCATGAACCGCCGCCCGACTTCGTGACCGCGCAGCTCGAGGCGGTCTTCTCGGACCTCGGAGTGGACGCCGCGAAGACGGGGATGCTCTTCTCGCGGCAGATGATCGAGGCCGTTGCGGACTTCCTGGAGGGGCAGCCGGTTCCGCTCGTCGCCGACCCGGTGCTGGTCGCGTCCTCCGGCGCGCAGCTGCTGAAGGACGACGCGGTCGAGGCGCTCGTGACGCGGCTGTTCCCGCTCGCGACCGTCATCACTCCGAACCTGGCCGAGGCCCGAAAACTTTGTGTTGACTCAACACAAAGTGGTCGGGCTGAGCTCGCTGAGCGCCTGGTGGCGCTCGGTGCGCCCGCCGTGATCGTCACGGGCGGCCACGGCGATCCCGTCGACCACCTCTATGACGGGGAGCGGCACATCGAGATCTCCGTCGAGCGCCTCGACGTGCCGGCGACGCACGGCGCGGGCTGCACGCACTCCGCGACGCTGGCGGCGCTCCTCGCACGCGGGCTGTCGCTTGAAGACGCTGCGCGCGGCGCGGCACGCGCCGCGACGGACGCGGTGCGGCACGGACTGGCCGAGCTCGGCGCGGGCGACGGCCCCGTCGATGTCCTCAACGTGAAAGGAAGAACGTGACAGCAGGAGATTCGCTGCGGCGGCTGCGCGAGGCGAAGCCGCTCATCCATCAGATCACGAACTACGTCGTCATGAATGAGACGGCAAACGCGACACTCGCGCTCGGTGCGCTGCCCGTGATGGCACATGCGCGAGAGGAGGTGGAAGAGATGGCGGCGATCGCCGGCGCGCTCGTGCTCAACATCGGCACCCTCTCTCCGCATTGGGTCGACGCGATGCTGCTCGCGGGGCGCGTTGCGAACGAGCGCGGCATTCCTGTCGTGCTCGACCCGGTCGGCGCCGGAGCGACCACCTATCGCACCGTGACCGCGAAGCGGATCCTCGATGAGGTCGACGTCACCGTTCTGCGGGGCAATGCCGGTGAGGTCGCGACGCTGGTCGGCGTCGCCGCCGAGGTTCGCGGTGTCGAGTCGATCGCCACCGGCGGCGATCCCGCCGATCTCGCGCGTCAGGCGGGAAAACAGCTCGGCCTCGTCGCGTCCGTCACCGGCGTGGTCGACCACGTCTCCGACGGCGAGACCGTGATCGCCATCGAGAACGGCCATCCGTTGCTGGCGACAGTCACGGGCACCGGCTGCATGTCGAGCGCGCTCACCGGTTGCTTCCTCGCGGTCAATCGTGACGCCCCGCTCGAGGCGGCAGCCGCTGCGCTCGTTGCGTTCGGCGTCGCAGGCGAGGATGCGGCGCAGGGTGCGGGCGGCCCTGGCTCGTTCCACGTCGGCCTCTACGACGCGCTCGCCGCGCTCGATCCCGACACGCTCGACGGACGGGCGCGTATCTCGTGAAGGTGCACGCGATCGTCACCGACCTGAACACCGCACGCCAGGCGGTCGCGGCCGGCGCTACGGTCGTGCAGTTGCGCGTGAAGGCGCCGACAGCGGAGGTCGTGGCGCGCGGTCGCGGCTTTCGTGAGCTGCCGGCGACGTTCGTTGTCAACGATGACGTCGACGCGGCGATTGCCCTCGGCGCCGACGGGGTGCATCTCGGCCAGCACGACGCCGGCGCCGAGGTGGCGCGCGCCGCAGGGCTGTTGCTCGGTCGCTCCGCGACAAGCCTCGAAGAAGCGCTGGCGGCCGACGCCGACTATCTGGGTGTCGGGCCCATCTGGGAGACGCCGTCGAAGTTCGACGCCGCCTCTGCGCTGGGGCTCGAGGCGCTGCGTGAGGTCTGCGCCGCCGTCGGCGCCCCCGTCGTCGCGATCGGCGGCATCGACGCGTCGAACGCGGGGGACTGCATCCGCGCGGGCGCGGACGGCGTCGCCGTGATCCGCGCCGCGACCGATCCCGGTTTGAGGAGGGCAGTTGATGCAGCTCTTGGAACTCGGTGAGCTCGGGCTGCTGGCGGAGCTCGAACGCCGCGGCCTCGTCGCCGGTGTCGAGCATGACGCTGCACTGATTTCCGGGACGCCGCCCGGCGAGACCCTGGTGGCGACGCAGGACGCCCTGGTCGAGAACGTCCACTTCCAGCTCGACTGGATCGACTGGCGCGCGCTCGGCTTCCGCGCCGCCGCCGTCAACCTCAGCGACCTTGCCGCTTCCGGCGCGACCCCGCAGGCGCTGCTCGTCACGCTGGCCGTGCCGGGGACGACGCTCACGGCCGACGTGATCGCCTTCTACGAAGGGATCGCCGAGGCGGGTGTCCCGGTCGTGGGCGGCGACACGACCTCGTCCGGGTCGGTGGTGATCTCGGTCACGGCGCTCGGCCACAGCGCGCGCGTTCCCGGCCGCGCGGGGGCGCTTCCGGGCGACCTGCTCGTCGTTACAGGCCCGCTCGGCGCCGCAGGCGCCGCGTTCCGGGCGCAGCGCTACGAGCCGCCGCCGGTGCGGCTCGAGGAGGGGCGTGCGCTCGCCGAAACGGCGCACGCGCTGATGGACATCTCCGACGGGATCGCCGTCGACGTGGGGCACATCGCGCGCCGTTCCGGCGTGCGCTGCGTGATCGATCTCGACGCTGTGCCGCTCGCCCCCGGCGCAACGATCGAAGACGTCGGCTTCGGCGAGGACTTCGAGCTGCTCGCCGCGGTCGGCGAGGCGCAGGGGCTCGCCGCGATCGGTCGTGTCGAGGCCGGCGAAGGCGTCGTGACGCTGCGCGGCGGCGAGCCCTACGCGCTACTCGGCTGGGAGCACTTCGCGAGTGCAGAGAGCTAAAGCGTCTTGCGCGGATAGCACTGGTCGACGAGCCAGCTGCCGTGCACGTCGTGCAGTTCGCACGCGTACACCTGCTGTCCCGCCCGCTGCGCCGCTTTCGTCTCCTTTGGGAGCACGAGGACGTCGTAGCCGAGGATTCCCTTGTACTGGTACTTGAGCGTGTAGCCCGCCGCA
>DATBDB010000168.1:0-3648 GCA_036270155.1 Gaiellaceae bacterium
CCCGGCCTCGAGGGCCGCCTTGCACGCGTCGAGCAGCCGCTGGGCGTCCGCCGAGATCGTCCCGACCGGGAACGTCCAGGCGGAGTCAGCCACGAACCCGTCGAGGGTGACGCCGACGTCGACCGAGAGGATGTCCCCGTTCTCGAGCTTCGTCCGCCCGGGGATCCCGTGGACGACCATCGAGTTCGGCGACAGGCAGGTCGCGGCCGGGTAGCCCTTGTAGCCCTTGAAGGTCGGGACGCCGCCGCGCGAGCGGATGAACTCCTCCGCGATCGCGTCCAGCTCACCGGTGGTGACGCCGGGCTGGATGTGCTCCTCGAGCAGGGCGAGCGTGTCCGCGACGACCGCGCCGGCGCGCGCCATTGTCTCGATCTCCTGCTGCGACTTGCGAATGATCATGCGGCGTCCTCCCCCAGCATGCCGAGTGCGCCCGCGATCTCGCTCCAGACCTCTTCGACCGTCCGGTCGGCGTGCAGCGGGACGAGCTTTCCGGTCGTGCGGTAGTGCTCGACGATCGGCTCGGTCTCGCGGTGGTAGATCTCGAGCCGCTTGCCGATCACCTCAGACGTGTCGTCGGCGCGGCCCTCGAGCTCGGCGCGCTTCAGCGCGCGCCCGAGGCCCACCTCGTCGGGGACGTCGAAGTAGAGGATCGCGTCGAGGCCGCGACCGATGCCGCCGAGCATGGCGTCGAGTGCCCCGGCCTGCGCGAGGTTGCGCGGGAAGCCGTCGAGGACGAAGCCGCCCGCCGCATCGGACCGGTTGAGCCGGTCCTGAATCATCGCGACCGTCAACTCGTCCGGCACGAGCTCGCCCGACGCCATGATCTCGCCGACGCGCTTGCCGAACTCGGTGTCCGCGGCCTGCTCGGCGCGGAACATGTCGCCCGTCGAGACATGCGGAATCCCGTATTCGGAAGAGATGCGCTTCGCCTGCGTCCCCTTCCCGGCGCCCTGCGGACCGAGAACCAGGAGGTTCAGCGTAGGAACCCTTCGTAGGAGCGCATCATCATCTGCGACTCCATCTGGCGCATCGTGTCGAGTGCGACGCCGACGACGATCAGGACCGAGGTGCCGCCGAGCGCGCGGCCGGTCGCCTGCGAGAAGCCGAACTCCTTGATCGCGATCGACGGCAGCACCGCGATTACCGCCAGGAAGAGCGAGCCGGGCAGCGTCAGGCGTGTCAGCACGCGGTCGAGGTACTGAGCGGTCGGCGGGCCCGGACGGATGCCAGGGATGTAGCCGCCGTTCTTGCGCAGGTTGTCGGCCTGGTCGACCGGGTTGAACTGGACCGCGGTGTAGAAGTACGTGAAGATGATGATCAGCGCTGCTTCCACGCCGAGATACGCCCACGACGACGGCGAGAAGTACTGGTTGATGAACGTCTGGGTATTCGGCGCGAACGAGCCGATCGTCTGCGGGAGCGCCAGCAGCGCGGCCGCGAAGATGACCGGGATGACGCCTGCCATGTTCACGCGCAGCGGCATGTAGGTCGAGCCGCCTGCCGTCTGGCGGCGCCCGACCATCCGCTTCGCGTACTGGATCGGGATCCGGCGCTGGCCCTCCTGCACGAAGACGACGGCGACGACGACGCCGATCGCGACGAGCGGGAAGAAGAGCTTCTCGATCGGCCCGCCGTTGAGCCAGGCGTTGATGCCCTGCGGAGCGGACGTGAGGATCGAGGCGAAGATCAGCAGCGAGATCCCGTTGCCGATGCCGCGCTTCGTGATCAGCTCACCCATGTACATCAGGAGCGTCGTCCCGGCGGTCAGCGTGACGACGATCAGCACGAGCCGGCCGGGGTTCGCGGGCAGCGCGCCCTGCTGGTGGAACAGGTACGCGTACCCCGTTGCCTGCGCCGCAGCGAGCACGACGGTCAGATAGCGCGTGTTCTGGTTGATCTTCGCAGTGCCGGCCTCGCCTTCTTTCTGCAGCTGCTCGAGCGACGGCACGACGACCGTCATCAGCTGCAGGATGATCGACGCCGTGACGTACGGCATGATCCCGAGCGCGAAGATCGAGAACCGCGAGAGCGCGGAGCCCGAGAAGAGGTTCAGCAGGCCGAGCAGCGAGCCGCCGCGGCCGTTGAAGAAGTTCTGGATCTGCGCCGAGTCGACACCCGGCGCCGGCATCCACGAGCCGAGCCGGTACGCGGCCAGGACGACTGCAGTGAACAGGAGCCGGCGCCGTAGCTCCGGGACCCGCCAGGCGTTGGCGAGCCAGGAGAACATGGGCTACTCCCCGCCTTCTTCTGTCTGCTCGGTCGCCTCGGTGGTCTCGTTGGTCTCGGTCGGCTCAGCGGCCGCCTCTGCCTCAGGCGTGTCGCCGTCCGTCGCGGAAACGCGGCCTTCGGGCCGGCGCTTCATGTTCTTCGGCTTGCGGACCTTCGGCTCCTTGAGGAGCGTCAGCGTGCCACCGGTGGCCTCGACCTTCTCGCGCGCGGTCGCCGAAGCGCCATGCACCGTGATCGAGAGCTTCTTCGTCAGGTCGCCGTTGCCGAGCAGCTTCACATCCTTGCGGATCGAGCGGATCAGGCCCTTTGCCTTGAGCGACTCGGGCGTGACCTCCTCGCCGACTTCGAAGCGGGCTTCGAGATCGCGCAGGTTGACCGGCTGCGTGTAGGTCCGGAACGGGCCGACCGGCATCGCGTCGGCGGAGGTGTTACCGCGCAGCTTGGCGGTGCGCATGTAGAGCGGCATCTGGCCGCCCTCGAAGCCGGCGCGCATCGCGTGCGAGCCCGAGCGCGACTTCTGGCCCTTGATCCCGCGGCCGGAGTAGCGGCCCTTGCCCGAGCCCATGCCGCGGCCCACGCGCTTACGGTCCTTGCGCGGCTGCGCGGGCTGCAGGTTGGACAGATTCAGATCGCCGGCCATTTAGCTCTTCTCCTCGACTTCCACCAGATGACGCACCTTCCGAAGCATGCCTGCGAGCACCGGCGACTCGTCGATCTCATTGGTCTTGCCGATCCGGCCGAGGCCGAGCGCCCGCAGCGTGCCGCGGTGGCGCTCCGACTGGCCGATCTGGCTCTTGACCTGGGTGAGCCTAAGCTTCGGCATCGGTCGCCTCTTCCTCCGCTTCGGCTTCTGACTCCGCCGGCCGCTTGTACGGGAGCACTTCGTGGATCTGCTTGCCGCGCGCCTTGGCGACTTCCTCCGGGCGGCGCAGCTGGCGGAGCGCCTGCTCGGCTGCCTTCAGCATGTTGATCGGGTTCGTCGTGCCGAGCGACTTCGCGAGCACGTCGCGGATGCCGCCGAGCTCGAGCACCGCGCGCACACCGCCGCCGGCGATCACGCCGGTACCGGGCGAGGCCGGGCGCAGCAGCACGCGGGCAGCATCGAAGCGGCCGAGCGACTCGTGCGTGATCGTCTGACCGTGCTTCGGCACCGTGAAGAGGTTCTTCCGCGCGTCGTCGACCGCCTTGGAGATCGCGAGCGGCACCTCACGCGCCTTGCCGTAGCCGACTCCGACGCGATCCACCTCGTCCCCGACGACGACGAGCGCCGTGAACGAGAACCGGCGACCACCCTTGACGACCTTCGCGACGCGGTTGATCTCGACCACGCGCTCCTTGAGCTCTCTGCTCTCGTTGACGTCGATGGCCATTAGAAGCTCAGTCCTCCTTCGCGCGCGCTTTCGGCGAGCGCTTTGACGC
>DATBDB010000169.1:0-69326 GCA_036270155.1 Gaiellaceae bacterium
GCGCCATCACCAACCGCACGATGAACAAGGAGACCAAGTGGCGGCACAACCGTCCTGAGCTCACGACCGGCTACCAGCCCCGCTGGGGGAGCCAGAGATAAGAGAGGAGTTTGAGTTACATGGCCGCCACACGCGAGCACGTCAAGCCGGAGGCCGGCAAGCTCGTCGACATGTCGTGGGACCCGATCACCCGCATCGTCGGGAGCCTCGGGATCCACACGGAGATCGACTTCACGAACCAGGAAGTCCTCAAGTGCTACTCGACCTCGATGGTCTTCCGCGGGTTCGACATCTTCATGAAGGGGATCGACCCGCGCGACGCACACTTCATCACGAGTCGCATCTGCGGGATCTGCGGTGACAACCACTGCACCTGCTCGTGCCTCAACCAGAACATGGCATACGGCGTGAAGCCGCCGAAGCTCGGCGACTACGCGTTCAACCTCGCCGAGTCCGCGGACTTCATGTTCGACCACGCGATCTTCAACGACTGCATGGCGAACGTGGACTTCTGCGAGCAGATGGTCAAGGAGACGAACCCGTCGGTGCTCACAAAGGCCGAGACGACCGCGTCGCCGCACGGCGATATCCACGGCTTCAAGACGATCGCCGACATCATGCGCTCGCTTAACCCGTTCACCGGCGACTTCTACCTCGAGACCCTCGAGGTCGCCCGTTACACGCGGGAGATGTACTGCCTCTTCGGCGGCAGGCACACGCATCCCTCGACGATCATGCCGGGCGGCTGCAGCGCACACATCACGCACCAGACGATCACCGACTACTACGTGCGGCTGATGGAGTACATGGATTACTGCAAGCGGTCGGTCACGTTGCACGACGACCTCTATGACTTCTTCTACGACGCGCTCCCCGGCTACGACCAGGTCGGATTCCGTGAGACCGACCTCGTCTGCTGGGGGTGCTTCGACGACCCCGAGGTCGTCGACTACGACTACAAGACGATGACCGAGTGGGGCCGGGCGCGCATGATCACGCCGGGCGTCGTCATCGGCGGCGAGCTCGTCTCGACCGACCTCGTCGAGATCAACGGGATGCTGCGCATCCTGCTCGGCTCCTCGTACTTCGAGGACTGGGAGGGCGAAACCACGTACGTGACCAAGGATCCGCTCGGTAACCCGATCGACAAGCATCACCCCTGGAACAAGACGACGATCCCGAAGCCGCAGAAGCGCGACTTCACCGACAAGTACAGCTGGGTCGTCTCGCCGCGCATCTACGACAAGCGCACGGACCGCTACATCGCCTGCGACACCGGCGGTGGTCCCTTCGCGCGCCAGTGGGTGACGGCGAAGGCCGGCCTCGTCAAGCTCGGCGACTACCTCGAGGCGACGGGCGAGTCGATCAAGATGGTGCTGCCGCGCTCGAAGAGCCTCCCGCAGATGGAGTTCGAGTGGAAGATCCCGCAGTGGTCGAACGCGATCGAGCGTGACCGGGCGCGCGCCTATCACGAGGCCTACGCCGCGCTCGTCGGACTGCACTGCCTGAACCTCGCCCGGGCGGAGCTGGCCGCCGGCCGGACGAAGAGCTGGCGGGACTTCAAGGTGCCCGAGGACACGATCAGCGTCGGTTTCCACGAGGCGGCGCGCGGCGTGCTCTCGCACCACATGGTGATCCGCGACGGCAAGGTCGCGAACTACCAGCCCTATCCGCCGACACCCTGGAATGCGAGCTCGCGCGATGTCTACGGAACTCCCGGGCCTTACGAGGACGCGGTGCAGAACACGCCGATCTTCGAGGAGAACGGGCCTGAGAGCTTCAAGGGCATCGACATCATGCGGGCCGTCCGTTCGTTCGACCCCTGCCTGCCGTGCGGCGTGCACATGTACCTCGGCGGCGGCAAGGTGAAGAAGGTGGTGCACACACCGACCGGGCTCTGTTGACCGTGCTCGAAACACCCACGGAGGAGCGCGTCGACGTCGAGCGGCTGCTCGAGGAGATGCTCGAGCTCCACGGTGAGGGTCTCGTGCGCATCCTCGGGACGATCGATCCCGAGGTGCGCGACCGGCTCGCGGAGGACCCGGTGGTGTCGAGCATGCTGCTCGTCCACGGGTTGCATCCGCGACCTCTCGAGGAACGGGTGTCGAAGGCGCTTGCGAGCGTCCGCCCGTACCTCGCCTCGCATGGCGGCGACGTCGTGCTGCTCGGCATCGAGGATGGCGTCGCACAGCTGCTGCTCAAGGGCAGCTGCAACGGCTGCGCGTCGTCCGCTGCGACGCTCGAGCTCGCGGTCGAGAAGGCGCTCGACGAGGAGGCCCCCGACCTGCTCGGTGTCGAGGTCGAAGGTGCTGTCGACAAGGTACGGTCGCCGGCCAAGCTGTTGCCGCTCGTCGGCTGGTCCGAGCTCGCGTCGACGCCGGAGCCCGGCAGGCTCGCGCTCGGCGTCCCGGGCCTCGTCGTCGCCAACGTCGCCGGCACGCTCCTCGCCTACCGCGACGCGTGTGCCGGTTGCGGCAGCTCACTGCTCGGCGGCACCCTCGACGACGGCAACCTCGAGTGCCCCTCGTGCGGCCGCTGCTTCTCGCTGCCGCTTGCCGGGCGGCTCGTTGGCCAGGAGGATCTGCAGCTCCAGCCCGTGCCGTTGCTCGAAACGGACGGCCGGGTCAAGGTCGCGACATGAGCGGCGGGCTCGTCAGGGATCTGCGGCGCGTCGCCGTCAAACAAGCTGCCGCCCGGCCGCCACGGCAGGTCGAGCACTGTGATCTGTGCGGAACGGAGATGCCCGCCGATCATCGCCACCTGCTGCAGGTGGAAGAGCGGCAGATCCTCTGCTCGTGCGAGAGCTGCTTCGCGCTCCGCGCCGGCGACCCCGAGCTGCGGCCGACAGGCCGGCGCATCCTCCCGCTCAATGACTTCCGGCTGCCCGATGAGCTGTGGGCTGAGTTCCGGATTCCGATCGGGCTGGCATTCCTCTTCGTCAGCTCGGTCGCCGGCGGGGTGACTGCGTTCTATCCGAGCCCGGCCGGGGCGACGGAGAGCGAGCTCGATCTCGGCGCCTGGCAGGAGCTCGTCGCCGCGAACGGTGTGCTCGCGACGCTCGAGCCCGACATCGAGGCTCTGATCGTGAACCGGCTCGCCGAGCCACCGCAGTTCGTGATTGCACCCATTGACCGCTGCTACGCGCTCGTCGGGCTCGTCAAGCTGCGCTGGGAGGGGATCAACGGCGGCTCGAACCTGCGCGAAGCGATCGAGGGCTTCCTCGACGCGTTGCGCAAGGAGGCCGCGTGACGGACATCGCCCTCGAGCTGCCCGCGCCGGAGTTCGCGATCTCGGGGGTCGACGCCGATCCGCGCGCCGCAACGCCGGCCTTGCGTTTTGCGGTCGATGTTAGCGACGCGAGTGGGCGCGAGATCTACACGATCGCCCTTGCGGCCCAGGTCCAGATCGACGGCGATCGCCGAGCCTACGACCCCGAGACCCGCGAGCGGCTCCACGACCTCTTCGGTGAGCCCGAGCGGATTCCGCAGACCGCAGGTCCCGTGCAGCTCGGACGGGTCGAGACGCTAGTCCCGAGCTTCCGCGGCACCGGCAACTTCACCCTCGTCTTGCCGCTCAGCGGCGACGTCGAGCTCGCGGCGACGCGCTACCTGGCCTCGCTCGCCGGGGGGACGGTGCCGCTCACGTTCCACTTCAACGGATCGATCTTCTACTGCGGGGATGCCGACCGCCTCCAGGTGACGCTCGTGCCGTGGAGCTGCGAGGCCCGTCACCGCGTGCGCCTTGCGGACTGGCGCACGCTGGTCGATGAGCGCTATGCCGGGGGCGGCTTCGTCCGTGTGCAGGCGGAGACGCTTGCCGCGCTGCGTCGCCGGCGCATTGAGCTCGGTCTCGCCACGTTCGACGCCACGATCCGGGATGCCCTGCAATGACCATGCTCGAGGAGCTCGTCAGCTCGCTGCTCTACGAGGGCTATGCGCTCTACCCCTACACGTCGGGTTCGGCGAAGAACGCGACGCCAACACCGTTCGGGATCGTCTACCCGCCCGCGTACGCGGGCGACAGTCGGGCGCGCTTCGATCATCTTCGCCTCGTCTGCGAGCTTGCCGAGCCCGGTCTGGTGACCGCCGAGGTGCGCTTCCTGCAATCGGTCGGGGATACGCACTCCGCCGTCGAACGGCGCGTCCGACTAGCCGAGCCCGGCGAGCAGACGTTTGCGTTCGGCGACCTCAAGGCCCGGGCTCGGCTCGAGTGCGA
Source organism: Gaiellaceae bacterium (assembly GCA_036270155.1). Lineage (GTDB taxonomy): Bacteria > Actinomycetota > Thermoleophilia > Gaiellales > Gaiellaceae > PALSA-600. Next base: position 4,216 of record DATBDB010000169.1, read on the forward strand.
GGAGCACCTCGTAACCGTCTGCGTGCACAACCTGACCGACGTCGCTGAAGGTGTGGGCCGTACGGAGGCGCTCGAAGCATCGTTGATCTCGACGCATGTCGTCGTCCGCGCCATCGAATGGCGCTTTGTCTCGCCACTCGAATCCGGCTGCACGAGCGTGAATACGTATCCCGTGCTCGCGACGCCCGAAGACGACGTCGTGGTCGGCGCCGCGATCGTTCTGCCGGACCATCCTCAGCTTGCCGCGGCGAGCAGGGGCAGTCTCTTTGACGCGACGGAGATCGAGGAAGCGCTCCTCTTGCACGTGCGGGCGCTCTCGGACGGCGAGCGGGAGGCGATCGCCGCGGGAGACCCAAAGGTTGCGGAGATGATCGAGCGTGCGGCGACCGCGACGCAGGAGGACATCATGCGCCTGCACGGGTTGATGCAGCCCACCGAGCCTGAGACACGCGGCGAGGACGAGACGACCGTCGGCGGCGTCACGGTTCGCCGCGGCGCGAAGCTCGTGTTGCGCCCCCGCGCAGGCGCCGACGCACAGGACTTTCTGCTCGACGGCCGCACCGCCACCCTCGAGCGGATCTACGTCGACTACGACGACGCGGTTCACCTCGCGGTCACGATCGACAGTGACCCGATGCAGCAGGTGCTGCGCGAGAGCGGCCGCTGTCTCTTCTTCAAGCCCGACGAGGTGGAGGTGACCGCATGATCCTGGTTGCAGCAGTCGGCAATCTCTGGCTCGGCGACGACGGCTTCGCCGGCGAGGTGGCCAAGGGCCTGCGCGCACGCGAGCTTGCCGACGACGTGGCGGTCGCCGACTTCGGCACCGGAGGCCTCGACCTCGCCTACGAGGTGATGCGCGGGTACGACGCGCTCGTTCTCGTCGACGTGAGCCGGCAGGGCGGCGAGCCTGGGACGCTGTACGTGATGCAGGTCGATGAGGAGTCGGTCGAGGCGGGGATCGAGGACGGAGCTCAGATCGACCCGCACGGCATGGATCCGGAGACCGTTTTGCGTTTCGTGAAAGCAACCGGCGGCTGGCCGGGGCAGGTCGTGGTCGTTGCGTGCGAGCCCGAACAGGTCGAGGAGGTCGGCATCGGCCTGACGCCGAGCGTCGCGGCAGCGGTCGACGACGCGGTCGAGCTCGTTGCGCTGACGGTTGAGGAGTTGCGGTGCACGAGCTCTCGCTAGCGAGCGCGATCGTCGACACCGTCGAGCGGCACGCGGCCGGCCGGCCGGTGAGCGTGATCACGATGCGCGTCGGCGCGCTGCGGCAGGTCGTGCCGGACTCGCTCGAGCTCTACGTCGACCTGGTCGGCCGCGGCACCGTTTGCGACGGCGCTCGCCTCGACGTCGAGGTCGTGCCGGCGCGGCTTGCCTGCTGCGGCAATGAGTGGGAGCCGCCGAGCTTCCGCTGCCCGTCCTGCGGGAGCGGCGGCACGGTCGTCAGCGGCGACGAGTTTCTCGTCGAGTCCATCCAGGTCCAGGAGGTTGAGCCATGCATCGCACGTACGTAAAGGTGCTCGAGGACGTTCTGGACGCAAACGGGACGATCGCCGCCGCAAACCGCGACGACTTCGACCGCGCCGGAGTGACCACGATCAACTTGATGAGCGCGCCGGGGGCGGGGAAGACGACGCTGCTCGAGCGCTCGCTGCGGGGCCTCGACGTTCGGGTCGGCGTGATCGAGGGCGATGTCGCCTCCACGCTCGACGCGGACCGCATCGCGCATCTGCACGTGCCCGTCGTGCAGATCGACACCGATCCGAGCTTCGGCGGCGAGTGCCACCTCGACGCGAACATGGTCCGGTCAGCGCTCCCGTCACTGCGGCTCGACGAGCTCGACCTCGTCTTGATCGAAAACGTCGGCAACCTCGTCTGCCCCGCCGAGTTCCTCGTCGGCGAGCACCATCGCGTGATGGTCTCGTCGATCGCCGAGGGCGAGGACAAGCCGCTCAAGTACCCGTTGATGTTCCGCGCCTGCGAGCTCGTGATCGTGAACAAGATCGATCTGCTGCCACACCTCGACTTCGATCTCGATCGCTACCTGCGCAACCTCGACGCAGTTCATCCGCGCGTCCCGCGGCTGCTCGTCAGCGCGAAAACGGGCGAAGGCATCGACGCGTGGCGCGCGTGGCTCGTTCGGGTCGGGACGCGGAACGCTGTGCCGGCGTGATCGAGGCGCGCACCCAGGCGAACGAGCGCTTCTTCGCGGCCGAGGCCGGACGGATCTCAGAGTTGGCGTGGCGCCTCGCGGAGCGCTTCCTCGCGGGCGGGCGACTGCTCGCGGTCGGTAGCTCCCCGCAGGACCGCTCGGATGCGCATCACGTCGCAGTCGAGTTCGTGCATCCGGTGATCGTCGGCAAGCGCGCGCTTCCCGCGCTGATGCTCCGGCCCGATCAGGTGGCGTTGATCGCCGAGTCGGGCGACGCGCTGATCGCCTTCGGCTCGCCGGTTCACGCTCCGCGCGGCTGCCTGACGATCGGCTTCGTACCCGGAAGTGCGACGTGGGTGTTCGAGCCGCCGTCAAGCGATCCGTTCGTGCACCAGGAGCTGGTCGAGACGCTCTACCACGTGCTCTGGGAGACGGTGCACGTGTTCCTCGACCACCTCGGCTCGAGCCGCAGCGGCGCCGGTAGCTCGGCCTTTCTCTATCCGTTCCTCGAACGGACCGACGGCGACCTCGATTCGGTGCTCGAGGACGTCGCGGCTTCCGTGCAGATCAAGGCGCGCGAGATCGGGGACCTGCGCGCACGCACGGTCGGCGACGGTCAGGAGCTCGTGGGTACAGCCTTGACGCTGCGGCAGCGCCTTGCCGCCGGCGGCAAGGTCCTCGCGTTCGGCAACGGTGGCTCGGCGACCGATGCAATGGATCTTGTCGCGGATCTCCAGGACGTGGGCTTGCGCGCGCTCGACCTGACCGCAGACGCTGCGATCCTCACGGCGCTCGCGAACGACGTCGGGCCCGAGGTGCTTTTTCAGCGGCAGGTCATCGCGCACGGCCGCGAAGACGACGTCGCACTCGCGTTCTCGACGAGCGGCGGGTCGGCGAACATCCTCCTGGCGCTCGCAGAGGCCCGGCGGCGTGGGCTCGAGACGATTGCGATCGTCGGCTACGGCGGCGGGCAGATCGCCGCCGAAGGGCTCGCCGATCACGTGATCGTCGCCCCGTCGGAGTACATTCCGCGGATCCAGGAGGCGCACGCGACCGTTTACCACCTGCTCTGCGGGCTCGTCTCGGCCGAGACCCCGCTGCGCGCGGAGCTTGCTCAGGCATGAGCCGCTGGGCCCGCACGCTCGACCGGCGTGAATGGCTGCGCCTCTCCGGTTTCGCCGGTGCCGTCGGTGCGCTGCACGTCGCGGGGTGGGGCCTCTTCGTCTACTACTCGCGCAGCCAGCCCGCGCTCGCAGGGCTCGGCACGCTCGCGTACTCGTTCGGGCTGCGGCACGCCTTCGACGCAGATCACATCGCGGCGATCGACAACACAACGCGCAAGTTCCTGCAGCAAGGGAAGCGCCCGCTCGGTGTGGGCTTCTTCTTCTCGCTCGGCCACTCGACGATCGTCTTTGCGCTCGTCGCTGCGCTGGCGCTCGGGACGACAACCGTGGGCGCAGCCGTCCCGGGGCTGCACGGCTACGGGAGCTACGTCGGCCCCGGTGTCTCGGGAACGTTCCTCTGGATCATCGGCGTGCTCAACCTGATCGTGCTCGTCGACATCGTTCGCATCTTTCGCGAGCTCCAGAGCGGGCGCTACGACCGCGAGCGGCTCGAAGAGCGACTGCTCGACCGGGGTTTCATGAACCGGTTCTTCGTCGGTCGGTTCTTTCGGTTGATCGACCGGTCGTGGCACATGTACCCGCTCGGCGTCCTGTTCGGGCTCGGCTTCGACACCGCGACCGAGATCGGGCTGCTCGCAATCGCGGCCGGAGTCGCGACGAACCAGGTTCCGTTGCTCGCGATCATGGCGCTGCCGTTGCTGTTCGCGGCGGGGATGTCGCTGATGGACACCGCCGACGGCGCCTTCATGAGCCAGGCCTACGGCTGGGCGTTCTCGAACCCGGTCCGGAAGGTCTACTACAACATCACCGTCACGAGCCTCTCGGTTGCGGTCGCGCTCTTTGTCGGTTCGATCGAGCTGTTGCAGGTGGTGGGCTGGCGGAACGCTCCGGACTTCGAGCGACTCGGATACGCGATCGTCGCGCTCTTCGCGCTCACGTGGGCCGCATCGGTGGCGATCTGGAAGGGCCGCAGGATCGAAGAGCGCTGGTGCGGGACCATCGACACTCGGTGACGGAACCGAGCCGCTCGACCGCGCAGGTGGACCTGCTGCGGGCGGCGTGCGCCGCCCGCAGCAGTCTTGTCAGTCGAGCCGGCGTTCCGCGTCCGGCCCCCCATGTCAATCGCCTCAAGGAGAGTTTGGCGACAAGGGAGAGGCTCGCGCGCGAACCTAACGGCAGTCTGAGCGCTACCTAGGAATCCCCTCAGGAAGCGTCAGTTCACAACTCGCTCTCAGGATGCACCGGCAGCCTGGAAACATGGAGGTACTCCACTACGCAGACGTCGTCCTCGACGAGCGCCGCCGCGAAGTCTCACGGGGCGGCCGCAGGATCGAGCTGACGGCGACTGAGTACTCACTGCTGCGGTACTTCTTGCAACATCCGCGTCGCGTCGTATCCAAGCCGCAGCTCCTGCGGGAGGTCTGGCGGTACGAGCAAGGCGGCAGCGTGAATCTGGTCGAGACGTACGTGAGCTACCTCCGGCGGAAGCTGGAGCGCGACGGGCCGCCGTTGATCATCACCGTGCGCCAGTCGGGATACATGCTCGACGCCGGCGACGAGTCGAGGCCGGCACCGCCGTAGACCCCTTTTGCGACGTTTTTAGACCGTTGTTTTTAAACCGTGCCTGCGCGGCGCTCGCGGTCGAGCAGCCAGCGAGTGGCTTGCGTCCGGTTCGTCACCCGAAGCTTGCGATAGACGTTCGTGAGGTGGAACTTCACGGTCGGCTCGGAGACCCACAGCTTCATCGCGATCTCTCGGTTCGAAAGTCCGGTTGCGACTGCTTCGAGCACTTCCAGCTCGCGCGGCGAGAGGTCGAGCGTCTGCGCGGAATCATGATCCAACGGGGGCGGCGCGATCGTGTGAAACGCTGTGTGCTGGACAGCGTTCCGGATTGCCGTACCGAGGTCGCGCGGATCGATCGTGGTGAACACCACACCGCTTGCGCCGTGCCGGACAGCGGCGCGGATCTCGACCGGGTCTGTCACATCCGACAGCACGACAACCGCCACGGAGGGATAGGCCGTCCGGATGCGATCGACACTGGCCAGGCCCTCCAGTCCAGGTGTCCCCAAGTCGAGCAGAATCACGTCTGGGTGGCGCGCCGCGATCAGCTCCATCAACTCGGCACCGTGGTTCGCGACGCCGACGACCTCGAAATCGCCGTCGCGCGCGAGCACCTCACGTGCACCGGCAATGAGCAGGGGTCGATCGTTGGTGATGAGGATCTTCATGCAGCAGCAGCTTTTGGAGTTCGCCCTTTAGAACTTCGCCCGCCAAGAGGTTCCCCACACCGTATGGTCGAGGAGGGCCGAGCCTCCTAGTCGCACGTCGAGACGGAGGCCGCCGTGCCGCTAGTTCTCCGCCGCGTCAAACGGCTGATGCTGCACGTTTCGGTTGGGTGGCCCCAGCCGTTCGGCCTGTCAGTTCGTCCGACCTTCGTCCACACGCAGCCGTGGCCGGCGGGAGATTCCGTCTAGCGGGAGATCCGTCTGCCGCAGTTCGGGCAGATGAGCTGCTCGGGGAGCGGGCCGTTTGCCGGGAGCCCGATGGCCCGTCGACAAGCAGGGCACGGAATGAAAACGGCTACGCCCGGTCGCAACTTCGGCTTCGTCGCCATGCCGGACACCATGACAGGTTGCGCGGCTACCGTTTGGTGCAAGTTTTGACGATCTTCCGGTGCGCACTTTGCGCACTTTCAGCACGCGAGCTGCGTCGTGTCCGTGAGTTGTCCAAGGCGCGGTGCGCTCTTACGACGCTAGGTCGGCGGTGCGCTCCGCGACGAACCCCTGCGAGAACGCCCAGCGCGCGGCTTCGGTTCGATTGGAGACGTTCAGCTTCCGATAGATGTTGGTCAGGTGGAACTTCACCGTTTGCTCGGTCACCCAGAGCTCCTTGCCGATCGCCTGGCTCGAGAGCCCGCGAGCGACTGCCTTGACGATCTCGATCTCGCGCTCGGTGAGGCCGGCCAGCCGTGCCGAGGTGTCTTCGTTGAGTGCAGGAAGGCCGAAGGCGTGGTACGCGGTGCCGTCGACGGCCTGCCGGATCGCGGAGGTGAGGTCGTTGGCGTCGATGCTCTTGAGCACGTAGCCGCAGGCGCCACGCTTGAATGCAGCCTGGATCTGTTCGGGCTCCGCGCACATCGACAGCACGACGACCTTCAGCTTCGGATGGCGCGCGCGGACGCGTTCGAGGCAAGCGAGCCCGTCGAGTCCGGGCATCCGGAGGTCGAGGAGCAGGAGGTCGGGGTGGAGCCGTGAGACGAGCGGGAGAACCTCCGGTCCGTACCGGGCCTCGCCGATCACGTCGAACCCCTCTTCTCGACCCAGCAGGTCTCTCACGCCTGCAAGGAACAGTGGATGGTCGTCTGCAATCAATACATTCATGCTGCGCCCCTCTATCCGTCAGTGAGTCGTGGGAGAGCGAACCTATGAGGTTGTACTGACAGGTGTGACGGACAAAGGTCTAGGTCCTGCTCGACCAAGGACTCGATCCTGCACAAGGGGGTGGATTGAGCAGACGCGAAACCGGTATAGCGTCAGCTATGAGTGAAGAGCGAGGCAGTTTGCTGGTCGCCCGCGCCCTCGCGGCATCGACGAGTGACCCGCGCACGGCGACGGTCATCACCGAGGTCTGCGACGAGCTGGAGGCCTTGCTCGAGACACAGGCGACCATTGGTTTCGACTTGCACGATGGACCTTTGCAGTCGCTCGCCGCGGTTCGCCTGGATCTCGAGCTCTTCCGCTCGCAGATCGCGGGTCTGACCGTCGGGGCCGCGGCGGATGTTCCGCTGCTCGGCCGGGTTGCCGATATCGGGGCGCGCCTCTCCGCCCTTGAGGCGGAGCTGCGAGACGTCGCCGTTGGGGCCATGGACGATCCCGGTGCCGTTTCGCTGACAGTGCTGATCGCGGAGCTCGCCTTCGAAGCCGCTGGCGAGCTCAGGGTCGAGCTCCGGCTCGATCCTGAGCTCGATCGACTCACGCTGGCCGAGCCGCAGCGGCTTGCGCTTGCACGGGTGGTCGGCGCCGCCGTGGCGAACGCGGCGCGGCACAGTGGTGCGCCGCTCATCGTCGTCACGGCGCAACTGCTGTCCGACTCCATCGAGGTCGAAGTTGTCGATACGGGCGCGGGCTTCGACCTGGCCGGCGCGGCGGCTCGGGCCAACCGCGAGGGTCGGCTCGGCCTGGTCGGGATGAAGGAGCGTATGCGCAGGCTCGGCGGAGAACTGCGAGTCAGGAGTGCAGTGGGCGAAGGAACGTCGGTTCGCGCGCGGTTGCCGCTCAGTAGCTAGAGCGGCATCGGCCGACGACCGGGACCATACGTTCGTCGTTGCGACTCCTGGCCGGGCGTGCGCCGAAGCCGCCGGTTTCACGCTCTAGCGTCGATGAGCGATGGCAGAGGGATACGAAACCGCGGTGCTGATCGCGTGCAAGAACGGCGAGGCGACGATCGGGAACACCGTTCGCTCTGCAGTTGGCCAAGCCGACGTCTACGTCGTGTCCGACGGTTCCACCGACCGCACCTGCGAGGTCGCCGAAGCAATGGGAGCGCACGTGCTCGAGCTCACGACGAGCAGCGGCAAGCCGGTGGCCCTGCGAGCCGGCAACGACCGATTCGCGCTCGCTGCGCGCTATCGCCGGATCGCCGTGCTCGACGACGACACAACGATGGAGCCGAGATACATCGCGCGGCTCGAGAAGAGGATGGACTCGGACCCGCGCATCGCTGCGGCATCAGGGCGCATCGACTCGCTCTGGGATCACACGCGCCGCTGGAACCCGTTCATTGCCATGCGCGCGTTCACCTACTGGTCGTACCAGGTCACCGTCAAGCGCGGACAGAACGCGCTCCGTGTCGTGAACGTGATCTGCGGCGCGAACACACTCTTCCGTTCGGATGTGTTCGCGCAGTTGATCCGGGACGACGTCCCGTACGCCGTTGACGACATGTACTGGGTGGCCGAGATCGTCCGCCGCAAGCTCGGGCGCGTCGAATACGTTCCCGCCGCGCGCTCCTGGACGATCGATCCGCATCGCTTTCGCGATTGGTACCGGCAGACGGTGCGCTGGTCCTGGGCGCAGTTCCAGTCCATCCGCGGCCATCGATTCGGGCGCCCGCTCGAGCGCACGCGCGGGCGGGGTGTCGGCGTGCGTGTCTCTGGCTTCGACCTTGCCTACCTCGCGCTGATGTTGGACTGGATTCCGTACATGCTCGAACCGTTTGTGCTTCCTCCCGTTGCGTTCTTCCTCCGCGACTGGATCGACCCTCTGTGGTTCGGCATCTTCTACCTCGCCTCGAGCGTGGGCTGGATCGCCATCGCGGCGGCAGCCCTGCGAAAGCCGCGGCTGGTTGTGCTCGCTCCGGTTCTCATCGTGCTCGATCTCGTGTATCGCGCTTGCATGCTGCACGCCTTCGTCAAAACCCTGGTGACACCGAAGATCGAAAGTTGCACGTGGGTCTCGCCGCCGCGCTTCGCGCTCGAGACCGCTCCACCGACGGTCGCCGCTTCGGCCGCGCAACCAGTCAAACCACCTCGACAAGGAGAATGACCGTGAAGGCATTGTTGACCGGGGGCGCCGGCTTCATCGGCTCCCACCTCTCTGAGTTGCTGCTCGAAAACGATGACGAGGTCTACGTGCTCGACGATCTGTCGACCGGATCGGTTGAGAACGTCAGCCATCTGCTCGACCGTCCGGGGTTCCACCTTGTCGTCGACAGCGTGTTGCATCCTGCGGTTGTCTGCGAGCTCGTCCACAAGGTCGACGTCGTCTATCACCTTGCTGCAGCTGTCGGCGTGAAGACGATCGTGGAGCAGCCGGTCCGAACGTTGCACGTGAATCTCAAAGGCACAGAGACGGTTGTCGATGCGTGCTCGAAATTCGACAAGCCGGTCCTGATTGCGTCCACGTCGGAGGTGTACGGCGACCACCGCACGGAGACGCCGCTGCGGGAGGATGCACGGCGGATCTATGGATCCACGACGCAGAAGCGTTGGGCGTACGCGGACTCGAAGGCGATGGACGAGTTCCTCGGGCTTGCCTACCACGAGGAGCACGCGCTCCAGACGGTGATCGTCCGCTTGTTCAACACGGTCGGGCCGAGGCAGACAGGCATGTACGGGATGGTCGTCCCGCGGTTCGTGGAACGCGCCCTGCGCGACGACGTGATCGAGATCTACGGCGACGGACTGCAAACCCGCTGCTTCTGTCATGTGAGCGACACCATCCGCGCTCTCCGCGATTTGATGGCCGATATCGATCGCACGACCGGCCAGATCTACAACGTCGGGGCGCCGAACCAGATCAGCGTGATCGGACTTGCCGAGCGGATCAAGCTGATGACCGGCTCGGGCTCGCCCACCGTTCACGTGCCATTCGCGGAGGTCTACGGCTCCGGCATCGACGACATGCTTCATCGCGTTCCGTGCGTCGACAAGGTGCGCGACGCGATCGGGTGGCTCCCGATGCGCACGCTCGAGGACATCCTTCGCGACGTGATCGAGCATGCAACCGCGCCGGTCGCGGCCGGCGTACCTGCGGAGATCGCGGCCTGAACCGGCGTCGGTTCGCACTGAGATGAGCTGCCGCCTGACCTTCGTGTGCATTGGCCTCTTCGCGGTCGTCGGCGCGGGCCCTGCACATGCCGCCATCCAGGTGGCGATCACAGCGCCTCTGGCGCAAGCGAACGTCGGGGACGTTGGCGCAATCGTTCCCGTCAAGATCGACGCGTCTGCCGACCAGGGGATCTTCGGCGTGCAGTTGCTTGTCGACGGAACCCCATACGGGTCACTCGACACGACGCAGGTGGATCTCTACCGGTACGAGATCGCGTGGAACACCGCCGGCCTGGCAGTGGGCGCGCACACGCTCACTGTGGTCGCGACGGACTGGTCGTCGGTCGGCGGTGGCATTCAACTTACGTCGAGCCCGGTGACGGTGGACGTCGGACCCTCATATCCGACGATTGCGCTGACGGCCCCCGTCCCGGGCTCATCCGTTCACGGATCGATCGCGATCCGCGCGACCCAGACGAGCGCGGTGCTTCCCGCGTCGGTCACGTACTCGGTCGACGGGCAGCCGCTCCCGTCCGAGATCTGGGACACCACCACGACGCCCGACGGCGTCCATTCCGTCTCAGCGACCGTGACAGACGGACGCGGTAAGACCGCGACCGCGACTGCGCAGGTGACCGTCGCCAACACGCCGGTGAACCTGCCGATCTCAGCGGTGCGCATCAGCGCGCCCGGCGACTACACCTTCGCGACCAACCCGACAACCGTCGTGGTATCGAATGTGACCGGCGGCACAGCCCCCTTCACCGGTCGGCTGCTGGTCGATGGTGTGGCGACGTCGCTCGTGCCCAACATCGTCGGAAGCACCCTGACTTTCCAATGGAGCACCAACGCACTGGTGGCGGGGTCGCACACCCTCACAGTTGGCGTCAGCGACGCGAGCGCGCTGACGGCGACCTCGCCGCCAGTCCACATCACAGTTGACAACGCGCCGCCGGTCGCGGTCATGTATCAGCCGTTGCCGTTCGCCGTGACCAATGGGCCGACGACGCTGCAGGTGCACGCGTCCGACGGCTACGGCGTCAAGTCGGTGCAGTTCACAATCGACGGGTCGCCCGTCGGTCCGCTGCTGACGACACCGGGCGCACCGGGCTCCTACCTCTACTCGACCATCTTCGACACGGCGACGTTGGCGGCCGGCTCGCACGCCGTTTCGGCAACTGTCGTCGATAACGCCGGAAATATCACCACAGCGAACCCCGTGTCGATCATGACGGGACCGGTCCAGACCGTGCCGGTGCTGAACTACCACGGGATCATCGGGCCGCTCGATGCGAGCCCCGACATCTATGACCAGACGCCGGCGCAAGCCGACCAGGAGCTCGCGTATCTGAAGACGAACGGCTATCAGTCGCTGACCGTCGAGCAATACCAATCCTGGCTCGCGACGGGCTCCCTCCCGGCCGGTCTCACGAAGCCGGTCCTGATCACGGTCGACGACGGTCTCACCGACCAGTTGGCCTGGGATCCCCTCTTGCAGAAGTACGGGCTCACGGCCGTCCTCTACGTCGTCACGGGCTTTGCCGACAACAACACGCCGGGCGCAGACGACCCCGTCTCGAACATGTCGTGGCAGCAGATCCAGACGCTGGCCGGGAACGGGCGCTGGCAGATCGGGTTCCACGCCGGTCGCTACGGTCACGGGGAGTTCAGCGACCGCACGAACACCATCACGCTCGCACCCGGGCAAGTCCAGCGCTACTCCGCCGCTTGCGGGAGCTACTACAGCTGCCTCGGCACGATCACCACGACCACCGGGTCGGGAGCGACCCGGCAGGTGACCACCGCGGCCGAGACGGCCGCTCAGCTCCAGGCGCAGGTCGCTGCCGAGATCCAGGCGGGCCTCGCCGAGCTCAAGCAACAGGTCCCGAGCGCCAGCCTGGCTTCTTGGGCGTGTCCCTGGAACGATTGCGGTCAATGGACGACCTTCTACAACGACCCCAGCGGCGCGGTCCAGTCCTGGCTGCCCGGATTCGCCTCGTCGACGTTCCCGATCGTCTTCACGCAGACGAATCCCGTCACGTATGCGCTCGCCTCGGGCACCGTCGGTGCGCTGAACGGCTTCCACCGGCGCTACCGCTTCGAGGTCCACACGGACACGACGCTCGCCCAGTTTGCCGCCGCCCTCGATGACACGGCGTTCGCGAGGCCCTAAGGTGAGCACGACGGTCGAACCGGTTCGCCGCGGAGGGATTGCGGAGGCCGCCGTGTGTCGATAAGTGGTCAGTGGGTGCGGTCTCTCGGAGGGGATGAGTGGTCATGGCGTCCGGCATAACACGCCGAATCCGCATCCTGCTCGCGGACGACCATCCGTTGTTCCTTGTCGGCGTGCGCGCGACGCTCGAGGCGGATGGCGGCTTCGAGGTTGTCGGTGAGGCCCATTCCGGCCCGGAGGTGCTCCCTCTCGCCGGGCGCTCGCAGCCCGACGTGGTCCTGCTCGACATCGTCATGCCCGGCATCGACGGCCTTGGCTGCCTCGATCGCCTGCGGGATCGCTATCCGGAGATCATCGTCGTGATGTTCGCCGACGTCGCCGATCCTGGGCAGATCAATGCGGCCTTCGTGCGAGGGGCCAAGGGCTTCATCGTGAAGAGCGTGCGGGTGGCCGATTTCTCGGTTGCGATCCGGCAGATCATCGAAGGAACCGCGTATCAGGCGCTCGGCATGCCCGTGTTGAGCCCGGAGACGGTGGCTTCGGACGCAGGCCTGACGACGCGCGAGCTGGAGATCCTCCGGCGACTGATCCATGGGCTTTCGAACAAGGACATCGCTGCCGAGTTGTCGATCGCGGAACAGACGGTGAAGTTCCACCTGACGAGCCTCTACCGCAAGCTCGGAATCAGGAGCCGCACGCAGGCCGCTCGGTGGGCGCACGAGAACGGGATTCACCCGGGGGACCCGCCGGCCAGCCCGGTGGCGCCGCTGTCGAGGTAGGGCGGCTGGCGTAAGCGCCAGGTGGGCCAGACCTCTGGGCGGTGGCCCCTGGACCTTCCTGTGGCTTGACTGTCTAGCGGTCGCCGTCGGTCGACGCTCGACCGAACTCGACCGAATCCTGCCATCCCCGCACAGGAGGTCTGCTGCCCGTGGTTCGCAGAGACTATTCGGCTGGTCCCACGTCCCGGCGCTACCCGCTTGCGCGCACACGGACGTCCCCGCTTCGGCTCGCACTGGCCATCGTCTCCTCACTGGTCGCCGCTACAGCGCTTGCCGCAGCCGGCCATACGTCTCCGACGACGACTTCGCCGGACGGCTCGAGCGCCTATCCGATGCACACCGGGATCGTCGGGACGACCTTCTGGGTCGGTGAGATCTTCAACGCGAACGCCGCCGACGGCTCCCAGGTCTGTTCGACCTACGACTCCAACTGGGCGCTGCACTGGTCGGGCGGCGTCAACCAGGGCGCGTCGGCTCCCGGCACCGACTGCGCGGGCGCGCCTTACGGCGGCTGCGACGGCGTCCCGAGGGGAACGGGCGCCTCGTTCACGTGCACAACGGAGGCGCGGACCTCCGGCAACGGCAACTTCCCGACGAGTGCGTCGGTCCATCCGGCGGAGAACCCCTTCTACCTGGATCTTCCCTACGACGACGTCAACGATGCGGCGGCGTTCGCCCAGCGTTGCAGCACGATCCCGTGGGCGTCGCAATATCCGGCCTCGTCCTGCCAGGACCCTCATTTCTCCTACATGAAGAACCATTGGGTGAAGCTCATCGGGGAGAACGGCAGCGTCTGTTACGGCCAGATCGAGGACGCCGGGCCGTTCACCTACAACGACACCACGTACGTCTTCGGCTCGGGAGACGCACGTCCGCAATCGGCCCAGGCGAATAACGCCGGCCTCGACGTGTCGCCTGCTGTCAACGGCTGCCTCGGCTTCAAGGAGCTCGACGGCGACACCGACAAGGTCTCCTGGCAATTCGTCGACGCATCACAGGTGCCGACAGGCCCCTGGACGCAGATCGTCACGACGCGCGGCGTCTCCTAGCCCGCGGTCCGCGATCGCCCCGTCGCCGCCCTACGGCGACAAGGCGATGCGGATCTGCAATGACCCTCGCCGAACGTGTTTTCGCAGGCGTGAATGCGAAATAGCTGCCCTAGAAAACGAGCTTCGACCAGGTGGTTCACCGCTGCGGGCACCCGGCGAAGCGTGGACGTGGAGGTGATGAACAGGAGCTGCGCTCGACCTTCGATGTTGGACCGGGGGGTCGAAGGATGGTTCCGATCTCGGGCGCAGGCCGGCAGTGTTGTCCATTGCTGAGAGGGAGGTCAAGCCGGTGAGTAGTTCTCGGTCACGGCATGGCGAGGTTGAGAGTGAGCCCGCACGTGCGTCGCGCGACAGGCTGCTGAGGATCATGGTGGTCGACGATCAATGGATCCGCCGGGTCGCTGTTGCGGCCGCCCTGAAGGCAGATACCAGTCTCGAGATTGTGGGAGAGGTTCCATGCGGCTCCGACGTTCTGTCGCTCACGCGGTCGGCGGCACCGGATGTCGTCCTCCTCGGGACGCGCATCCCGAACCAGGACGGCCTCGGCTGTCTCTCGCTGCTGCGTGAGTGCCATCCCGAGGTAAAGGTCGTCGTCTTCTCGGCCTCGGCTGATCTCGATCACGTCGAGGACGTGTTTCGCCTGGGAGCGTCCGGCTGCATTCTTTCGACGATTGCCCCCCTCGAGCTTGCAGCTGCGATTCGCAGGATCGTTGAAGCAGCCGAGTATCAGGCGAGCGCGCCGTTCCACAAGAGTGCGCCCGCGCACCTGTCGGGACTGGAGGCTCGAGAGCTGAACTGAGCCGATTTCGGACGGTGGTGCACACGGCGCGTTCTTAGACGTTTGTCAGGTGGCTTCCCACTCGCGGGACTGGACCCGCGCGACAGATGTCCGGCAAGGATCGCAGGCATGGCAGATCCGAGGAACCTGCTGGGGATAACGCGGCTGAAAGCACACCGAGGTGGCCTCGCGACGTTCGCGGCAGCCGTCCTCGCAGCCGGCATCGCAACGTCGGTGTTCGCAGCCGGGATTGCAGCTTCGATGGCTGTAGCGGATACGTCGCCGACACATGCGGCACGTCCGACTGTGGTGGCTTGCCATCTCAGCGGTCGACATTGGGTACGCGTGCGTGTCAGCGCGGACAACCTGAAGAGTCTGAAGCGCGGGGACGTCCTCGCGACACGTGGCGCGTGTCCGGCTCCGGGCACCGCGGTGGTTTGCCACCTTCGTGCAGGTGCCTGGGTGAAAATGACCGTTCCCCTTGCTGCGCGGGCACGGCGGCTGAAGTCGGGCGACGTCCTGACGACCGCCGGCGCGTGCCCGGCGAAGGCGCGTGTGCCGGACGCCCCTTCCCCTCCGACGACGACCGCTGAGACGACGACGACCGCTCCGGTGACGACCACCGAGCCGCCGACCGCGCCCGCACCGACGCCCGCCACGCCGGCCGCGCCCGTGGCGCCGGCCACGACGACGGCGCCGGTGACGACGACGGCGCCGACCACGACGACGACGACGCCCACCACGACGACCGACCCGACCACGACCACGACGACGACGCCCACCACGACCACGACCACGACCACGACCACGACGACGACGCCGACCACGACCACGACGCCGACCACGACGACGAGTGCGTCAACGTTGGCCGTCACGATCAGCGCGCCGCCGAACTTCACGTTCGCGCGCGGCTCAGCAGCCCCGGTCACGGCGTCGCCGACCGGTGGACAACCGCCGTACTCGGTGCAGTTGTTCACGGACGGGATCCCGGTTGCGGGGAACATCGTGACGGCGGCGCCGTACTCGCTCCAGTGGAACACCGTCGGGCTGACCGACGCCGTCCACCTCGTCGGCGTGCGCGTCACCGACGCGGCGGGAGCAACGGCCGACTCGTCGTCGCTCAGCTTGACCGTCGACAACACGGCGCCGCCGGTCACGATGGTCGCGCCGGCGCCGGCCCTCTACAGCGGTCCGACGCTCTTCGCCCTCAGCACCTCCGACGCCTTTGGGATCAAGTCCGTTCAGTACACCGTCGACACGCAACCTGTCGGTCCACTCCTCACTGCGCCGGACGTCGCCGGTCAGTTGGTCTACTCGACGACGTTCGACGCCGCGGCTCTGGCTGCGGGCAGCCACGCGGTCTCTGCCATCGTCACCGACAACGCAGGCAACACGACAACTCCACCTGCCGTCACGATCACGACCGGGCCCGGCGGGTCCGCCCAGTTCGTGCCGGTGATCAACTGGCACGGCATCGACGCATCGCCACCTGACGCCTACCAACTCACGCCCGCCGCGGCGGACGCCCAGCTCAAGTACCTCCACGACAACGGCTACCAGTCGATCGACCTCGAGCAGTACAAGGCCTGGCTCGACACCGGCACGCTCCCGGCCGGCATCACGAAGCCGGTGCTGATCACGATCGACGACGCACTCACCGATCAGACGGCCTGGGACCCACTGCTTCAGACCTACGGCTTCAAGGCGGTCATGTTCGTGGTCACCGGCTTCGCCGACAACACCACACCCGGCACCAACCCGGCTGTGAACCTCACCTGGCCGCAGATCCAGGCGCTCGCCGCGAACGGCCGCTGGGAGATGGCGTTCCACGCCGGTCAGTACGGTCACGGCGACGTGTACGGCACGGGCACCCCCCTGAACGGGGCGACCTTCTCGGCGACCTGTCCCTACTTCTACACCTGCCTCCCGTCGACGGGCGGAGTGACACAAACGGTCGCGTCCTACCAGGCGGCGGTGCAGAGCGAGATTTCGGCGGGCATGGCCGAGCTGAAGGCCAACGTGCCGAACGCGAGCATGTTGGCGTGGGTCGCGCCGTTCAACGATGCCGGGCAGTGGACGAATCTCTACAACGATCCCGCGACGACCGATCCCGCCGTCGTGGCCCAGGTTCAGGCGTGGTTCCCCGGGTACATCGCCTCGGTCTTCCCGATCGTGTTCACGGAGACGAGCCCGGTCGCCTTTGCCCAGGCTGCCGGCAGGGTCCCCGATACCGTGGGCAGCCTGGGGTCACTCGGCCGGCGCTATCGCTTCGAGGTGCAGACCGGAACGACGCTCGCGCAGTTCGCAGCCGGGCTTGCTGACCCCGCGTTCGGCCGCTGACCCGCGGTCTCAGGGCCAGAAGACTTGTCGCGTGGTGACGACGCGGCGCCCCAGCGGTACCGAGGGGACCGGGGCCGCCGAGGGCCGAGGACCTGTCGCGTGGTGACGAGCGGCGCCCAGCGAGAACCGAGCGATGCCTTTAGGGCCAGAAGACTTGTCGAGCCTTTAGGGCCAGAAGACTTGTCGCGTGGTGACGACGCGGCGCCAGGGGCCGGGGGGAACCGCCGCCGCTTCGACGAATCGCCAGGAGAGCTTGTTCTCGTCGTTGTTCACGCCGGAGAACGCGAGACAGTCGCGGATTGCCGGGCTGACGTCCATGCCTGCGTTGTGCGCGAGACCGCTCGCCGGCCGCGCATCGACACGAGAGAAGACGTAGTTGATGTCGTCGTAGACGTAGGGCCCGGCGTCCTCGACCTGTCCGTAGCAGACGCGCATCCGGCCGCCGGCAACGCGCCACATCTTCACCCAGCGGTTCTTCATGAGCGAGAACGGTTTCCCCGTCTTTGCCGACTGCGCGAGCTGCGCCGCGTAGCGACTCGCCCACGGGACCGCCGTGCGATCGGCGCGCGGTTTCCCGTTGTCGGCGAAGTCGCTATAGGGCACGTCGAGGTAAAACGGGTTCTCGCGCGGCGTGAACGGAGGGAAATAGGGGAAGCGGCGCACAGACCGGTAGTCGTCGAACCCGCCGTAGTGCGCCTTCCACTTATCGTCATACGCAGAGAGTGCGTTGTCCTCCGACGAGCCATTGCCAACCGGCTCGCCGATCCAGAAGACCGTCGCCGTGATGTTCGAATGCACGGGATAGCTCACCGTGCTGTCGCGGGTGTGCGGAGCACCGAGTGCGGACGCGCTGCCTGTTGCCGCCGCAGCAGCAGCAGCGATTCCAAGGATCCGTGCACGACCGCGTGTCACCCCACGACCTTTGCCACCTTGCACGGGTCAGAAACCAGAAGGTCAGAGAACCTAGACGAACGTCCTAGAGGACACCGCGTCGCACTATTGAAGTCGATTGCATGACGCACCCCGGTGATGGTCTAATGGTGCTCGCGGCAGAGGGCCCGGAACGGCGGCGCCCTCATCGTTCTCGAGCAAAGGGTTGGTTGGTCAGCGGTGAATAACGAACGTCGAGCGGACGCCGGGCACCGGCCGGGGGCGCCGCGCCTGGTCGAGGACACCGACGGTGTTGCGAACCTCTACATCCCGTGCCCGGCTTGTCGCGCGCCGATCGCAGTCGACCGGCCGTTGGCGGCGTTGCCGCTGACGCTCACCTGCCCGGCGTGCTCCGCGGTCCTCGCCCGCTAGCGGGCTACTCCTTGACGAAAGCCCCACGGTCTCTCGACCTCCGGAGGGCCTGGCTGCGCGCGCGGGTTCGTACAGTCCGCGTATGCCCATCGTTAACCAATGCACGGTGCCCGGGTGTGCGACCCTCACCATGGGCGTTCGCTGCCTCGAGCATGAACTTCCCGACTTCTTGTTCTTGTCGGCTGGCCGCCGCCCGCGGCGGCAACCGCGCGTAGCCCACCGCGCGAGGACTTTCGGCTAAAGCTTCGCAGGCGAGGGGGCCTGCGTTGACACTCGCCGTGGCCGCCGCCGCAAGCGGCTTCGGTGAGAGGGGCGATGAACATAACGCGGTCGCGCAATGCCCTCGCGCGACCGCGTTCGCCTGCCGCCCCAAGGTCCACGTAGGACGAGTCGCTGGTCGAGGTGCGACCAGCCGATCGCATGGGGTGGAGCCTCGTGCTCGACCGAAGAATCAGCCATACCGGATCGAGCGATTCGAGGCAGTCGGCGGCTGCAACTCCCGCCCAAATCAAGCAAGGAGCATCAATGAGCAACATCCAGGTCGCCGGCGCACGGGCCCTTCCATTCACCGGACTCGCGACGCTCCCGATCCTGCTGATCGGAGCTGCGATCAGCCTCATCGGATTCGTGCTGATGATCCTCCGGCCGAAGCCGGCTCGTTCGCACTAGGTGCGACGCAAGGTCGGTTTCGCGCTACTCGTCTTCGGCCTGAGCGTGCTGGCTTGGGCGGGTGTATCGCTGCGCTGGGGCGACCCACTCACCTCGATCTACACAGCACACGAGCAGCGCGTGCTTGCCGGGCAACTCGCGAAGGAGCAGCGCAGCTGGCTTGCGTCACCGGTTCGCGCACGTGCCCTGGTTGACAAATCGGCCACGGTAAGCGCGGCTCGGATCATCAAGCTTCGCGCGCAGCGGTTCGCGCTGAGGCTCCACGACGGCGCGCCGATCGGGCGAATCGTCATTCCCAAACTCGGGTTGAACATGATCGTCGTCGAAGGAACATCGGAGAGAGATCTCGCGAAGGGACCCGGTCATTACAACGCCGCATCGGGCGTAGCCACGGCGCTCCCCGGCACCGGCGGTGTCGTTGCCATTGCTGGGCATCGCACGACGTTCCTGCATCCATTCCGCTACGTCGACCGGCTGCGTTCCGGCGACAACGTCTATCTCGAGATGCCCTACGGCACGCTGCGCTATCGGATCTACTTCCGGAAGATCGTCGCTGCGACCGACTGGTCGATTCTCGGCGGGCGTCCGTACGAGAAGCTCGTGTTGAGCGCATGCCACCCGCTGTACTCGGCGACCCATCGCATCGTGATCTTCGCGCGGCTCGCCGGCGCATCGACGAAGAGCAGCCTGTGAGGCAGCTAGCTTCCCGCGCACACCTGCCCGCTTAGCCGGTGTCTCCGGCAGGAACGTTGAGGCTGAGCCCGGCTACGGTCATAGGGACCGCTGCGGCTGCACGCTGTTCGATCTCCCGCCATGCCTTGTTCCGGATCAGCTCCCGTGGAGCCGGCCAGGAGCCTCCGACTGCCGCGACGTTGCGGAGCTCGAGGTAGTCCGCGGCGTTGCCCGCGTCGACACCTCCGCTCGGGCAGAAGCGCGCATCGGGGAACAGTTCGCCCAGCGCGCCGAGCATCTTCGCGCCTCCCATCTGCGCGGCCGGGAAGAACTTGAACGTCCGCGCTCCGTGCTCTCGCGCGAGCATCGCCTCCGACGGAGTGGCGACGCCGGGCAGAAGCGGTAGTCCGGCCTGCGTTGCGGCGGCAACGAGCTTCGGGGTGCAGCCGGGGCTGACGGCGAAGTCCACGCCGAGCTTCGAGACGCGGACGACCTCCTCCGGACGGGTCACGGTTCCCGCTGCGACCGTCATCCGTTCGACACTGCCGACGATTCGCTCGATCGCGTCCCATGCGGCGGGCGTGCGCAGCGTCACTTCGATTGCGCGCAACCCTCCGGCCGCAAGGGCGTTCGCCAGCGGGAGAGCATCGTCGGCATCGTCGATCACGACCACCACGACGACGGGCGCGTCGCGAATCGTGTCGAGGATCTCGCCCGTGTCCGGGAACGCGGCCGTCACGTAGTACCGTTGTCCGCGAACGAGCTCGCGCCTTCCTCCGGAGACGAGACGGCGCCGCGCAGCGTTGTGAAGAGCTCGCGTCCCATGCCATGGACGCCGCGGTCCGGCGGCGCCGCCGGACGACGGCGAGCGAGCTCGCCGTCGGTGCGTTCCACTTCGAGGACCCCGCTGTCAGCGTCGAGCGTCACCAGGTCTCCGTCGCGAAGCCGAGCCAGCACACTCGATGCGATCGCCTCGGGCGAGACGTGAAGCGCCGTCGGGACCTTGCCGGATGCGCCTGACATCCGTCCGTCGGTGACGAGAGCGACCTCGTGGCCGCGGTCCTGCAGCACCCCGAGCGCGGGGCTCAGCTTGTGCAGCTCGGGCATCCCGTTCGCACGCGGTCCCTGGAAGCGGAGAACGACGACGACGTCCCGGTCGAGCTCGCCTCTCGCGAAGCACTCGAGCACCGCGTCCTGGTCGTCGAAGACCGCGACCGGCGCGCGTACGCGTCGGTGCTCGCGCTTGACGGCCGAAACCTTGCAGATCGCGCGCCCGAGGTTGCCGCTGACGAGGCGAAGGCCGCCCTCAGCGTCGAACGGATCGTCGACCGAGCGAAGGACCTCCGGGTCGAGTGAACGTGCGGGCGGCGGGCCCCAGACGAGCGCGCCGTCGTGCAGAAAGGGTTTTCGCGCGTAGGCGGCGAGCCCGCCTCTGGCAACGGTCCGAGCGTCGGCGTGCATGAGGCCGGCCCGGAGCAGTTGGCCGACAAGGAAGCTCGTCCCGCCTGCGCGCTCGAACTGATTCACATCCGCTGCGCCGTTCGGGTAGACGCGCGCGAGCAGCGGCACGGTCCGCGAAAGGTCGGCAAAGTCGTCCCAGGTCAGGGTGATGCCGGCGGCGCGTGCGATTGCGACGAGATGGATCGTGTGGTTTGTCGATCCGCCGGTCGCGAGCATCGCCACGATTCCGTTGACGAGCGCGCGCTCGTCGATGATCTCGCCGATCCCGTAGCCGTCGTCCGCGCCAGCGAGCTCCGCGACGCGCTTTCCCGCGGCGGCCGTCAGCGCAGTGCGCAACTCCGTCCCGGGGTTGACGAACGCCGCGCCCGGCATGTGGAGACCCATCAGCTCCATCAGCATCTGGTTGCTGTTTGCCGTTCCGTAGAACGTGCACGTTCCCGGCGAGTGGTACGACTGTGCCTCCGCCTCGAGCAGCTTCTCGCGGCCGACCTTGCCCTCCGCGTGGAGTTGCCGGATGCGGGACTTCTCTCTGTTCGGCAGACCCGAGGGCATCGGCCCCGCCGGGACGAGGATGGACGGCAGATGACCGAAGGCGAGCATGCCGATGAGGAGGCCGGGGACGATCTTGTCGCAGACGCCGAGCGCGAGCACGCCGTCGAAGAGGTCGTGCGAGAGCGCCACTGCGGTCGACATCGCGATCACGTCGCGGCTGAACAGGCTCAGCTCCATTCCCGTGCGCCCTTGCGTGACGCCGTCGCACATTGCCGGTACGCCGCCGGCGAACTGGGCCACGGCGCCGCCCTCCGCGGCGGCCGCCTTGAGCAACGCTGGATACTCGCCGAGCGGCTGGTGCGCGGAGAGGATGTCGTTGTAGGCGGAGACGATCGCGAGGTTCGGCTTCACGTCCGCCAGCAGGTCGTGCTTCTCCGCGACCGCGCACGCTGCGGCGCCGTGAGCGAGGTTCCCGCAGGAGAGCGTGCGCCGCTGCGGACCTTCCGACTTCGCTTGGCGCACCCGCTCGAGGTAGGCGCCGCGCTCTACGCGGCTCCGCTCGGCGACGCGCTCCGTCACCTCGAGCACCGTCCCGTCCAGGTGCTGCCCGTTCTTCTCGCGCGCGCCGCTGATCCTGTTCAACAGTGCGTCACTCCTTCTGAGTTGGGACTCGCGGCCGCCCCGATGCATCGGCCCACGACGTTCAGACTGCGGTGCCTCGCCGGCGCGAACCACTGGCCCTCGTGACGGAGTGCGCCGTCCGTGTGGCCCCTGCGGCCGATGGGCCAGGTTGAGTGCCGACTACGGGACAGGTGTGCATGAGGATCCGCTGAAGCAGGCTCTCGGGCGTGGCGCAGTCGAACGCAGGACGAGTGATGCGCGTCGACGAGGTCGACCGTGTCGAGGAGTCGGCGGGCGCGCTGCGCAGCCGGTCAGAGCCGTGCGTGATCGTCGTGTTCGGCGCCTCCGGCGATCTCGCGAGACGGAAGCTTTTTCCCGCGCTCTACTCGCTGGCCTACCGGCGGCTGCTGCCGCGGGAGTTCGGGTTGGTGGGTGTCGCGCGGATGCGGCAGTCGACCGCGCAGTTCCACGCGGCGATGAAGGAGGCGGTGCAGGAGTTCGGCCGCGACCCGTTCCGGCAGGACGTCTGGGACGAGCTCGAGGAGGCTGCCGTCTACATCTCCGCCGACGCAGACGGCAAGTCCGGCGCGGACGAAGTGGGCGATGCCCTGGCGCAGATCGATCGTGAACGCGCGACGCTCGGCAACCGCCTGTACTACCTCGCCGTGCCGCCCGGCGCCTTCGAGCCGATCGTCGAGCAGATCGGTCGTCGCAGCGCACGCGAGGGTCGCGTGCGGCTGGTCGTCGAGAAGCCTTTCGGTCGTGACCTCGCGACGGCGCACTCGCTGAACGAGCTCCTTCGCCGCTGGTTTGTCGAGGAGCAGATCTTTCGGATCGACCACTACCTCGGCAAGGAGACCGTCCAGAACATGCTGGCGCTGCGGTTCGCGAACGGCATCTTCGAGCCGATCTGGAACCGCCAGTTCGTCGATCACGTGCAGATCACGGTCGCCGAGTCGATCGGGATCGAGGGACGCGCCGGCTACTACGAGCGTGCGGGCGCGATCCGCGACATCTTCCAGAACCACCTGCTGCAGCTGCTTGCGCTGATTGCGATGGAGCCGCCCACCGACTTCAGCGCCGACGCGGTTCGAAACGAGAAGGTCAAGGTGCTGAAGGCACTGCAGTCACCTGGCCCCGCGATGATCGTGCGCGGCCAGTACGGGCCCGACGTCGCAGGCAGCGAGGTCGTGCTGGGCTATCGCGACGAACGCGATGTCGCCGCTGCCTCGTTGACCGAGACGTTCTTCGCCGCGAAGCTCTTTGTCGACAGCTGGCGCTGGGCAGGCACGCCGTTCTACGTGCGCACGGGCAAACGCCTCGCGCGCCGCGAAACGACGATCGCGATCCAGTTCAAATCGGCGCCGCGGCCGCCGTTCGAGGAGATCTCCGCCGACGGCCTCCGTCCGAACGTCCTGCTCATCCGCGTTCAGCCCGACGAAGGAGTCTCACTCGAGATCGGCGCGAAAGTGCCGGGATCGGGAATGAACATCGGCACGGTGCAGCTGGACTTCCAGTACGGCGGCTCCTTCGACATCGATCTCCCAGAGGCCTACGAGCGCCTCGTGCTGGACGCGATGCTCGACGACGCGACGCTGTTCACGCGCGAGGACGAAGTCGAGGAGCAGTGGAAGATCGTGGACGGGATCGTCGGCGGCTGGCTCCGCGACCGCCCGGCGTTCCCGAACTACACCGCGGGCACCTGGGGCCCGCGAGCTGCCACAGACCTGATTGGCCGCGACGGCCGCGCCTGGCGGCAGTAGCCGATGTCGAAGAGCCGCATTCCTTCTACGCGCGGCGCCTTCCTCGTGCGGCTCTGCCTCGCGCTCGGCGCTCTCGCCGGCGCGGTCGTGTTGCTGGGCGGGATCGCCCAGGCCGGTTTCGACGGCCCTGCCGGGTTCAACGCCGGCAGCTTCCCTCTCGCCTCGGGGACGGGGCACGAGAGCAAGCTGATACTCCACTCCGCCCCAACGCGAGCCGGCAGCGACCGCGCCACCCGCGCGCGCGTCGTCGCCACCCCGGCGCCGCTTCCGCGCCCGCCGGCGGCGACCCAGACGGCGGCAAGAGGCGCTACCTATACGGCGGCACGGGGTGCCGCCCGTCCGGCCGTGGCCCTGCCCGCAAGCGGCCGGCCCGCGCCAACCGCGCCGCCGCCCGCGCCGGCTCCGCCTGCGCCACCGCCACCGCCTCCGCCTCCGCCTCCGCCTCCGCCTCCGCCTCCGCCTCCGCCTCCGCCTCCGCCACCGCCTTCGCCGCCACCGGGTCCGCCCGCGCCGCCGCCGGCACCTGCACCTGTTCCGGCGACGCCTGCGCCGACCGTCACGCCGCCCACCGAGCCGAGTGCGCCGCCGGCCGCCCAGCCACAAGGCGGCGACGAGAACCGGCACGGCCATGGCCACGGCCACTGGCACGGCCATGGGCACCACAACGCCGACGCGCCGAGTCAGCCCGCAGCGGTGCCTGCTCCGACCCTCCAGCCGCAGGGCGGCGACGGGTCCGGGAATGGCGACGAGAGCGACAACGGGAGCGGCAGCTGGAACGGGAACGGCGACGAGAGTGACAACGGGAGCGGCAGCTGGAACGGGAACGGCGACGAGAACGGAAACGGCAACTCGCACGACGACGGACAGGGCGACGGGCACGACAACGGGAGCGGCAATGGCGACGGCGGGAACGACTGAGTGAGAGACGACGGCGGTCCGGCGCTCTTCCCGCCGCGCGTGGGTCGCCCGTGAGCGGTCTGCGCGGTCGCATCGTCGCTGTCGTGGTGGCGGTTGCGCTCGTCCTGGTTGCGCTCGTGCTGTACGGCGCATTCCGTAGCGCCACCTCCGCGGCGAACAGCAAGCTCCGGGCGCAGACGACCTTGCAGCTGGCCGGTGCCCGCGTCGACCTCGGGAGCCAGCTCAGCCAGTCCGACTCGCAGCTGTACTTGTCGGGGAAGCTCCTGCGGCCGCAGGCGTCGGGGCGGGCGCGTGTGTTCGGGACCCGCCTGAGCGCTTTGAAGCTCGTGCACGCCGGCAACGCGTACCGGCTCGAGCGGGAACTGGCCGTCGGCAGCAGCGTCGCGCCGCTTGTCCGGCTGCACCAGCAGCTCCCGGTGAGTGCCGCCCTGCTCGACGGGCTCGGCGAGCCCAAGGTCGACGCGCAAGCGCTGAGTGCGTTGTCGCGCCACGGCGTTGTGATCGCCGGGGACCGGTCGCTGCTCGGGCGCCGCCTTCCGACACGCGGCAGCGTCACGGTCGCCGGCCGGAGCTATTCGGTTGGGTCCTCGCCGCTCGCCGTCCACGCCTCGCTGCAGGTGCTCGTCCCGGAGGCGAGGATCCACGCACAGCTGGCGTCGACCCGCTGGAAGTTGCTGGGCGGCGGCGTGCTCGTCCTGCTGGCGCTCGGCGTCTGCCTCTACCTGCTCGGCCGTCCGCTCTGGCGTTCGCTCGGTGAGGTGATCGAGGCCACAGATGACACCCCGACCGACGAACTGACGGGTCTCATCCCGCGGCGTGCATTCCGCGTTGCGCTCGCGGTCGAGCTCGAGCGCTCAACGCGTAACCAGAAGCCCCTCTCGCTCGTGCTCTTCGACGTGGACGACTTCGAGCAAATCGAGGACAGCCTCGGGCGTCCGGCCGGCGACTCGGCGCTGCGTTCGCTGGCGGGTGTGGTCAGCGGCGCGCTGCGCGCGGACGGGATCGCGGCACGCACCGGTCGCGACGAGTTCGCGCTGCTGTTGCCCGACACCGATCTCGGCGCCGCCGCCGAGGTGGCCGAGCGCGTGCGCATCGCTCTCGAAGAGGCCGATCTCCGTTACGGCCACGCCGTCTTTCGCAGGACCGCATCCTTCGGCGCCGCGACGAGCGGCGCGACGACGGTGCCACAGGAGCTGCTGCGCGCAGCCGAGGAGGCGCTCTACCGGGCGAAGGCGGCGGGCAAGAATCGGGTCGAGCTGGCCGTGCCGGAGCCGTTGAGCGCTCCCGCGTTTGCCGACTGAGCGCGGCTCACGCCCTCCATCCACTTCCCCACCTGCGCGATGCTCGTGGCGATTCGCAGGCGGACCGAGAGAGCAGGCGGACCGAGATGAGAGCGGGCCGACGAGCAGGGAGCCCGGCGGGAGGGCACGACCGCCTTGTCGGCGGTCGGCCCCCGCGCGGCTCGACTGGTTAGTGGTGCGCCCGAACCTTGTGCTTGGTTCGACGACCGGCGCCCTTCGCGTGCTTCGGGCGTGAGGTCGCATGCGCTTTCTTGGCCGTCGGTGACTTCGGCGTCACCTTCGTGGCCGCCGGTGCGCTGGGTGTGGCAGTGCCGGTGGCAGTGCCGTTAGCCGGTGCGGCGCTCGGGCACGCTTGATTTGCAGCGCTCCCCACTGCGCCGAGCGGGCCGTTCGGGCCGAGCGGGCCATCGGGGCCGAGCGAGCTGGGGTTGATGTTCGAACCGACGCAGCCGCCGCCCTTCAGCGGGCCTGACGAGCCGAGCGGCCCGTCAGGGCCGAGGACGCCCGACTGCTGCAGGATGCTGACCACGGTGACGGGTGGCGGTGTGGCATCCGCGATGGTTGCGGCGCTTGCGCCCGCCGGGGCGCCAACCGAGATCGCACCGGCGACCGCCAGAACCGCACTGAGTCTTATCCGGGACATTGCGTCGCACCTCCTTGTGGTGGGCTGATGTCTTTCAATGCTCGCGGCGTCGCCCGCGCCGGTCGTCGGGCGTGAGAGGGCTCTTCGCGTACCCCCGCGGGCGCTAATCCGTCCCGCGGGCGTTGAAGAGCGGTTCAACCTGTCCGGCCGACGGTGATCGGCGTCCTGCGCTCGGCAACTCGCCCGGTTGGGTGAGGCGGTAGGCGATGGCCGCGGCGGCGCCTCCGGCGAATTGCGCCACCAGGTAGATCCAGATGTGGCTCCAAGCGAACAGGCCCATCACGGTTGCGCCGAAGGCGACCGCGGGGTTGAAGGCGCCTCCCGAGACCGATCCGACGGCAAAGGCGCCGGCGGCAACCGTAAACCCGATCGCAAGGCCGTAGAACGAATTGCCCTCCGTGTCAGGCGCGGTCGCGACGTTCAGCACCACGTAGGCCAGGGCAAACGTGAACAGGAATTCGACGATGAGCATCTTGCTGTCCGAGGCCACCTTGATCGGCGTGGCCGGGTTGTAGCCGAGGGCGATCACGACACCGGCGGCGGCGAGCGCCGCTATCGCCTGCGTGACGACGTAGGCGCCGTACTCGCGCGCCGTCAACTTCCCCCGAATGAACACGGCAGTGCTGACGGCAGGGTTGTAATGCCCACCGGACACGTGCCCCCCGGCGAAGACCATGACCATCAGCGTGGCACCGATCGCGAGAGGTGCGAGGGTGCCGGCGGTCGCTACCGCCATGCCGACGGTGAATACCAAGAAGAACGCTCCAATGAACTCAACCTCGAGCTTGCGTTCGATGCCCAATGTCCACTCCTTGCCTCGTATGGTTGCCCGACCGGAAAGGTCTCGATCGGCGGTCGTGAGGGGCCAACCGCTGGCCACCGCTCCCTCAAATGGTGAGGTCAGCCGGTTGCACGGTCTGCTGAACTTCAGGACCGTCCAAGCCCGGCGAAGGATGTGCGCCTTGCTGTTCACAGGCGTTGCTGTTCGCAGGCGGGTCAGGCGTTGACGATCTCTGCGATCTCGGCGAGGGTCACGGCGCGGCGTGAGCCGTCGGCGCGCTCGACGACGATTCGTTGGTCATCGGAGCCGACCGAAACGATCTTGACGACGACGCGTCGGCCTTCCTCGACGATGCGAACGACCATTCCGGCGTTCAGGAAGAGCGGCGAGGTCAAGGAAGGCCGAGGGGCGAGGGAATCCGGTCGCCGAGCCGGTCACAAGGGCCATTCACGACCGGAGCCTTGGCGGAAACGGCGGGCGGGCGCGCAGCCGACCTTGCGCTCCGCTCCTTAGAGTCGGCTCGGCCGCTCCGCGAAGAATCGAGTTGGTCGTAGGCCCAGAACATCACTACGGATGATCGCGACCTCGATCCTCGATGGCCTCACGGCGGGTGTCCATCTCGTCTCCCCGCCTCCCGCAAACCTCGTCTACCCGCTGGCGGGAACGGCGTGCGTTCGCTGACGCGGCTACAAGGCCTTGGTCGCTGCGATCAGTTCGTCGATGGAGTCCTTCGCATCGCCGAAGAGCATCGTGGTCTTGGGGTTCAGGAAGAGCGGATTGTCGATACCGGCGAAGCCGGGGTTCATCGAGCGCTTGAGCACGACGACGGCGTCAGCCTGGTCGACATTCAGGATCGGCATCCCGTAGATCGGGCTGCCGGGGTTGTTCCGTGCGTCGAGGTTGACGACATCGTTTGCGCCGACGACGAGCGCAACGTCGGTCTGCGGGAACTCCGGGTTGATCTCGTCCATCTCCTTCAGCTGCGGGTAGGGCACGTTGGCCTCGGCGAGCAGCACGTTCATGTGACCGGGCATGCGGCCGGCAACCGGGTGGATCGCATAGGAGACGTTGACGCCCTTTTCCTTGAGCAGGTCGGCGAGCTGGCGCAAGTCATGCTGCGCCTGTGCGACCGCCAGGCCGTAGCCGGGGACGACGACGACGCGGTGCGCGTATGCGAGCATCACGGCGACGTCGTCCGGGGTCGTCGAGCGCACCGCTCCGCCGTTCGAGGCCGCTGCTGCGGAGCCGCTTGCGGCGACTGTGCCGAACGCGCCGAAGAGGACGTTCGCGATCGAGCGGTTCATCGCGCGCCCCATCTTGACGGTGAGCAGGGTGCCCGAGGCCCCGACCAGCATGCCGGCCACGATCAAGACGTTGTTCTGGAGCTCGAAGCCTGTCGCTGCGGCGGCGAGCCCCGTGAACGCGTTGAGCAGCGAGATCACAACCGGCATGTCTGCGCCGCCGATCGGTAGGACGAACAGGATCCCGAACAGGCCGGCGCCGAGGCCGAGGGCGCCGAGCAGCCACTGGTGCTCGTAGCCGGCGACGATGACGACGCCGGCTGCGACGCAAGCGGCGAACAGCACCAGGTTGACGACCTTTTGACCGGGATAGGTGATCGGCCGGCCTCGAACCAGCTCCTGCAACTTGGCGAACGCCACCATCGAGCCGGTGAACGAGATCGAGCCGATCAGTGCCGAGAGAACGAGCGAGATCGAGACGTCCCGCGGCAGGTCCCCGGCAGCCGGTGCGCGTGTGTGGAACTCCGCGAGTGAGATCAGCGCCGCCGCCCCGCCGCCGACGCCGTTGAACAGCGCGACCATCTGCGGCATCGCCGTCATCTTCACGCGTCGCGCCGCCACCGCTCCGGACGCGCCGCCGATGATCATCCCGACGACGATCTCCCAGTAGCTCACGACGCGCGCGTTCGCGAAGGTGACTGCGATTGCGACGAGCATCCCGACCGCGCCGATCTGGTTGCCACGGCGCGCGGTTGCCGGATTGGAGAGGAACCGCAGAGCCAGAATGAAGCTCACGATCGTGACCAGGTACACCAGGTTCGTGATGTCGTTACTCACGTCCGTCCTTCTCTGGCGCTTCGCGCTTCCTGAACATTTCGAGCATGCGATCGGTGACGACGAAGCCGCCGACGACGTTCGCCGACGCGAGCACGACCGCCACGAGGCCGACGACGAGCGTGAGCGTGTCCTTGTGGCCGAGACCGGCGACGAGCATCGCTCCGACGATCACGATCCCGTGGATCGCGTTCGTGCCGGACATGAGCGGCGTGTGCAGCAGCGTCGGCACCTTCGAGATCACCTCGAAGCCGAGGAAGATCGCGAGGACCAGGATCGTCAGCTCGAAGACGATCAGCGTCGTATGGCTCACGCTGCGAGCTCCTCGCTGTGGGTGACGCACGTGCCCGCGGTGATCTCGTCCTTCCAGTCGAGCGCGAGCTCGCCGTTGGGCGCGAGGTGCTGCAGCAGCGCGATCACGTTGCGTGCATAGAGCTGGCTCGCGTGGTTCGGCATCCTTGCCGGCAGGTTGGTCAGGCCGACGATTCGGACGCCGTCACGCACGACCTCCTCGCCGGGCGCGGTCAGCTCGCAGTTACCGCCCGCCTCAGCGGCCAGGTCGACGATCACCGAACCGGGCCGCATCGCGTGCACCGCGGCGGCCGGGATCAGCTTCGGTGCCGGTCGACCGGGGATCAGCGCCGTCGTGATCACCACGTCGTAATCGGGCAGTTGCTGCTCCAGCGCGCGTTGCTGCGCTGCCTGTTGCTCGGCGCTGAGCTCCGTCGCGTAGCCGCCCGCCGTCTCCTCACCGCGAACACCGAGGTCGAGGAAGTTCGCGCCCAACGACTCGACCTGCTCGCGCACGACCGGCCGGACATCGAAGCCGGCCACCACAGCACCCAGCCGGCGCGCGGTCGCGATCGCCTGCAAGCCGGCGACACCAGCGCCCATGACCAGCACCTTCGCAGGCGGGATCGTTCCCGCCGCCGTCATCAACAGAGGGAAGAACTTCGGCAACCGCTCAGCTGCGATCAGCGTTGCGTGGTAGCCCGCCACCGTCGCCTGTGACGACAGCGCGTCCATCGACTGGGCTCGCGTGATCCGCGGCACCGATTCCATCGCGAACGCGACGACGCCCTGCCGTGCAAGCCGTTCGATGCCCTCGGTGTCCGTCAGCGGTTGCAGGAAGGCGATCAACACCGATCCGTCGCGCAACCGCGCCGTCTCCTCCGCGCTCGGCTTTTCCACCTTGACCACGATCTCCGCCGTCCACGGATCACCGATTACCGCGCCCACGTCCACGTATGCCTGGTCGCTGAACCCCGCTTCGACGCCCGCGCCGGACTCGACCACGACGTCGAAGCCGTCGAGCCGTCCGATTGCCTCGGGGACGAGCGCCACCCGGCGCTCCCCCGAAGCGAGCTCCTTGGGAACGCCGATGCGGCTCAGCTTTGCGACCCGTTCATTCCGTTGCGAACGATGATCGCCTGGCCTTCTCCGCCTCCGACGCAGAGGGCGGCGACCCCGCGCGTCGCATGCGCGCGCTTCAGCTCGTGCAGCAGGGTGACGAGGATCCGTCCCCCGCTCGCGCCGATGGGATGACCGAGGGCGATCGCGCCGCCGTTCGGGTTGACGCGGCCGGGATCGACGCCGAGCTCGTTCAGCACC
Organism: Gaiellaceae bacterium; assembly: GCA_036270155.1. Classification (GTDB taxonomy): domain Bacteria; phylum Actinomycetota; class Thermoleophilia; order Gaiellales; family Gaiellaceae; genus PALSA-600. The sequence goes on from DATBDB010000169.1 coordinate 35,470, forward strand.
GCCACGGCCTGTGCTGCGAACGCTTCGTTCAGCTCGAAGAGGTCGACGTCGGCGAGTTGCAGGCCGGCCCGCTCGAGCGCCTTGCGAACCGCGGGGACCGGGCCGATGCCCATGATGCTCGGCTCGACGCCGACCGACGCATGACCCTCGACGAGCGCGAGCGGCTCCAGTCCGAGCTCGCCCGCCTTGCGCGCCGACATCAGCATGAGCGCCGCGGCGCCGTCGTTCAGGCCGGACGAGTTGCCTGCCGTAACGGTTCCGCCTTCGCGACGAAAGGCGGGGCGGAGGCGGCCCAGCTTCTCGACCGTCGTCGCGGGACGCGGATGCTCATCCGTCGTCACGACGACGGGACCTTCCGACGAGGGAACCTCGATCGGAACGATCTCAGCGTCGAAGACGCCGTCTTCGACCGCGCGGCCGGCCTTCTGCTGGCTCGCAGCCGCAAACGCGTCCTGCTCATCCCGGCTGATCCCGAACTGCTCGGCGACGTTCTCGGCCGTGATCCCCATGTGGATGTCGCCGAAGACGTCCCAAAGACCGTCCCGGATCATCGAGTCGACAAGCGCGGTGTCGCCCATGCGCGCGCCGAAGCGGGTCGCCGGGCTCAGGTACGGGGCGCGTGACATGTTCTCCATGCCGCCGGCGACGACGATCTCGGCATCCCCGGCCCGGATCATCTGCGAGGCGAGGGTGACCGCCTTCAGGCCCGACCCGCAGACCATGTTCACGGTGGTCGAAGGGGTTTCCTTCGGGATTCCTGCGAGCATCGCCGCCTGACGCGCGGGGTTCTGTCCGAGGCCTGCCTGGAGGACGCAGCCAAGCACGACTTCGTCTATTTCGTCGGCGGCGACCTGCGCGCGCAGGCGCGCTGCATTAATGGCCTGCGCGCCGAGCTCCGTCGCGGGAATGTCTTTGAACTGGCCGCCGAAACTTCCGACCGGCGTCCGTACTGCACTGACGATTACGGCGTCTTCCATCGCGAAAAGGCTCCCTCGGGTGGCGGGCAACAATCGTCCTCGAAGCTATCCCCGGCCCCGCGACGCGGGACCTGATCCGATGGCGCGGGCGAACCGTCCCGGCGGGCAGCCGCACACCAACGGTCCGAGAGCGAAGGTCAAGCGGGGGCGCGCGAACTCTTGTGACGCCCGATCGGCGCGCTCCGCCGCAGCCGCGATGCGGCGGAGCGCCCCACCCGAACCGAGAGGGGGTGAGCGTGCTCTACGACACCATCGATCCCACGGCTTGCATCCGCTGCGGCAACGCCGTTGGCGCCGGCGCGGTGTCGTATTGCTATCCGTGCCTGTGGGCCGTGCGCGCGGAGGTCGAGGAAGGCTTCGGCGAGCTCGAGGAGCTTCTGCGCAAGGCGGCGTTGGAGGTGTGGCTCCGTGAGCATGAGGGCGGTCACGAATGAAGACGTGTACTCCCGCCGCGGTAAGCCCCGTACCAAAACCTGCGGTATCGAAAAGTGTCGTCTGTCGGGCGACGTCAAGACCTCCGCCCGCAGGGACCATGCACGTGCGATCAAGCAGACAACGTCAAGTTCGGCAGGGCGTGCTGAAAAAACGGTGCTCCGATTTCGAGTTGCCCCGGCGATAGCCCTGGTCGCCGAGGGCGCGAGGAGGAACGACTGATGTTCTCAAGCAAGCATAAGAAAGCGGTCCTGGCAGTGGCCGGAGCGCTCGCCCTCGGCGTCCCGGCAGCCTCGAGCGCCGCGATCATCCTTCCCGGCCTCGGATTGACGGGGGTCGGCGCGGCATCGACGGCACCGGCGCCCACCCCCGTCACGAGCGTCGTGGGCGCAAACGGCGGCGTCCTCGGCGCGGACGGCCCGCTCGGCGCGAACGGCCCGCTCCATGGAGCCGGCTGCGTGGGGGCGAACGTCAACCCGAACTCCCTCGGGATCGACGGCCCGCTCGGTCCTGACGGCCCGCTCGGTCCAGGTGGGATCGGAGCCAACCTCACCTGCGCGACGAACGGCATCGGCCTCGTGGGCCTGTTCGGCTTCTAACGGCTGCATCGATTCGGCAGACGCGCGGCGGCATCGTCCACCGCGCGTCTGCGTGTCGAACTTCCGCGTTTCGAACTTCCGCGTTTCGAACTTCTGCGTTTCGAAAGTCTGCGTGTTCCGGAGTACCGGGGCTACCTCCCGGAAGGCAGCGCAAAGAGCCACCCGCGGGCCGACGACCGGCCCGATGCCCGGCCGCCACCATCCAATGGTGGCCGTGAGCGATCCGTACGACGTCTACCACCAGGTGCCCGTTGCCGGCGGGACGCTGCGTCTCGCACGTGCAGGCTTCCCGGCTGAGGAGGCCAACGGAGTGGTGCTGGCGGTGCACGGCATCACCTCGTCATTGATGGTTTGGCGGACGATTGCGCGCGATCTGACCAGCCGCCTGGATATCTGCCTGCTCGCACCCGACCTGCGCGGGCGCGGCCAGAGTGCTCGCCTGCCGGGGCCGTACGGATTCGCCGCGCATACCGCCGACCTCCTTGCAGTCCTCGACTATGCGCGCGTCGAGCGGGCAGTGCTGGTGGGGCACTCGATGGGGGCCTATGCCATCGCCCGCCTTGCGGCGGAACACCCGGAGCGTGCGGCAGCGGTGGTGCTCGTCGACGGCGGTATGCCGTATGCCGACGCGCCCGAGGGCGATCCCGACGTCGTCCTCGAGGAGGCCGCCGAGCCTCTGACCGAGCGCTTGCACAAGACATTCGCGTCCGTCGACGCGTACGTGGACCACTGGGCCGCGCACCCGGCGTTCACGAACGCGTGGGGCGACGACGTGGAGGCGTACGCACGCTACGACGTGGAGGGGGAGCCCGGTTCGATGCGCTCGGTCGTCGCCGAAAGCGGCGTGATGGTCGACCTGAACGAGCTCCTGTTCGACGAGGCGACCAGGACGGCGCTCGACCGGGTCCGCGCGCCGATCCACGTCGTCCGGGCCGCGCGCGGGCTGCTGGACGAGCCGGAGAAGCCGCTGATTGAGGCGGACTTCCTGACCGATTTCGCAGCCAAGCGACTCGACGTATCCGTTGAATGCGTCCCGAGGGCGAACCACTACACCGTCGTGCTCGGCGCGGGCGACGGACCGCTCGTCGTTGCGGGCGCGATCGAGCGAGCCCTGCGTCAAACCGGATCGGAGGCGAACTTCAGTGCTGCAACTGAGCGATCCGTTTGAGGCGCGCTACGACGTACCGGTCGCAGGCGGCAAACTCCACGTCGCCCTCGCGGGCACACCTCCCGACGAGGCGGACGCCGTCGTGCTGGCCATCCACGGCCTGACCTCGTCGCTGATGGTCTGGCGGACCGTCGCACGTGAGCTCTCGCATCGCACGCGCGTCTGTCTGATCGCTCCGGACCTACGAGGTCGAGGGCGCAGCGCCGAGCTCGCCGCGCCATTCGGCTTCGACGCACACCTCGCCGACCTCCTCGACGTCCTCGACTACTTCTCGGTTCAGCGCGCAGTGGTCGTCGGCCATTCGATGGGCGCGTATCTCGCCGGCTGCCTCGCGGCATGGCATCCGGAGCGTGTGGCGGCTGTCGTGCTCGCCGATTCCGGGTTGCCGTTCCGGTACGTGCCGAAGGGCGACCCCGCAGAGGTGGTCGAGCGTGCGTTCGGCGCCGCGATCGGGCGGCTGCGGATGACGTTTGACTCGGTGGAGGAGTACGTCGCACACTGGCGTGCTCATCCTGCGTTCGCGTCCGTCTTTCAGCCGGGCTTCGTACGCGCGTGGAACGACGACATCGATGCCTACGCGCGCTACGAGACCACCGGTGAGCCCGGCGCGATCCGCTGCGTCGTCTCCGAGTCAGCCGTGTTCGCCGACAGCGAGGAGATGCTGCTCAACGAGAGCACGAGGACGGCACTCGACAGCGTGCGTGTGCCGATCGTCCTCCTGCGCGCGTCCCGCGGCGTGAACGGCTACGACCTCCCCCTGATCGCGCGCCATCAGCTCCTCCGGCTCGCCGCTCAGCACCCGGATGCGTACGTCCAGGACGTATGGGGCGCGAACCACTACACGCTTGTGCTCGGACCGACCCTCGGGGCCCGACGCGTCGCGACGGCGCTGGCGCGCGCTTCGCGCCTGGCCGAGACGCCGGTCTGGGCTTGAGCACGGCTCACGAGCCCGTGAGCGCGGCGTGCTTCAAGCTGAGGACGAGGACGAGCAGGTCGTTCACGTCGTGAACCTCGCGGCCCGTCAGCTGCTCGATGCGGTGGAGACGGTAGGCGACCGTGTTCGGATGAGCGTGGAGAGCGGCGGCGCTCTTCGTGATGTTGAAGCCGGCATCGACGAAGGCTCGAAGCGTTCCGACGAGATTGGCCTGCCGCGCGAGGTCGTATTCGACGAGCGGCCGGAGCGTTTCGGTCAGGGCACGCTCGATCGCGGGGCTTGAGCGCACGATGTGGTCGATCAGAACCTCGTCGAACGTGAGCGCGTGCCCGTTGTCGCCGGTCGCCTCGGCCAGGCGCTCGGCCGCCCTTGCCTCCGCGTAACCGGCTGCGATCGCCCCGGAGCCCGCGTGCCAGCCGCTGATGCCGATGTTGATGCCCGGTGCGATGAGCGACTCCGACAGCTCCGCGCACTCGCGCCTCACCACCGCGACGCCCTCGCGGGTGTCGAGCGGGTACGCCACCACGACCTCGCGCTCCCGGATGCCGACGAGCAGCGGGCCTTCGAGCGGCGTGAGGTGCGCGCGCACACCTTCGACGATCCGGCGGAGAGCTGAGTAGCCCTCGGCTTGCAGATCGGCGGCGTCGAGCGTCCTCCCGTTCGCATCGCGCATGACCACGACCACGTACCCGTCCGCGAGTCGGACGTGCAGCGCCTGCGCGCGGCGCCGAATCTGCTCGGGCTCGCCGCCGCCTGAAACGAGCGCCTCCAGGAGATCACGGCGCAACAGCCCGAGATCGCTGAGGGGATTCTGCAACTCGTCGAGGTACGCCTGAATGCCGGCGGTGGTTGCCGCGTCGACATGGCGAAGAAGTCGCGCCGCCGCTTGGAGCGCCGCAGTGCTGTCGGCGGGGCTGTCGGCCCGGACCGTTTCGAGAACGGCGGTCCACGCCGTCTGACCGAACAGGCGCCACGCACGCTCGAGCGCTTCCAGTGGGACCTCGTGCGCGCGTCGTGCGGCGGCGCTCCTGACCCGCTCGAACTCGGCGTCGGACGCCCCGTCCCCGGTCTCGAGGTCGTCGAGCAGTGCGTCGATATTGGCCAACGTGAAAGCGTAGAGATCCGTCTGGTGGTCGTCGTCGGCGAACCGGTAATCGACGACCTCTTTGCGGAGGCGCTCGAGGAACTGCTGCGCGAGTGCCTCCTTGCGGTCTCTGATCCGCGCGGCGACTTCCGCGAGCGCCGCGTTCGCCTCCGGCCGTTGCGACTGCTTCATTCCGTGCGCGAGCAGCTGTGCTCGATGGGGAAGCAGGCGCGGATCGACATGCTCCCTATCCTCGTCGCAGCGCGATGGGCTGCGCGTCGGGCAGCCGGCGGCTGTCGGCTACCGCGCGCGGCGGGACCGCGGAGCCGTGCCCTACGCCCTGGGCGGTACGTGAAGGCGGGCCTGGGAGGCGATGCCGCGCGGCCGTGCGGCCACCAAGATTGGGCCGTGCGCGCAGCACTCGTCACCGGGGCGGCGGGCGGCATCGGCCGGGCCGTCGCCGAGCGGCTTGCGGCGGAAGGCGTTGGAGTGCTCGCGGTCGACCTGGCGGCCGACCCGACGGCACCTGGTGAGCCCTTCGCTGCCGATCTCACGACGCGGGAGGGCAATCGCGCCAGTGTGGAGGCGGCGATCGAGAACTTCGGCCGGCTCGACGTGATCGTCGCGAACGCCGGATTCCAGAACGTCGCGCCGGTCGTGGACTTCCCCGAGGACAGCTGGGACGCCTTGGTCGCGCTGATGCTGACGAGCCCGTTCCTGCTCGCCAAGTACGCGTGGGGGCACCTCCGCGCGAGCGGCGCAGGCCGGTTCGTCGCGGTCGCGTCCGCGCACGGGGTCGTGGCCTCGCCGTACAAGGCGGGCTACGTCGCCGCGAAACACGGGGTGGTCGGGCTCGTCAAGACACTTGCGCTCGAGGGCGCTGCTGACGGGATCACCGCGAACGCCGTCTGTCCCGGCTACGTCCGCACGCCCCTCGTCGAGCGGCAGATCGCGGCCCAGGCGCAGGCCAACGGGATCACGGAGGAGCGCGTGCTCGAGGACGTCATCCTTGCGCCGCACGCGATCAAGCGGCTGATCGAGCCGACAGAGGTCGCCGACGTGATCGCCTTCCTGGCCGGCCCGGCCGGCGCCTCCATCACCGGCGGACCGGTGCTGGTGGACGCCGGCTGGACGGCGCACTAACTCGCTAGTTCGCGTGCTTGGAGTTCCGGATGATCTCGCAGAAGTTGGCGCGGACGAAGCCGGGGAGCTTCTCGGCCAGCACGTCGTCGTTCATCGTCCCGAACGTCGTGTCGGGCCTCTCCGCCATGCCGTCGGCGAAGGCCTGGATGATCGACTCCTTGAAGTCCACCCGGGGGTAGGCGGCGAGGACGGCCTCGCGGTCTTCGGAGTCGATGTCGTCGTAGCCGAGCCCGAGCACGTCGAGCTCGACCCCCGCGGTGACGAGGGCCACCTCGGGCTCCTTGTGCGGCGGAATGCCGGGCGTCGTGTGCAACGCGATCGCGTCCCACACGATGCGCACGGCGTCGGGGGCGACGCCGTGCTCAACGAGGAACTCCCGCGCGGCGTTGGCGCCGTCGACCTCGAACCGATCGTGTGCGCTGCGATGTCCGTCGACAAGACCGATGTCGTGGAACATCGCACCGATGAACAACAGCTCGGGGTCGTAGCTCAGGCCAAGCCGGTTGCCCTGCAGGGCGCCGAACGAGTAGACACGGAGCGAGTGGTTGTAGAGCAGGTCTGACTCCACACTCCGGATCAGCTCGGTCGCGTCCCGCGCAAGGCGGCTGTCGGGGACAGCGATCGGAGAATGAGTAACGGCCATGACTACGCCGCCCTGCTCTTCGCTGCGTCGCCGTACCCGAGCCCGGACGCGACGCGGCTTCCAAGCTCGGCGTCCACGTTCGTCCAGTAGGTGATCACTCGGGCCTGAACGGCGGGGGAGACGCCGTCGCTCGCGTGCGCCACGATGTTCGAGGCGAGATGCTCGCGGTCGGTCGGGCTCATGACATCGCGGACCATCGTCCCCGGCTGACCGAAGTCGTCGTCCTCGGCGTGCAGTTCGTAGGCGTAGCGGCCGATCTCCGACGCCTCCACCCACCACGTCGGCAGCTCCTTGCTCGGGTCGGCTTGCGGCCCGCCGTAGGAGTTCGGTGCGTAGACCGGGGTGTTGCCTGCATGGCGAAACGCCATCGGGCCATCCTTCGTGTACGTGTGCACCGGCGACTTGGCCGAGTTGATCGGCAGCTGCTCATAGTTCGCGCCGATGCGGTGCAGGTGCGTGTCGTGATACGAGAAGACGCGCCCCATCAGCATCTTGTCAGGGCTCAGTCCGATCCCCGGCACGAGGTTGCCCGGCGAGAAGGCTGCCTGCTCGACCTCCGCGAAGTGGTTCTCGGGATTGCGGTCGAGGACCATGCGCCCGATCGTGATCGGCGGATAGTCCGCGTGCGGCCAAACCTTCGTCAGGTCGAACGGGTTGAAGCGGTAGTCCGCCGCGTCCTCGAACGGCATGATCTGCATCTCCAGGCGCCACTCCGCCGCGTCGCCGCGGGCGATCGCGTCCCACAGGTCACGCCGATGGAAGTCCGGGTCCTCGACGACCATCGCCGCGGCCTCGGCGTTGGTGAAGTTCTCGATTCCCTGGACGGTCTTGAAGTGGTACTTGACCCAGAAGCGCTCGCCCTTCGCGTTCATCCACGAATAGGTGTGACTCGAGTAGCCGTTCATGTTGCGCATGGTGCGCGGCGTCCCGCGGTCGGAGAAAAGCGTCGTGACCTGGTGGGCGCTCTCGGGCTTCAGCGTCCAGAAGTCCCACTGCATGTCGTTCGAGCGGATGCCGGTATCCGGCATGCGCTTCTGCGAGTGGATGAAGTCCAGGAACTTCGACGCGTCGCGGATGAAGAACACCGGCGTGTTGTTGCCGACGAGGTCGTAGTTGCCCTCTTCGGTGTAGAACTTCAACGCGAAGCCGCGCGGGTCGCGAACGGTGTCCGCGCTTCCCAGTTCGCCGGCGACGGTCGAGAAGCGCGCGAACATCGGCGTCTTCTTCCCGACCTCCGAGAGGAAGTTCGCGCACGTCCACTGCGTGACGTCCTCCGTCACCTCGAAGAACCCGTGTGCGCCGGCGCCCTTCGCGTGGACGACCCGCTCCGGGACGCGTTCGCGGTTGAACCCCTGCATCTTCTGGACGACGTAGGAGTCGTGCAGCACCGTCGGGCCGTTCGGACCGACGGTGAGCGAGTTGTCGTCGCTCGTTGCAGGAATTCCGACGTTCGTGGTCGTCGTGGGCGGGTGCTTGGCGTCGCTCATTCAGGTACCTCCATCATTCGGATCGCGTTTCCGACGAATCGTCCCCGCGCAAGCCCGTCACGGCGTCGGCTGCGGGTCGGCTCTTTGCCCTGCCGCGGGAGGAGAACCGGCTCTGCGCCGTGGAGCGGACGGCGTACCTCCTGCGTGGTAGACCGATGCCTCGTTCGGCGCAGGTGAAGAGCCAACTCAGGGTGGACGACAAGGTCGGCTCCGGTAATCAGGATTGTCCGCGATGACCTCACTCCCACCGAGTGCAGATCAACCGACCGCAGATGAACGGCCTGAGGCGAACGGCGCCGGGCCGAGCGCCGGCCCCGATCTCCGCCGCTTCCTGGAGGAAGCCGAATCCAGTTTCGCCCAGGCGCTCGAGAAGATGGTGGCCGGTCCGATGTTCGGCATGCTGCTCGCGCAGACCGCCGAGAACATGGTTGCGCTGAGCAAGATCGCACGCGATTCGGCTGATCTCGCTGTGTCCAACCTGCGAATCGCAGGCCGCCGCGACGTTGTTCGCCTCGAGCGCCAGCTCGGGCGGGCAGAAGACAAGCTCGAGACGCTGCTGCAGGAGCTCGAAGGGGTGCGCAGCGAGTTGGCGAGCAGTCCTCGCGTCGCCGATCGCGCGCCGGATCTCGCTCCGGCGAGCGACGAAGTACCGTCGTAGGGCACGACCGTGGTCAGATCTCGGCGCCCAGGCCGAGCTCGTCCCGGACCAGTCGTAACCGCGGGTTTCCTGCTAGCTACCTTGCGCACCCGCGTCTGGAATTGCGAGGCTGTCTAAAATGACGCTTCGCTGCCTGATCGTGGATGACAGCCGGCTCTATCTCGAGGCGGCCAGGGCGCTGCTCGAGCGAGAGGGAATCGACGTCGCCGGCGTCGCCTCGGAATCAGCCGAGGCGCTGCTGCAAGCGGAGGCGCTCCGGCCGGATGTGATCCTGGTCGACATCGTGCTGGGAGAGGAGAGCGGCCTCGACCTCGTTCGTCGCCTGTCCGAGGACAGCCGGGCCGGGGGTGCAGCGCTGATCCTGATCTCGACGCACACCGAAGCCGACTTCTCGGCGCTGATCGACGAGAGCCCAGCGGCCGCGTTCATCCCGAAGCCGGACCTCTCGGCCGAAGCGATTCGCCGTGCCCTCAATGGTGGGGCCTCCGGCGATCGCGTTCAGTGACAGGCGTCGCAGCCACGTCAGCGGACGATGTCGAGCGCGAGGTGCGGCGAGCAGCCGCGCTTGACCAAATCGGCGATCTCGTGCCAGTCGACGAGCCCGGCGCAGACGTCGGCGATCGCCCACGAGAAGCCAAGCCGTTGCAATTGTTCGGTTCGCCATGCGTTGACGGCTTGCTCCTCGTCGCTGCTCTCGACGAACTCGCCTGCGAAAATCTCAATCTGTTCCATCGCTCGTCCCTCCGAATCACGTTGCGTGGTCGCTTAAAAAGATCGCGCGACACGCTCGCGGCGTCATGTAGGGCAGCCGCGATTCGTTGGCGGGGGTAGCGGTACTTCTAAACGTCCCGTTAACCGGAACGCAACGCCGGCCCGCGCGACGCTTCGTCAGCGAGCGTCGAGAAACGTGATCACTGCGCGAACCCGGCGGTTGTCGTCGGATGTCTCCTGCAGTCGGAGCTTCCCGAGGATGCTGTGCACATGCTTCTCGACCGTCGCTTCGGTGACCCACAGCTGACGGGCGATACCGACGTTGGAGCGGCCTTCGGCCATCAACGCGAGCACCTCGCGCTCGCGCGCGGTCAGCACCTCGAGCGGATCGTCGACCGCCCGCGGGGAGACCAACTCCCGTACGAGCGCGGGGTCCACGACGGAGCCGCCTTTGAGGATTCGCTCGAGCGTGTCGATGAACTCCACGATGTCGGTGACGCGGCTCTTGAGCAAATAGCCGACCGGGCTCCCGCTCGCGAGCAAGTCCCTCGCGTGCTCGACCTCGACGTGCGCGGAGAACACCAGGATCGCCGTCTCCGGAGCCTCGGCGCGGATCGCCCGCGCCGCATCCAGACCCTCGGTCGTATGGCTCGGTGGCATCCGGATGTCCACGACTGCGAGGTCGGGCCGGTGCTCCCGCACGAGTGCGACCAGCTCCGACCCGTCGCCGGATTGGCCGACGACCTCGAACCCGGAACGCTCGAGGAGGCTCGCGAGACCCTCGCGCAGGACGACATCGTCGTCCGCCACCACAACCGATCCGCGTCGCTCCGAGGGTGGGCCTTCTGGTTCTGCCGACACCCTCTTCACCTTATGCCTGCCCGCTGGGTGCAGCAAGGCTAGCTCTACGCCGGGCGCGGTAGGCGCCGGAACCCGGTCGTAGCGCCTCGCGGTAGTCGAAGATGGGCCCCGCGCCCGACGACGCTAGCCCTCCGAACGGCCACGCTTGTCGCACATGACTTCGGCGACGAGCACGAGCGGTGAGGCTCCGTGGCCGGTAAGGCTGCTGCCTGCCGCGCTCGAGTTCTCGAACATCCTCCTCACGACAGATGACGCGATGATCGGGACGTCGGAGAAGGACGTCGTCTGGACGCACCGCAAAACGACGCTGTACCGCTATCGCTCCGCGCGCCGGGACGGCGGCATCCCGATCGTGCTCGTGTTCGCGCTGATCAACCGGCCCGACATCTTCGACCTGCGACCGGGCAACTCTCTGGTCGAGTTTCTGCTCGAGGAGGGCTTCGACGTCTACCTGCTCGACTGGGGCGTCCCCGATGAGGCCGACGGCGACACCGGCCTCGACTACTACGTTTGCGACGCGCTCCCGTGGGCGATCCGTGAGGTCCTGCGCTCGAGTGGGGCCCACGAGGTCACGCTTACCGGCTGGTGCATCGGTGGAACGTTGTGCGCAAGCTACTGCGCGTTGAACCCCGACGCCCCCGTGCGCAACCTCGTGCTGCTGACGACGCCGATCGACGGTCGCGAGTCGCTCTACGCGACGTGGCTGGAGGAACTCGACATCGACGGGATCGCGTCGGCTGCGCCGCTCATTCCCGGGCGTCTGATCGACGAGGCAAACAAGCTGATGAAGCCGGTCGCGAATCACTGGACGACCTACCGGAAGCTTTGGCAAGGCGTGCTCGACGGCGTCCCTCGCCGTGAGGCCTACCAGTCGATGGCGAAGTGGGTCGGCGACACGCCGTCCTTCCCCGCGCGCGCCTGGCACGAGTGGACGACCTGGATGTACACGGAGGGACAGCTCGTGCGCGGCGGAGCCAGCCTGCGTGGACAACCCGTCGACCTGCGTTCCATCGACCAGAGCCTGCTCGTTGTCACGGCGCAGCAAGACCACATCACACCCCCCGGGAACACGGCGCCGATCTTCGAGCTCGTCGCGAGCACCGACGTCACGCACCTCGATCGTCCCGGCGGTCACATCGGCCTCATCGCAGGCTCGAGCGCGCGACGCCAGATCTGGCCGGCGATGGCCGGCTGGCTCGACGAGCGCTCTCACCCCCATACCCATTGAAGGAGGACGACGAATGTCGACAGTTGAAGCGAAGACAGACAACGAGGGGGTCGCACCGGGGCCCGGCTCGCTGCGCGGAAAGGTCGCGCTGGTCACCGGCGGCACGCGCGGCATCGGCGCGGCCATCTCCCGCAACCTCGGACTGGCAGGAGCCACGGTCGCCGCCGGATACAACACCAACCGCGAGCAGGCCGACGCGTTCCTCACTGAGTTGAACGCGCTCGGCGCCGACGCCACCGCGCACCCGGGCAACGTCGCGGATGCAGACGAGTGCCGGCGCACGGTTGAAGAGGTGATCGAGCAGCACGGCCGCCTCGACGTGCTCGTGAACAACGCCGGCATCACGATCGACCGAACAGTGTCGAAGATGAGCTACGAGGACTGGGCCACCGTCCTTGCCGTCAACCTGTCGGGAGCCTTCTTCGCCGCCCAGGCGGCCCTGCCGCACATGATCGAGCGGGGCTCGGGACGGATCGTGAACATCTCGTCGATCATCGGCGAGCAGGGCAACATCGGCCAGGCGAACTACGCCGCGTCGAAGTCAGGGCTCTTCGGGCTGACCAAGACGCTGGCGCGCGAAGCCGCGTTCCAGTTGCACCGTGCGGGGAGGCTCGACCCGTTCGGGCCGAACGTGACCGTCAACTGCGTCGCGCCCGGCTTCATCGCGACTGAGATGGTCGAGACGATCCCTCAGAAAGTCCTCGAGCGCATCACCTCGCAGATCCCACTGGCACGGCTCGGTCGGACCGACGAGGTTGCGCGCGTCGTTCACTTCCTCTGCTCCGACGAGTCCGCCTACATCACGGGGCAGGTCTGGAACGTCAACGGCGGCATGGAGATGTAAGCCGCCGGCGGCTCCTAGCCGCCCTCCCCCTCACCACCGCACGACCCCGACCGGGGATGCACGAGCGGTGGTCCAACCGGCCGCACCGGAGGTCTTTCATGTGCAGGTTCGCCCCCTGATGGAGTACGTCCGCCTCAACGCACTCGACGAGCTGTTCCTGCACCTGGATCACCGGGAGGAGCCGTGGGTCGTCCACTACGAGGTCCGCATCGCGGGCCGGCTCGACGCGGATCGACTCGCCGCCGCGGTCGCCGCGGCAGCAGCGCGACATCCGATCGCCCGAGCAAGGCTCGCGGGCTGGCACGGCTCCGACCTGGGGTATCGCTGGGAGATTGCGGACGTGCTCGACACGCCGTTGACGATCGTCAATTGCGCCGACGAAGCGGAGCTCGCCGCTGTGCGAGAGCGCCTCTACTCCGTCAGCCCGTCGCTTGCGGTTGCACCACCGTTCATCGTGGTGCTCGCGCAGACCGCCGTCGGCGATTCGCTGCTGCTCAATCTGCATCATGCGGCCGGAGACGGCATCGGCGCCGCCCGTCTCGTGCTCTCGATCCTGCGCGCGTACGCCGGCGTCGAGGATCTGCTCCCGCCGATCGACCCACTCGAGGTTCGCGACGTCTACGCCCTGGCCGGCGCCGCCTCCCCGGCGGAACGCTTCGAGCGGAGGCGCGCCGCGTGGCTGCAGGCCGTCGACGACTGGCTGGCGGGACCTCCGGCGCGGCTCGCGACGGAGGGCGGCGCCGACTGCCCGGGCTACGGCTTCGAGTTGCTCGCGCTGTCCGCGGAGGAGACGGAGGTCTTCCGCGGCCACCGTTCGCCCGGCACGACCCTCAACGATGTCCTGCTCGCAGGCCTCGCAGTGGCGATCGAGCGCTGGAACCGGGAGCACCACCGGCCGGCGCGTCGAATCGCGTTGACGATGCCGGTCAATCTTCGGCCGCCCGAATGGCGTACCGAGGTCCTCGCCAACCTCGCCTCCTACACGACCGTCTCGGTCGGCCGCGGCCAACGAGACGATCTGGAGACCGCCCTCGAGGCGGCTGTGAAAGGGACGCGCAGGATCAAGGAGCAGCGGCTTGCCGGGTCGGTTGTGGACCAGCTGCGGCGGTTGAGCACCCTGCCTCTTGCGATCAAGCGGATGCTCCCGGCGCTGATCCCCCTCACCGGCAACGTCGTCGTCGACACCGCCTCGTTGTCGAACCTTGGTGTGCTCGGGGACTTCCCGCGGTTGGGTGATGACGCAGGCACGATCGATGCGGTGTGGTTCTCGCCGCCGAACCGCATGCCGCTCGGGGCGTCCTTCGGCGTCGCGACGTTCGACGACCGGCTCCACATCGCGCTGCGCTATCGCCGCGCGCAGTTCGACAGCGACGCAGCGGCAGCGTTCGCGAAGCTCTACCGCGACGTCCTCTCGACTTGAGCTCGCGCGCCCTACGCTGCCTCGTGCTGGAGCAGGAACTTGGCGATTTCCTCGTCGGCGCGCGGCTCGTCGGTGACGTAGGCGTGGCCGGCGCCAGGCCACATCTGCAGCTCCGCTCCGGGGATCGTTTCCGCCATGATGCGGGCGTTCTCTGGCGACATCGTGGCGTCTTCCTCTCCGTGAACGACGAGTGTCGGTGCGGTGATGTGCGCGACGTTGAGCATCCGGTTGTGCGTCGCCGCGACGGCCACCTGGTGGATGTAGGCGAGCGTGGCGAGCGGCATGTTCTCCGGACGGGAATCGAGGCGCCGCGCGATGTCCTCCGCGATCCGTTGCGCGTGCATGCGGCGGGTCGTGAGGCCGTATGTGTAGGGCACAGCGGCCCACTCGGCCTCTTCGGGCGCCATCGCGCCGACGCGGGCAAAGAAGGTCAGCGTCTGCGGGTCGTGCGGAATCGCAGTTGGGCCGCCCGCTGTCGTGGCCCCGAGGACGAGGGCGCGCACCCGATCAGGATGGCGCAGCGCGAGGTCGAGCGCGACGATCCCGCCGAGTGAGATCCCGTAGACGTGGGCGCTCTCCTCGTCCGCGGCGTCGAGCACGGCGATCGCGTCGTCTGCCATTTGCATCGCCGAGTACGGCAACGGCGTGAACGAGCTTTGCCCAGTGTCGCGATTGTCGAAAGCGAGCACGCGAAACGAGCGAGCGAGGACGTCGATCGTCCGCCAGGCCGAGTCGAGTGTCGTGCCCTGTCCGTTGATCAAAAGCACCGGCGTGCCCGTCCCGGTCGACTCGTAATAGAGGCGGATCAACCTGTGCCGCGCGTAAGGCATCAGGCGGGCGCCCTCCGATTCGCTCGCATCGCGCACAGCATTCATCCCGTCGGCATCGAGGAGGCCTGGAAGCTGGGTCAGCGCCGACCGTCCGTGCGGACAGCCGCGTGGCAGGACGGGGGGAGGCATCGTGGTGACATGCCTCGGGCCTGCTCCATCCTCCCCGGCGTCGGCCCGAGCGTCGTACCGCCGCTTCCCCGGCCGGCGGTTCCCGGTTCGCTCGTCGTCCATCGACTGCGGACCGGGAACTGCCGCTGGGTCGCTTTCGGCGGCAGGCTCGCATGACCGGGTTCCCGATGATCGTCTCCCGCGGGCTCGGCAAGTCGTACGGCTCGAACGTGGCCCTCGCCGGAGTCGACCTCGTCGTCTCACAGGGAACCATCCTCTGCCTCCTCGGTCGCAACGGCGCTGGGAAGACCACGCTGGTCCGCATCTTGGCGACGCTGTTGGCGCCCGACACGGGCTGGGCGCAGATTGCCGGTATCGAGATCCGCCGCGACGCCGCGCGGGTGCGCCAGCTGATCGGTCTCGCGGGCCAGTTCGCCGCGGTGGACGACGGCCTCAGCGGCCGTGAGAACCTGGAGCTCGTCGCCGGCCTGTACGGGCTGCATCGCCGCGATGCGCGTGCGCGGTCGCAGGAGGTGCTCGAGCGGCTCGGGCTGGCGCAGGTCGGCAATCAGCTCGTCCGCACGTACTCGGGCGGCATGCGTCGTCGGCTCGACCTCGGGGCGAGCCTCGTGGGGAAGCCCGCCGTGTTGATCATGGACGAGCCGACCACCGGCCTCGACCCGGCCAACCGCATTGAGCTTTGGAAGCTGATCGAGGATCTCGTCCGCGACGGCACCACCATGCTCTTGACGACGCAGTACCTGGAGGAGGCCGACCGGCTCGCGGATCAGATCGTCGTGATCGAGCGGGGACGCGTGATCGCCGGCGGCACTCCGGACGAGCTCAAGCAGCGCGTCGGCGGGGACGTGTTGGAGGTGCGCGCGACGAACGCCGCCGACGTCGACCGCATCGTCCAGTTGCTCGACGGGCTCGGCACGGGCCGGCCCGTCGCCGACATGCGCGACCAACGCGTCACCTTGCCGACGACCGAACGGGTACAGACGCTCCTGGCGGCCGCGCGCCGAATCGAGGAGTCGAACATCTCGATCGCCGATCTCGGTGTACGTCGGCCGTCGCTCGACGACGTCTTCCTCGCTCTGACGGCCCCCGGCGCGGAGTCGCGCGCCGCCGTCGCACGGCCATCATCTCCCGGCCGCAGTACCGAGACCCGGACGGCGCCGGCGTGAGCGCGTTCCCGGTCCCCGAAGGCATCAGCCTCGGCAGGTCCCAGAATCCGTGGACCTTCGTCGTGGACACGCTCCGGCTGACGCGACGCAGCCTCTTGCTTGCTGTGCGCATGCCGCAGCTGATCATTCTCGGCCTGCTCCTGCCGACCATGTTCGTCTTGCTCTTTCGCTACGTCTTCGGCGGGGCGATCATCGTTCCGGGCTATCCCAGCTACGTCGACTACCTGATCCCGGGCATCGTCGTGCAGACCGCCCTCTTCGGAGGCTCGTCCTCCGCCGTGGGTGTGGCGGACGACCTCAGCAAGGGAGCGACGGACCGGTTCCGATCCCTGCCGACGAGCCGCGGCGCGATTCTCGCGGCACGTACGTTGGCGGATCTGGTGCGGCTCGCGTACACGATCGCGTTGATCATCGGCCTTGGTCTCCTCGTCGGCTTCCGCTTCCACAACAGCTGGCCTCAGGTCGTTGCCGGCGCCGGACTCGCCTTGCTCTTCGGCTACGCGGTCTCGTGGTTCTTCACCTTGATCGGGCTCTTCATGCGCAATACGGAAACCGCCGCGGTCGCCGGGTCGGTCATCGCCTTCCCGCTTGTTTTCGCGGCGTCGACGTTCACCGCGACGGCGTCGATGCCCTACTGGCTCAGGGCGTTCGCCGACCGGCAGCCGGTCAGCTACACGGCCAATGCGATCCGCGCGCTGATGCTGGGAACGGGGCCGGTGCGGAGTCCGGTGCTCTACGCCGTCGCGTGGTGCTGCGGGATCATCGTCGTTTCGGCGAGCCTCGCAACCTGGCGCTTCAAGAAGCTATAGATGATGGATCGGGGCTGCGGTCGCAGCCTCGACGTCGTCGCGCGTGACGCCGGGCGCGAGCTCCACGAGCTCGAGCCCGCCGTCCGTCACGTCGAGGACGCAGAGGTCGGTGACGACACGATCGACGACACCGACACCGGTCAGCGGCAGTGTGCACTCCGGCAGGATCTTCGGCTGACCCTTGGCCGTGTGCTCCATCAGCACGACGACGCGCCGACTGCCCGCGACCAGATCGATCGCACCGCCCATTCCCTTGACCATCTTGCCCGGGATCATCCAATTGGCGAGGTCGCCGCGGGCGGAAACCTGCATGCCGCCGAGGATCGCGAGATCGACGTGGCCGCCGCGGATCATGGCGAAGCTTTCGGCGCTGCAGAAGGTGCTTGCTCCGGGGACGGTGGTGATCGTCTGCTTGCCGGCGTTGATCAGGTCGGGGTCGACCTCGTCCTCGCGTGGAAATGGGCCGATCCCCAGCAGGCCGTTCTCGCTTTGTAGCCAGACGTCGACCCCCTCGGGGATGTAGCTGGCGACGAGAGTGGGGAGGCCGATACCGAGATTGACGTAGAAGCCGTCGCTCAACTCCTGCGCGGCGCGCTCCGCCATCTGGTCGCGGGTCCAGGCCACGGTCACTCCCTCACGGTGCGCTGCTCGACCCGCTTCTCGGGAGTCGGGTTCAGGACGATCCGGTCGACGTAGATGCCCGGCGTGTGGATCTGGTCGGGGTCGAGCTCGCCGGTGTCGACCAGGTGCTCGACCTCCGCAACGCACACACGGCCCGCGGCGGCGCACACGGGGTTGAAGTTCCGCGCCGTCCGCCGGTACACCAGGTTGCCCGAGCGATCGCCCTTCCAGGCCTGCACGAGGGACACGTCGGCGACGAGGGCCTCCTCCAGGATGTGCCAGCGGCCGTCGAACTCCCGCGCCTCCTTTCCCTCTGCGACGACCGTGCCGTAGCCGGTCGCCGTGAAGAAGGCCGGGATGCCCGCACCCCCTGCGCGCAGCTTCTCGGCGAGGCTGCCCTGCGGCGTCAGCTGGACCTCGAGCTCGCCGGCGAGATACTGCCGCTCGAACTCCTTGTTCTCGCCGACGTAGGACGAGATCATCCGGGAGAGCTGACGCGTCTCGAGTAGGAGCCCCAGGCCGAATCCGTCGACGCCGGCGTTGTTGCTGATCACGGTGAGGTCGCGCCGGCCGGTGTCGCGGAGCGCTCTGATCAGCGCCTCCGGGATACCGCACAAGCCGAAGCCGCCGACGGCGAGCGTACTCCCGTCGTCGACCAGGTCCGCGACCGCGGCGTCAGCGCTCGGATAGAGCTTGTTCATCGCGGACGGGCGTCCCGCTGGAGCGTGGACATTCGGCCAGCGTAGGCACGGAAACGTGGAAAGGAAGCTGTCCCAGAGAGCAGGTCCGCCTGCCCCGCGTACCGCACTGGACGTAAAGCGCTACGTCGCGTGCCTCAACCGAAAGAGTCACCGGCCGACCGACGACGGCGCCCCCGCCGCAGCGGATCATGTGTGCTCCATGAGCGTAGACTTTGCTTCCCTCGATCTTGTCCCCCAGCCCTCGGCCCAGGCCGCCGCGCAGCGCCACCCGGCCGGCGAAGAGCTCGACGCCGGCGCGCTCGCCGCTCTCGTGTGCGCGCCTCGCTCGGAGCTCGCCGACCGGGCACAGGCTGCGCTACGGCCCCTCGTTCCACACGATGCTCTGGTGCTGGTAACGCCAGGATCGTCGACATCGCCGGTTCAGGTCGCCGCTCCGCCCAACTTGAGCGAGCGGCTCGCCGAAGCCGAGTGGTGGAAGCTCTGCGGGAACGCGCAGCCGGCGCACGGCGACGTGTATCCGCTCGACCTGCCCGACGTCGTTGGTGGACTTCGCATCAGCGGCTGGGTGGCGAACGTCGAAGGTTGCGACGTGGCGCTGATCGTCGGCGCCACCGCTCCGTTGACGGTCGGTCCGCGCCAGGAGCGCGCCGCGACACAAGTCGCGCTGCTTGCCGCGGCCCGTCTTCGCGGACTCGAGGTCGACCCGGCTCCGGGAACGCTCGGATTCGTGCGCGCGGTGAGCGCGGAGCGTGAGCGGATCCGCGTCGACCTTTCCAGCCGCCACAGTGCGACCCTGTCGTCGTTGTTGCACACGTTGCGGGCCGCGACCGCGGCCTCAGGCCTCCGCAACGCGCCGGCCGGTGTTGCTCAGGCGATCGACCTCGCCTCCGAGGCATTGATGGAGCTGCGCGCGTCGGCGGAACATGAGCTCGCGGCTACGCAGGTCGCGCTCCAGACCGTCTTTGCCGAAGTGGCGGTGGAGACTGGAGGGTTCGCTCAGTCGGCAGGGCTTCGGCTCGTGACCGGGCTGGACGATCCGGAAGACGCACGCGTAGACAGTTCGATCGCACAGGCAGGCCGGCTCGTCACCCGCACGGCCGTGCTCAACGCGATCCGCCGCGGCGAGGCCACGAAGCTCCGGGTGCATTGGCGGCTCACGTCGGACGCGCTGACGGTGACGATCGCAGACGACGGCGCGGCGGCCGATGGAGGGGCCGATCTCGCGACGGAGGCTGCCGACATCCAGCGGATCGTCGCGCCCCTCCGTGGGATTTCGGCTGTCGACTCCGCCATGCACTGGGGAACGACCCTGACCTGCGAGCTGCCTCGGCACGAGGCCGCGGCGCCGCCCGACACACCTGCTGTGAGACGCCTGATCGGGCTCGGCGAGCGCGAGCGTGAGGTGCTCGAACTGGTGGTCGCGGGCCTCAGGAACCGCGAGATCGCCGAACGGCTCTTCATCGCCGACCGGACAGTGAAGTTCCACGTCTCGAACATCCTTCAGAAGCTCGAGGTACGGTCGCGCACCGAGGCGATCGCCCTCGCTCACGCTGCGGGCATCACCGCCTCCACCGCTGCCTGATCCCCGAACGTGTGCCCAACGGGGCGGCTCATCCTGGTCCACGGGCCAGCCGACCACGAGGGCCGGAAGCTGCAGGCTAGGCCATTCATGTTGTCGCCCAGGTCGGGGACCGGCGGTGGGCGGCGCGTCCTAGCGTAATTCGACCGGAGGTTTCGATCAGATGAGCTCTCTACTGAGGCGGCGGATAACGCTGCTGTTCACGGCCGTGATGTTGGCCAGCTCAGGAGTCGCCGCCGCGACGATCTCGTCCGCGGCAGCGGAGGGCAACGGGCCGACGACGACGTCAACAGCGTCCACCACACCGCCGCAGCCGACGACTGGAGCGACGACGTCGACGGATCCGTCGACCACGGCGACCACGCCGACGACGTCTGGGAGGACCAGGACGACGGGAACGACGACTTCGAGCGATCCAACGACGACCTCCGACGATCCGACGACGACCTCCGATGATCCGACGACGACCTCCGACGATTCGACGACCACCTCCATCGATCCGGCGGTCACCTCCACCGATCCGACCCGGGCCGGTCTGCCGAAGTTCGTTCCGCCGGTGCTGCCGGGTGGCTTCGCTCAGGCGGTCACGACGGTGACGACGGTCGTCGTCGGGGCTCCGATCACGGTGGCGGGCACGATCTCGACCACGCCGGTGACCAACAACACCACCAACACCACGATCATCAACAACCCTCCACCCACGGTTGCGACTCCCGATGTTTGCGTCAACCTGGCGGGCAGCCAGCCGTCCGTACCGGTGGGCCATGTGCTCACGCTCGCCAAGAACGGCGCGCTCGTCTGCGTGACGCCGGCGATCGCACGCGTTCTCCATCCGGCCGCCGTTGCCTACGAGGTGCCGGCAGGCAACCGGATCGTCTTTCCGAAGCGTGGCGGGGGCGTCTGCGTCGGTCGCGCCCGGCCGAACGCGAAGCCGGTGATCGTGCCCGCGGACACGAGCGCCAAGAAGGTCATTGCCCTCGCCAAGACCGGAAAGCTCGTCTGCCTAGGCCCGTGAGTCGTTGGGTGGTGGGGGCAGTTGCGGCGGCGGTCCTGTTCGCCGCCGCCGCCTTCGTGCTCGCCCTGGTGATCTTGCTGCACCCGCGGAGCTCCGGCGGCGCAGCCCCCGCCGGGAGCGCCTCCCCTGCCGGGAGCGCACCCGCCGCCGAGAACGCCGCTGCCCCCAAGAGTGCCGCTGCCGCCAAGCGGGGTGGCTCAGGCTCGTGCAGGCCGAGCGCGCGCCATCCGTATCCGGTGCTGCTCGTGCCTGGCACGATCGTGGTGACGAAGTGGGACGTCCTTGCCCCCGCTCTCGTGAAGCGCGGCTACTGCGTCTACCGATTCGAGTACGGCAACGACGGCACCGCGGAGATCGGAGGATCGGCGCGGAAGCTCGCGAGCTTCATCACCGACGTCCTGGCCCGAACGCATGCAACCAAGGTCTCGATCGTCGGCCACTCGCAGGGCGGGATGTTGCCGCGCTACTACATCAAGTTCCTCGACGGAGCTCAGAAGGTCGAAGACTTGATCGGCCTCTCGCCGTCGAACCACGGGACGATGAATCCCGCGATCGCGGCCACGGGCTCGCCCTGCGCCGCATGCGTCGAGCAGCTCTGGGGATCCGCATTCCTCACGAAGCTGAACCGCGGCGACGAGACTCCAGGCCCGGTGGACTACACCGTCGTACAGTCACTCGACGATGCGATCCTTGTTCCGTACACCTCGGCCTTCCTTACCGGGCCGGCCATCCGCGTGACGAATGTCACAATCCAGACCGACTGTCCGGCCGACTACGTCTCCCATCTGTCGATCCCGTCCGACCCGGTCGCCCTGCAGTGGGTCGAGAACGCGCTGGCCCGCAAGGGCCCTGCGAATCCCGGCTTTACCCCCGTCTGCTGAGTCCCAGAGCGGCTCGGCGCCGGCTTGTGAACGTGCACCAGACGGTGTTTCGAACTTCTCGGTGTTTCGGGATGGACGCTACCGGTACCTCCGCCTAGCGTGGAGACATGAGCAGATACGCACGAAACTCCGCGGCCGTGTGCGCAGTTCTCGCACTATCGGCCTTCGTCGCAGGCGTCGCGCGCGCCGCCTCGGCGACCCCAACGCGAACCGTCCCGACCGGATCGGGACTGACCCTGCCGTGGCCCTGGTCGTTACTCCCGGGCTCCACGCTCCCGGGCTCGACGCTGCCCGGGCTTCCGGGCTCCACACTGCCCGGGCTGCCGGGCTCCACGCTCCCCGGCTCGACGCTGCCGGGACTGCCGGGCTCGACGCTGCCGGGATCGGGATCGACACTGCCCGGCTCGACGGCGCCCGCACCACCGCCCGGAGGTACCTCCGGCTCGGCTTCCTCTGGCGCGGCCGGAACCCTCTCCAACGACAGCTACACAAACGCCGCCGGCACACGGCAGTTCCAGCTCTACGTGCCGTCCACCTACAAGGCCGGAACCGCGGTGCCACTGATCGTCGCTCTGCACGGTTGCACCGAATCGGCCGACGTCTTCAGACAGCTCTCGGCGCTCGACACGATCGCAGAGTCGAAGGGCTTCATCGTTGTCTATCCCACACAACCGTCGAGCGCGAATCAGCAAAGCTGCTGGAACTGGTTCACGCAGGCGAACATGCAGCGCGGCGCCGGTGAGGCTTCGATCATCGCCGGCATCACGCAGCAGGTCCAGCAGCAGTACTCGATCGACAAGAAGCGCACGTATGTCCTCGGCTTCTCCGCAGGCGGCGCGATGGCGAACGTCATGGGCGCGAGCTACCCGGACCTCTACGCCGCAGTCGGCAGCGGCTCGGGCTGCGAGTACAACGGCCTCCCGTGCGTCGGCTCTCCGGGGCCTGACCCCACGGCTGCAGGCCAGGCCGCGTACAAGGCGATGGGCGCCCAGGCGCGGGCGGTGCCGGTCATCGTCTTCCAGGGGGACGCGGACACCACTGTCGTTCCGGCGAACGGTGACCGCATCGTGCGCGAGTGGCAAGTGACAGACGACCTGGCCGATGACGGCTCGGGCAACGGCTCGATCCCCGTCGCGGCGACCTCGACGGCCAACAAGCAGGTGTCCGGTGGACGCTCGTACACCGTCACCAGCTACGGCAACGGCCACGGGGGCGAGTTGATCCAGTACTGGGTCATCCACGGAATGAACCACGCGTGGTCGGGTGGCTGCGGTTGCGAGCCCTACTCCGACCCCTCAGGCCCGAGCGAGAGCCAGGCGATGGTCGACTTCTTCCTGCAGCACACACTGCCGTAGCGAAGAGGCCCTGTGAACATCCGGCGGCGCCCGCGGACTGCGGGCGCCGCCGCGTTTTCAGGCAGCGGTTTTTCAGGCGGCGGCTTCGAGCAGCTCGCCCCGGTGAGCGATCAGCACGTCGCGAAGCGGGCGCGGCTCCCTTCCGGTGAGCCGTTCGACGTCGGAGTCGACCACGTCGTAGTACCCCTCGCGAATCGCTTTGCCGAACTCCACGATCTCGCGGGCGATCGGCTTGGGGAATCCCGACTTCGTGAGTCCCCAGCCGAGGATCCGGTCGGTCACGTTATGCACCTTCACGGCACGTCCGCTGACCTCCGAGAGGAGCGCCGCGAGGTCTTGCTGCGAGAGCCGATCCGGGCCGGTGATGTCGTAGGTCTTGCCCTCGTGCCCGTCGCCCGTCAGTACGGCCGCCGCGGCTGCGGCGCAGTCGCGACGCGAGACCGGGGCCACGAGACCGTTCCCTGCGTTCGTGTACATCTTGCCGTGGGCAACCGCGAGCGACCCGGGCGGAACCTGAACCTCTGAGTAGCTTCCGTAGCGCAAGATCGTCCACGCAGGTCCGCTCGACCGGAGCACCTCCTCGGTCGCCCGGCTCTCGTCCGACACGACCCGCTGCGGGTTTCCCTTGGCTGGGTTGGAGATCGACGTGTAGACGACGTGCTGCGCGCCGGCCCCCGCCGCGGCTTCGATCGCTGCGCGATGCTGGTCGACGCGCCGGCCAAGGTTGTTCAGGCCGCTGCTGATCACGAGCACCCGCGTAGCGCCGGCGAACGCTTCGACAAGCGAGGCGGGATCGTCGAAGTCGCCATGGCGAACGGCGAGACCGCGGTCGGCAAGATCACGCAGGCTCTCCGGCCGATGGCTGACGAGCACTACCTCTCCGGGCGACACGAGCTCGAGCAGTTCGTGTGCGACAAGCCGGCCGAGCTGCCCGGATGCTCCAGTGACGACGATGCCCACGGCGTTCTCCGTTCTCCTTGATTACGCGGTGCAGCACAACGCTACGGCGGTCCGGCCCGCAGGCGCCACTGACCTTCGTGACGGGAGGAGCTGCCCGCCGCAGCCGTCCGTGTGTGCTTCGAGCGGCGTATGCCTCGTCGTCTCGCGTGGTAAGCGAAAGAGCATCTCAACAGCCGATGACGCAGAACCGCGCCACGGCGAGGATCCACAGGAGAGGTTCCGCACGTTCGGATTCGGAGGTCGAGACATGAGCTTCAACCTGATGGACATGAACGAGGCCCAGCAGCAGTTCCTGGATTTCCTCGACACGATGAAGAACGCCCAGCAGACGTTCGCCGACGCGGTGGAGTCCTGGGGCGGAGCCTTCGACGTCGGCCAGTCTGCGTCGAGCTGGTCGCTCGAACCGCTTCCACCGAGAGAGCTCGTCGAGACGACGTTCGACCTGGTCGAGCGCCTGCTTGCTGCGCAGAAGCAGTTGGCCATCGCACTCGTCGACGCGACAGGGGCCGAGGCGACGTAGGCCTACGGCCGCCGGCGACCCAATTCTCTGATGAACCCCGCCTTCGTCATGGCCTTCCTCCTGGCCAGCGTCGTTCTTTGGTCGCTCTACGAGCACGAGGGCGTGTGTCCGCGCTGCTTGGGTCGCGGCGGTCACCGGGCGGACTGCCCGCGTGGCGGGGACGATCACTGAGCTCGCCCGGCGCCGGCGCCGCCCGCGGCAGCCGAGCTCGAATAGCTGCACCGGACAGGTAAGACAGTCCCGTCGACCACCTCGACGGCCTCACGGCAGAGCAACCATCTCCTTGCGAGCGCTCGCGCGCTTGCCCATTCGTCAATCCCACACGGAAGGAGGCGGAAGCGTGGACAGCATCCGTCCCGATACGAACGCCATCGCACCCTCCGGTGACGCCCTTGCGCCGCGGGTCAACGTCTCCCCTCAGCCGTCGCCGGCCTACAGCATCACCTTGCGCATGCGCGTCCCTCGGCAGCGCGGATCTCTTGCACGGGTCGCCGGCGTGATCAGGGACGCCGGCGCGATCGTCGGCGCGATCGATCTCGTTCGCGTCGAGAACGGCGAGGTCATACGCGACGTCACCTTTCAGTGCTCCGACCCCGCACACGGGGAGGCCGTAAGCGCCCAGGTGCGGGCGCTTGCCGGGGTGGAGGTCGAGAACGTCTCGGACCGCACGTTCCTGTTGCACGTCGGCGGCAAGATCGAGATCCAGGGGCGGACGCGAGTCAAGACACGCGACGAACTTTCGATGGTTTACACCCCCGGGGTCGCTCGTGTCTGCACGGCGATCCACGAGGACCCGGCGAAGGCTTGGGCGTTGACGATCAAGGCCAACACGGTTGCGATCGTCAGCGACGGCAGCGCCGTGCTCGGCCTTGGCAATATCGGCCCGGCTGCGGCAATGCCCGTCATGGAAGGCAAGGCGCTGCTCTTCAAGGAGTTCGCCGGTGTCGACGCGTTCCCGCTCTGCGTCGATTCGCAAGACGTCGACGAGATCGTCCGGTTTGTCCGGATGCTCGCGCCCACGGTCGGGGGCGTGAATCTCGAGGACATCTCCGCGCCACGGTGCTTCGAGATCGAGCAGCGGCTGCGCGAGGAGCTCGACATTCCCGTCTTCCACGACGACCAGCACGGGACTGCGATCGCCGTCGTGGCCGCGCTGGTCAATGCGCTGCGGGTGGTGGGGAAGCGCGCTGAGGACGCGCGCGTCGTCATCGTCGGCGCCGGCGCAGCCGGGGCCGCCACCGCGGAAATCCTCCTCGCCGAGGGTGTCGGCGAGCTGATCGTCACCGACATCGACGGCGTGCTCTACTCCGGCCGCCCGGGCCTCGACCCGGTGCGCGCGAGGATCGCCGAACGGACGAATCCCGAAGGCAGACGCGGGAGCGCCGACGACGTCATTCCAGGTGCCGACGTCGTCATCGGGCTGTCCGTGCCCGGCGCGTTCTCCGCCGCGGCGGTTCGCCGGATGGCACGGGACGCGATCGTCTTCGCAATGGCAAATCCCGTCCCCGAGGTCTCGCCCGAGGAAGTCGGACTCGACGTTGCGATCATGGCGACCGGCCGCTCGGATTACCCGAACCAGATCAACAACGTGCTGGCGTTCCCCGGCGTCTTCCGCGGCGCACTCGCAGCGCGGGCGAGCACGATCAACGAGGAGATGAAGCTCGCCGCTGCGGAGGCGATCGCCGCCGTCGTCAGCGACGACGAGCTCTGCGCTGAGTACATCGTTCCCAGCGTCTTCAACCGCGACGTCGCAGAAGCCGTCGCCCGAGCGGTCGCAGACGCCGCCGCGGAAACAGGAGTTGCGCGCCGCGACCATCACAGCGACCACCACGTCCACCAGGTGTGGGCCGAGCGAACGGCGGCGTAGGGCGTGTGGACGGGATTCGTGGAGCCAGCGTTCCGGCTAGCGCGTAGTCCGAAACTCCGGCCGGTCGGGACGTGAGATAGGTGCTGACCGTGACGACGGCGAGGCGGCCGACCGCGATCCTGGACCTCGTGAATGCGAACCCCCTCACTGCATGCTCGGTGTGCCTGCGCGTGCTGCGCGGTGAGGAGTGGGTCGAAGCCGAGCGCGCGATCCGGGACCTGCGCTCCTTCGCGTCCCCCGCACCCCCGAGGCTCGAATCCGCGCTGTGCGAGCACTGCGCGGAATCGATCCGCAGTCGGCGAAGCGAGCCGAGGGAGACGCTCGCGGCGTGAGCGACGACGTCGAGCGCCGCATCGTGGGGGCACCGAGCAATCCGACCGCTTACCTGGTCCGGGCCGGGCGCTCGGCGCGGGGACCGCGTCTTCATTCGGTGCCGGCGGCGGAGCCGAAGGGGCGCGGATTCGATCGCGCCGTCGAGATCGCGCAGCGCCTCACGGCCAACCTCGAGTCGGTTGTTCGCGGCAAGTCGGACCAGATCCGCCTCGTCGTGACCGCGCTGGCGTGCGAGGGCCATGTCCTGTTCGAGGACGTGCCGGGCACCGCCAAGACGATGCTCGCACGGACGATTGCCGGCTCCATCGATGGCGCCGAGTGCTCCCGGATCCAGTGCAGCTCCGATCTGCAGCCGATGGACGTCACGGGCATGTCGGTCTTCAACCAGGGCACCCGTGAGCTCGAGTTTCGGCCAGGTCCGGTCTTCGCGCACGTCGTACTCGTCGACGAGATCAACCGCGCCACCCCGAAGGCGCAGTCGGCGCTGTTCGAAGCGATGGCCGAACGACAGGTGACCGCGGACGGCAGGACACGGCAGTTGCCGCACCCGTTCTTCGTCCTGGCGACGGAGAATCCCATCGAGTACGAGGGCACCTTTCCCTTGCCGGAAGCGCAGCTCGATCGCTTCTTCCTGCGCACGGCGCTCGGCTACCCCGGACCGGACGACGAGCTGCAGATCATTCGCGACCAGCGCAACGGGCACCCGCTCGACAGCTTGCGCCCGTCGGTGACGATCGACGAGGTGTGCGAGCTGCAGCGTGCAGTCGCGGACGTCTATGTCGACAGTCTCCTGCTGAAATGGATCGTCGATCTCGTCGGAGCGACGCGTGAACTCGACATCGTCGAGCTCGGAGCGTCGGTGCGCGGCTCGCTCGCGCTCGAGCGCGCCGTGCGCGCGTTCGCGCTTCTGAACGGACGCATGCACGTCGAGCCGGAGGACATCGAGACGCTGTTCCTCTCCGTGCTCGGGCACCGCATCATCTTCACGAACGCGTTCGTTGCGGCGACGCGCTCGCAGTCTCGGGAAGAGTCCTTCGAGCAGTTCCGTGAGCTCTGCGTCTCACGCGCAGGGCGCCCCTAGGAGGGCGTCCGGGTACCCGTGACTGCAGAGCCCGCTGTCCCGCTGGTCCCTCGACGGCGAGTCAACGCTTCCGCTCACGGCGCGCTTCGCTCGGCACGCCGGGGCCGCGGCGGCGATCTCGTCGGCACGCGTCCGTACCAGCACGGGGACGATGTGCGGCGGATCGACCATCGCGCATCGGCGCGGCTCTCCTCGGCCTCGGGGCGGGACGAACTCGTTGTTCGCGAGCACTTCGCCGAGAACGCGACGCAGGTCCTGTTCGTCCGCGACCGTCGGCCGTCGATGGCGCTCTTTCCGAACTGGTCGCCCTGGCTCTGCAAGCCGTACGCGTGCGGCTCGGCGGGACGCGTGCTCAGCGCGAGCGCACGGCGCGCGCGCTGCGTCTTCCGCGAGGAGGACAACGACCTCGCGCACGCGCTCGAGGCCCTCGCGATCGGGAGGCTCGGCAGGGGCAGTTTCGTCTTCGTGATCTCGGACTTTCTGGCTCTCCCGCCCGAGGACGTCTGGCGGGAAGCGGTCGAACGGGGCTGGGACATCGTCCCCGTCGTGCTCCAGGACCCCGTGTGGGAACAGAGCTTCCCGGAGGCGGACGGCGTGGTGCTGCCGATCTGGGACCCGGATGCTCGGCAGGTGCGCCCGACACTCCTGACGCGGCGGGAGTGCGCTGCGCGGCGCATGGCAAACGAGGAACGCTTCCTCGCGTTGTCCGCGCAGTTCGACCGGCTCGGGCTGGACACGATCCAGCTCGCACACCACGACGACGCGTCGGTCTGGCGGGGTTTCCACGAGTGGGCGGAGGCGCGGTCCGTGGGCGTCCGCGGCCGCCTTTGAAAGCGGCGGCGGCGGCGGTGCTCGGGCTTGCGATTGCGGTCGCACTCGTTTCGCTGCTCGTGAACCGAGGGAGCGGTGCGCGGCCGCAACTGCCGCTGACCGTGGTCGCTGCTGTGACTCCACGTGCGCACCTCTTCGGTGACAGGGTTCGAGCCGGTGTCACTGTCGCGCTTGACCCGCGCCGAGTAGATCCGCGAACCGTCACGATCGACGCGAGCTTCGGGCCGTACAAACCGGTTGGGCATGCTCGAGTCGTGCGCAAGCCGACGTCGGTGCGGCTCGACGCAACGCTCGTCTGCATCACGCTCTCGTGCGCTCCCGGTGTAGCTCAGAGGACGGTCGCCTTCGCGCCCGCGCGCGTGCATTACCGCGACCGGAGCGGGCGCCTGCACTTGGCCGAGGCGGCGTGGCCGCCGCTCCTTGCCGCCTCGCGGCTCACGCCTGCGGATCGGCGCCGGCCGCAGCTCCGCGTTGCCGAAGCGTTGCCGCCTGCGTCGAGCGCCCTCGATCCGACGCTCGTCGGCCGCGTCCTTGTCGTCGCGGCCGTCGCGTTGCTCGTTGCTGCGGCCGCGGGACTTGCCCGGCGGCGGGGGAGACCGGCCGAAGCAACGCTCGCACCTGTCGAGGTGCCCGCGCTCCTGTCGGCGCTCGCCGGCGTAGAGCGCCTCGCACACGAGAGTGACGGCAAGCGGCGCTCTGCGGTCGACCGGCTTGCGCGGGAGCTCGGTGAAGCCGGTCTCGCGCAGCTCGCGCCGGCCGCACGCGAGCTGGCATGGTCGTCCTCGGCGCCCGCTGCAGAGCCGATGCTCAAGCTCTCCACCGAGGTGCAGAAAGCGGTCGGTAGCGTCTGAGCCCCCGGAGCGCACTGCCTCTTGCCGATGCGGCTCTGCTCGGTCACGCCGCGCGTCGCACCGCCCTTGTCCGGTCGACATTTGCGGTCGTGCTCGTGGCTGCGCTCGCTGCGGAGGCGTTCGTCTTCAGCCACGGCGCCCGACGCGCCGCGGCGGATTACGCACCCAAGAACACGATCGTCGTGCTCGATCTCTCCGGCAGCATCGAAGGCCCGGCGTACGCCCAGGTCGGCTCGCTCTTGGACTCGCTCGCCGCGAACACCGGCGGCGGTCGGCGAGTCGGCCTCGTTCTCTTCTCCGACGTCGCGCAGGAGGCGCTTCCACCGGGCACGAAGCCGGCGGAGCTCCGCGCATACGCGCGGTATTTCCGACCGTTGCGGACGGGACGACCATCCAGGTCGGACCTGGGGATCAGGACCGACGCTGCGTATCCGGACAACCCCTGGATGAACAGCTTCAGCGGCGGCACCAACATCTCGAGTGGGCTCGCCCTTGCGCGGCGTCTGGTCGCACGGGACCGCGTGGGCTCGACCCGGGTGCTGCTCGTGAGTGACCTCTTCGATGGCGTCGGCGACTACCGGCGGCTGAAGTCCGAGCTGCTTGCCTACACGCGTACACCCGGGGTCGAGCTGCGCGTGCTGCCGATCGAGCCGCGCTCCAAGGAGACCATGAGCATGTTCGCGTCCTACCTCGGCACGCACCGCGTTGCCGTGGCCGCCCCTCCGCCGAGGCGCGTCGCGTCGGCCGGCCCCGCGGCGGCGTTCCCCGTCGCATTCGTCGTGCTGCTCGGCGTCGTCGCAGTGGCGCTGGCCGGGAACGAGATCGTCGCGCCACGACTCCGGTGGCGGGTGCCGCAGCCGTGAGGTCGGCAGTCGTCAAGCTGACGCTGCGCTTCTGGCCGGCGGTCGCCGTCACGGCCGCGCTGGCGCTCGCGCTGCTCGCCTCCGGGGTGCTCGCCGCGGCGCGGGACATGAGGTCGGGAACGCCGCCCGGGCCGCTGGCGAGGATCGGCGGCACCCTCGTCGGCGTGAACGACCAGTCAGAGCTCCGCCGCGGGCGCGCTCTCGCTGACGAGGCGGCCAGGCCCGGGCTGTCTCCCGGTGCGGCGTTCAAGCGGCGCGGGCTTGCCGGTGCGTCGCTCGCTCAGGCGGCGCTGCACGGTCCGGCAGCCGATCGGGCGCGCGCCTCGCATCTCCTGGCCGTGCTCGCCCTCGCCGACGCCGCCGCCGACCCGCGGTCCTCGGCGCGGTACGTGGCCGTCGCGCGAAACGGGTTCGCGGACGCGATCCGGCTCGACCCGCACGACGATGCCTCGAAGTACGACCTCGAGCTGCTACTCGCCCTCGAGCGCAAGCGGCAGCAGGCGCGAGACCAGGCCACGCGGCGCCCACATTCGGGTACGAGTCGTCCAGCCGGGAAGCCCAAGTCTGCTCCGGGATCAGGCAACGCTGGCAGCGGCTATTGATCGGGGTCACCTTCCTGACCCCGCTCGCCGCGCTCGCCGGCGTTGCCGCGCTGGTGCCGCTCGCGGCGCTGGCCGCACGCGAGCGCCGCGCCGCCCGGCTTCGCCGAACGCTCGGGCTCGCCCACCCACCGTGGAGTGCACGGGTCGGCCGCGCTCTCGCCGTCGTGACGCTGGTGGGCCTCCTGGCGGCCGCGGCGGCGCAACCTGTCGTTCGCACGAGCCGCGCAGCCGTCCTGCGGCGGGATGCGCAGGCGTTCTTCGTGGTCGACGTCTCGCGCTCGATGGAAGCATCGCGGGCAGCGCACGCGCCAACCCGCCTCGCGCGCGCCGTCGAAGTCGCCGAGCGCCTGCGGGCACAGCTGCCGGACGTGCCGGCCGGGATCGCGACGTTGACCGACCGGCTGCTGCCGAACCTCTTCCCGACGGGAGACGCTGCCGGCTTCTCTCGCGTCGCCGAGCACTCGCTCGCGATCGACGAGCCGCCGCCCGCGCAGGTTCGCAAGCGCTCGACCGACTTCGGTGCGCTCTCGCAGCTCGTGCTCGGGAACTACTTCAGATCGCAGGCTCGCCATCGCCTCGTAGTGCTCCTGACCGACGGGGAAAGCAGCGCCTTCGACGTTGGGAGCACTGCACGATCGCTTCGCGAGGCACGGATCGACCTGATCGTCGTCCGCTTCTGGCACGCCGATGAACGGGTCTACGCCGGCTCGCGCGCGGACGAGACCGGCTACCGGCCCGACCCGACGGCCACTGCGTGGGCCGACAGGCTCGCCCCGGCCGTGTCCGGGTCGGCGCCGTTTGCCGAGGGCGACCTCGCCGGGGCTGGTGCAGCCGCGCGCAAGCTCTTGGGCCACGGCCCGGCCGGCCCGACCTCACGAGTGGTGCAGGAGCGTCCGCTCTCGTCCTACCTCGCTGCCGCGGCGGGGCTCCCGCTCGCGTTGCTCTTGTTCGGGGGGAGCTTTCGCATCCGCCTGCGGCAGACGACCTGGCGCCGACGCCGCGGGCGCACGTCTGCGCGTCGCAACCCCGGGTTGTCGCAGCCGTTTTAGAGCTGGCCGCCGGCGGCGAGCAAGAGCCCTGCCGGCACCGAGATGCCCGTCACCGGCGGCGCGAGCGCGTGGCCGGGGTAGACGAGACCGGTCTCGTACGCAAGCACGACGAGCTGCGCGCGGTCGTGAGCGCCGAGCTTGCGCATCGCACGGCTGACGTGCGTCTTGGCTGTCGCGGGCGACACCACGAGGCGCGCGGCGATCTCGCCGTTGCTGAGCCCGGCGGCGACGAGCGCCATGACCTCACGCTCACGGTCGGTGAGCCGGTCGAGTTGCTCCGGGCCTGCGCCGGGCCGCTCGGGCCGAGCGGCAAACTCGCCGACCAGCCGGCGCGTGACACTCGGTGAGAGCACGGCCTCGCCGGCGGCGATGACGCGAATCGCTCGCACGAGCTCCGACGGATCGGTGTCCTTGAGCAGAAAGCCGCTGGCGCCGCCGCGGAGCGCGCCATAGATGTACTCGTCCAGCTCGAAGGTCGTCAGGATCAACACGCGCACCTCGGGAAGCGCTTCGACGATCTGCCGTGTTGCCTCGAGGCCGTCGACCCCCCGCATGCGGATGTCCATCACGACGACGTCGGGGCGGAGCCGGGACGCCAGAAGGACCGCTTCGGCCCCTCCGTCCGCCTCGCCCGCGACTGCGATGTCGTCCTCGGCGTCGAGCAGCACGCTCAGGCCGGCGCGTACGAGCGGCTGGTCGTCGACCAGCAGGACGCTCGTCACCGGCGGCCGCCGAGCGGAAGCGACGCGCGCACCCGGAAGCCGCCCTGAGGCAGGGCGCGCGCCTCGAGCTCGCCGCCGAGGGCGGCGGCGCGCTCGCGCATGCCGAGGATGCCGTGACTGTGACTGTGGCCCGAGGAGGGGGCGTCGTTGCCGACCCCGTCGTCTTGAACCTCCACCAGCAACC
This sequence comes from Gaiellaceae bacterium, assembly GCA_036270155.1. Taxonomy (GTDB): domain Bacteria; phylum Actinomycetota; class Thermoleophilia; order Gaiellales; family Gaiellaceae; genus PALSA-600. The sequence continues at coordinate 68,608 of DATBDB010000169.1, forward strand.
GGTCTGGCTCGTAGGCGAGTCGAACGCTTGCGGAGGTTGCTTGCGAGTGGCGCAGGACGTTGGTCAGCGATTCCTGAACGATGCGGTACGCCGCGAGCCCGACCCCTGACGGCAGCAGTTGCCGCTCGCCCAAGACGGTCAGGTCGGTCATCACTCCGGCTTTCGTCGCCGCGGACGCGAGCGCGTCGATGCGCGCAACTCCCGGGGTCTGGTCGGCAGGGCGGGAGTCCGCCGTGCGCAGGATGCCGAGGATCGTCTGAAGCTCGTCGAGCGCCTCGCGGGCCGTCTGCCTGATGTCGGAGAGCGCGACGAGCGCTTGCGCCGGGTTGTCCGACAGGACGCGCCCGGCGAGCGCCGCCTGCAAGGCGATCGTCGCGAGGCCGGATGCGACGACGTCGTGGAGCTCCCGTGCGAGTTGCAGGCGGTCCGCAGGAGCAGTCTCCTGGCTCGCCCACGAGCCGGCCGGAATCACGTCGCCTACGGGTCCGTCGTACCTCGCTGGTTCACACATGCTTTTCGCTACTCACCTCGGTCGGTCTCCTTGTCCGCGGACGCGACAGCGGGTTCGTACTTCCGCCAGCTTGCGCCCAGCGGACCGGGTATCGCATCAGTAAGGCCCCGGGTCCAACACCCTGGTCCGTGTTTGTGAGATCCCTAGTCGTCGGCCAGACCAGCGGCGGCACGGCGGGTCATAGGGACAGCGAGATCTGTCCGTTTGG